>JBJOII010000261.1:1446-3132 GCA_046047235.1 Verrucomicrobiota bacterium | reverse complement strand
TTTGATGACGACTTCGTAGACGCGTTGGACGGAGCGGGAGAGGATGAGGGCGGCGAGGAGGATACCGAAGAGGACGGCGGCGGCGAAGCAACCGGCGACGATCAGGATGGTGCGGGTATTTTCGCGGGCGGCCGTGGCGGTTTCGCGTTTTTGCGCCTCGAGGCTTTGGGTGATGGCGTCGAGGCGGCCGTTCATGGTTTCCTGGTATTGGGCGGCGAGTCGTTTTTCCAGGGCATCGATTCGGTTTGAGACGGCGTCCATGGCTGGCGTGAGGGTTTCGCGAGCGGCTTCGACGACGTCGTTACGAGTGAGTGGCGGGGTAGTGGGGGTGGCGGGTTGGAGGGGGATAAGGGGGATGGCGTTGGTATCGGCGGGTTGGTCTTCGGGGTTGGGGGTATCTGTGGTGGGGGTATCGGCGGTATTTTCCGGGGTGGTTGTGGGTTCGGCGGGTTGGACGAGCGTATTGGAGCCGATGGTGAGGATGTTGGTATCGGTGGCTACGGGTTGTTGGGGGGAGGCGAGCGGAGAGGTTGCCGGTCCGAGGGTGAACAGGAGGAGGGCCAGTAGGATGGGGGAGATGGGCTTACGAGTCATAGGGCAACGCTTCTGACCTTTGAACGCTAGATTATGTTGCTGAGGAGGCAAGGCAAAAGCTGGGAATCAGGAGCTGGCGCTGGTGTAACGGCGGACGGAGAGTTTCCAGAACAGTTCCGAAGCGAGGGCGCAGAGGGCGGTCATGAGGAGGACGAGGAGTATTTCCGTGGGGGACTGGAGGGTTTGGGTGAGGACTTTAGCGGGGACATTGGCGACGAGCAGCATAGGGATAGCGTAGGTGAAGATGGCCTTGAACGTGCCGCGGAAGGCGGTATCGGGCCAGCGTGCGAGGTTAAAAAGGCTATAGTAGGCCCAGACGATGCTTTGGGCCTGGACGGTCCAGAAGCTGACGCAGGCGAGGATAAACATGAGGGAATAGTGGATGAGGACGCCGGTGAGGCAGAGGGCGGCGAACGTGAGGATTTGGGGGCTGGTGGGTTGGAGTTGCAGGTGGTGGCCGGCGTAGGCCATGACGGCGAGGGCGGAGGCGGCGTTGACGAGGGCGCCGAGGTCGAGTTGGCGCATGGAGACGATGAACCGGGAATTGACGGGGAGGAGGAGGAGGAAGTCGAGTTTGCCGGTTCGGACTAATTCGGAGAGGTGGGTGCAATTGACGAGGAAGAAGGCCTGGAAGATTTGTTGGATGAACTGGCTGGTTCCGACGAGGAGGATGACCTGGTAGCGGGACCAGCCGGCGATGCTTTCTGTATGGAGGTAGAGGACGTGGATGAAGCAGAGCTGGAGTGCGAACCAGGCGAGTTCGACGATGATCCAGAGCAGGAAATTGATTTGGAACGTCATTTCCCGGACGAGGGCGTTGCGGACGAGCATGGCATAGACGCCCAGCATTTGTTGGAGCCGTCCTTTTTGTTTTGGGTGGGGGTCCATGTGCGAATCAGCCACCGAAGGCGGCGTATTTTTTGAGGCCACGGTTCCAGGCGGCACGGGCGATGATGGCTGCGATGAGGACCCAGCCGGTTTGGACTGCGAGTCCCTGGAGCATTTCGGGGCCGGACAGGCGTCCGAGGTAGACACTGACGGGGAAGAACATTTGGTAGGGGAAGGGGGTGAGGTAGAGGAGGGTTTGGATGG
>JBJOII010000261.1:0-1408 GCA_046047235.1 Verrucomicrobiota bacterium | reverse complement strand
GGGGGAACAGGTGTCCGCCGGCGAGGAATTCGAGGGCGAAGAGGATGAAGATGAAGGTTGATACCTCGAGGATCCAGAAGGCGAGCATGGCCATGGTGAAGGAGATGAGGAACTGGAGCAGGGCGGTGAGCGTGATAGAGAGTGCGAAGGCGGCGAGGGCCTGTAGTGAATCCGGGGGGACGAGGTGATCGCGGAGGAAGAAGGCGAAGAGGCCGACGGGGATGATGGCGACACTGGTGTAGATGACGCGGCCGGATCCGTAGAGGCAAAGTCGGTAGAGGAGGTAATTGATGGGTTTGAGGAGGAACTGGCTGATATTGCCTTCGCGGATATCGGCGGCGATTTGCCAATCGTCGTCGGTGACTGCGGTGAGCATATCGACGAGGCTGACCACCAGGTAGTAGGTGATCATTTGGTTGAGGGTATAGCCGGCGATGGCTGTCTCGGCGGGGCGGTCGGCGTAGATGGCTTTCCAGACGAGGATTGTGGCGAGCATGGGGACGAGGCCGAAGGTGGAGCGGACGAGGAAATTCACCCTATAGGTGAGGGTGTTTTGCAGTCCGATCAGCATGACCTGCGAGTATTTGCCCATGGTGGTGTGTCTGGCGGGCGTGAGCATGGCATGGGTGGGGTGGGTCTGACTACTGGCAACACGCGGGGTTTGGAGTGGTGGTGGTGATTTGTATCTAAGGGACTAGGCATCAATGGCTAAGCGAGGGGGGTGGGGGGTGCGTTGCTGCGGGCTGTGGGGTGGGTGGGTGTTGGAGGATTGGCGTTGAAATCCGTGGGCTGCCCGTTATGAAAGCTGGCGTGAAACGCAGTCCAGTTTCCCAGACAGAGGGGGCGATGGCGCCCGGGTTGAGGCGTTACGTGCATCTCACGGCGGCGGTGAGTGGCGGGGCGATCATGGTGGTGGAGATTCTGGGGGCGAAGATGCTGGCGCCATTTGTGGGGACCTCGCATTTTGTTTGGACGGCGCAGATTGCGGTGACCCTGGTGGCTTTGGCGGCGGGTTATTACTGGGGAGGGCGGCAGGCGGATCGGGTTCAGCGATTGGGGTGGTTGTATGGGGCGTTGCTGGTGGCGGCGGTTTATTTGTGTCTGGTGACATTGGTTTTGCGTCCGGTAGCGAATGCCTGTCTGGATCTTCCGTTGGCGGCGGGGTCTTTTCTGGCGTCGGCTGCGTTGTTCTTTGTGCCGCTGTCCTTGATGGCGATGACGACACCGTTTTTGATCCGGTTTGTGACGGCGTCGGTTTCGACTGTGGGTGGGAGTGTGGGGCGGTTATCGGCGGTGAGCACCGTGGGGAGTTTTTTAGGGACCTTACTGATTGGGTATTTATTGATCCCATATTTTCGGAACTCGGTGACGATGTTGCTGACGGCGGGTGTATTGATGGTGATGGCGG
>JBJOII010000260.1:0-3132 GCA_046047235.1 Verrucomicrobiota bacterium | reverse complement strand
AATACCCGCCTTCTTCCAGTCGAGGCTTACATCGGTGAACCGCGGCAACAACAACACCGCGGCAGCCACCGCCACCAGACTCAAGCCCGCCATCCACCACGGTGAAACCACACTGAATGCCCATGGCAATGGCGACCTGCGAAACCTTCCCAAGGCCTGCTCCAGCGAGTCACCCAACTTCGCCGATTCACTTATCAGCTCCGCGGACAACGCTGCCGGCAGGTTCACGCTCTCCTCCAGTGGCGTCCGCAATAATCCCTTCAGTGAGCCATACCCCGAGAAAGCCCGGTCGCCCGGTCCACCGACAGCACCAAAGCCTCCGCCCCCGCATGCGCGGGTTCCCACTCCCCCAGCCGCTCCGCCAACGTCGCATCCGCTGATTTTCTGCCCGCCTCCTGGTCCTTCCCCACCTGCAACAGCTCACGCTGTAAACGAAAAACCTCGCGCGATTCCTTTTGCGTGATCTCTTCCTCTGCCTGCTTGCGCGAAGCTTCTCCCGCAAGCCGGATCCAATCCGCCCGACGCTCATGCCTTGAACGCAGCTGCGCCTCACGCTCGGCACCCGATTCGCGCACGGCTTCCTCCGCCACCCGTAGCTCGCGCTCCAGTTCCCTTAGCGCCACCCGCTGCTGGGACTCACTCCGCGCCGCCCGTCGCTGCCGGTCGCTCTCCAGCCGCTCAGCCCGGGCGCGACAATCCGCCGCACCCGACGTCAGCCGGTCCAACAAATCCAGGGTCTTGTCCACCCCCGCAAACTTACTCGCAGTCATGCCTGATCTTCCGGAGCACATGCTCCAATTGTTCCATGCCATGGCCAGCAGCCGTCACGGCCGCCTCCAGCTCCCGCAAATACCGCTCTTCAAATTCACGCGCCTTCGCATCCCGCCACACCTCGCGAGTCTGCCGCCAGCGCTGCAACAAATCCTGCGTCAACGCATGCAAACGCGCCGCATGCCCGCCAGCACTCACGGCTTCACCTCCCCGTCATCAGCCGGCCCGGCGCCACTGTTCCCCGTCCCTGGAGTCTCCAGGGGCGTAGGGGACATCCCCGCATAATCCGACAACGTCTCGCTCGCTGTCTCCAGAAACGCCACGGCCTTGCGCATGTCGCTCGCCAGGATCTGCCGCAACTGCTGCGCCGCCTTGAGCTCCGATTCCACCTCCGAATCATAGCGCCCCAACCAGCCCTTCACCCCGCGCAGCTTGTCCTGCGCTTCCTCCAACGCCCGCCGTGCCCGCTGCACCATCAGGCGGCGATCCTGGATTGCCCCCTGCGCCTCCGATAACCGCGCACTCATCAGCTCCTGCTCCGCTTGCGCCAGGACATGCTCCCGCCGGCGCAACTCGCGTTTCCAATAAAGCTGCCGGTCTGTCTGCAGCCAAATCCGCGTCCCTACCACATCCTGCGAAGCGTCATCCAGGACCCGCTGCGCCTTGGACAAGTACACCAGCAGCTTCGACCGGAAATCATCCAGCGCTGCAATCGACCCTACATGAGCCTGGCCCGCCATATCAGTCGGAAATGCGCATATCCATCACACCGCTACTTCTGCGAAAGGTAATCCTCAATCCGACGCGCCTTCCTCAGCAAAAACGGCACATGATGGTTCGATACCTCCACAAACTTCGCCATGGCCCGCAAGGTCCGCTGAAACTCGTCCGCAAAACGCGTGTGCTCCTGGTCCTGCCACGTGTCCCCCAACGACGCAAAACGCGCTTGCAATAAACCCATCCGGTCCTGGATGTCCTGGTTAAACCGCTTCAGCTCGTCGGCAAAACGACGCACCTCAGCCGGATCAATGATCGCTTGTGACATGACAATTCCTCGCGCTTCTTATCCAAACATGCTGACCCGCAAAACCTACCCCCACCCCCACACGTTAGCCAGTGCGAAGTCCCTGAGTCAGGAGAGGGAAGAGGGGAGAGAGTGGTTGCACGAAACGGTCACTACTTGGGGGAGAGGAGAGAGGTAGACCGACTGCCCGCCAGGCATGACCACCCATTCTCACACGTAGGGCCGACCTGCATGCCGGCCGCAAATCAATGCTTCCTCCCATGCCCAGGCGGCCCCAGCGCAGCGGATCCGTAGCTCACCGAATCTTCACAGCATCCTCCTAACGCCCCCAGCCCTTCCGCCTGCGTGCTCCCGACTATGGTGGACAGCCAGATCTCCGCGCCTACCCCTTGCCCCTTGCCGCTTTGCCCGCTTGTTATCAACTTTAATATCGCGCTGGACTTTGCGTGGCTCTAATAATGCACCCGATCGGCCTAACATGAACAAGAACACGCTTCTCGCCCTCGTCGTTGCCACTTTCCTCAGTACCTTGCCTGCCCTGGCTGGACCCGCAGATACAGATGTCGCCTCAAATTCTGCAGAGGCTGCCGAAATGCACTCCCACGAATACCACAAACATCACCTCGGCCTCCTCATGGGCGCAGCCGTGCGCTACGAAAAGGACGAACACACCGAAAGCGGCGCCGCCATCGGGATCGAATACGAAAACCGCCTCAGCAAACAATGGGGTATCGGCGGTATCGCCGAAGCCGTCTTCCTCCACGAAAATCATCGCGATGCCGCCTTCGCCCTCCCCATCAGCTTCCGTCCCATCGAACCCCTGAAGCTCGCGGTCGGCCCCGGTTTCGAAGTCGCTGAAAGCGAAGCCGAATTCATGGGCCGCGTCTCCGTCACTTACGATATCCCTGTTGCCGGATTCACCATCTCACCCGACTTCTCCGTCGACTTCCTCAAGCACACCACGGTCCTCGTCATGGGTATCACCTTCGGCAAAGGATTCTGAGCCACGTTCCGCATGGTGCATCGTATCTCGCACAGGTAGGGCCGACCTGCGTGTCGGCCGCAAATCATTTCACCTACCTCGCACCGCTTCGCCCTTACCGCTTAGCGCTCTGCGCTTAACGCAATCCCGCTCGTCTCAGACCCCAACCTCTGCTATCACACCTCCAATCTCCAAACCCCATACACCCACCATGTCCCATCGCATTCGACGTCCCCACACCGGTCTCATCGTGGTTGATCTTCAGGCCATGCTCCTTCCCGCCATCTGGGAGAAAGACCGGGTCCTTCACCAATCCATCACCCTCGCTCGCGGGATGCAGGCCCTGGGCTTGCCG
>JBJOII010000259.1:0-3636 GCA_046047235.1 Verrucomicrobiota bacterium | reverse complement strand
AGCTACTAGCTACCAGCTACGACGCGCCCTGGGCGCGTGGCGCTGTCCTCCGCGGGGTCATCCATGACTCTTACTTGGGCTAAGTATCGTGCAAGTGGGGGGTTAGGTGGGAGTTCGTGGGTGGAAATGAAGTTCTCAGTTGGAGGTGGTGAAAGGGTGATAGGGTCGGGAGTTGGTGCCTGGTCAGAGGCACTCGGATTCCGGTCTCACAGCGTTGTGTGTTCGGTGTGAGCCGGAGGGGGTTCCTGGTCGGTACGACGACCAGGAACCCTGTTTGAAGTGTGGTTGAATCCTAACTCCTGATTGAAATGCGAAATGTACTGACTGCGGTGTGTGTATGTGTGCTGGGACTGGCTCAGGTGGAACGGGCAACGGGCGAGGTGTTTGCCACGTTTGCCGCACCGGAGGTGTTTGATTATCCGTATGAACAGGAGACGGTGGGGACGTTGTTCCGGGTGGGGGACGAGAGTATTTGGGTCACGCACTTGGGGATCTGGGATCAGGATGAGGACGGGCTGACGTCGAGTTATCGGGTGGGGGTGTTCAGTGCGACGACGATGTTGCTGCTGTTTGAAGCTCAGGTGCCGAGCGGAACGGCGGCGCGGTTGGAATCGGGCACGCGGTGGGTGGAGGTGTCGCCGTTCTTTTTGGAGTCGGGTTTGGAGTATGTGGTGGCGACGTATCGTCCGGTGGCGGTGGATGTGTTTCCGCATGTCTACACGGACGAGGCCGTGTTTGGGTCGGCGGTAACGCCGTTGGAGGATGTGTATGAGATTTCGGCGGGGTTGATTTATCCGACGGGGATTGAGGAGTGTGATGCGATTCTGGGTCCGAGTTTTCAGTATGCGTTGCAGGATCCGACGACGGCGCCGTTGATGTTTCGTCCGGCAGGGGTGGAGGCGGGGCGTCGGGTATTGACGATTCGGGGTACGTTGGGGGCGACGTATGCGGTGGAGCGGTCGAGTGATTTGGTGAACTGGGAGGTGATTGCGACGCAGCGGTTGACGGTGGATAACTTTTGGGATTTTGAGGATGGGGAGGATGTGGCGGGGCCGGGGTTGTTTTATCGGGCGGTGGCGGTGGAGTGAGCGAATCCGGCCGAGGCCGGATTCGCAGTACCCGCCTCCCGGCGGGTCCGTCCCCTTCTGTATCCTTCGCTGCGCGACGTTGTCGCTTACTCAGGATCTGTCGCCCGCTGGGGCGGGCTTCGGTGGATTGTGGATTTCGCTGCGCGAAATCCAGTGGCGCCGCATTGCGGCGCGTAGCTGTTCTGAAGCACAGAAACTCCGAAACACTGGGCGCGACGAGTCGCGCCAACGCTCTTCTCTCTCCTGTCTCCTAGATCCGCGCGCCGGAGGCGCGTGGGGGCGAGGTACTGGCGCGACAGCGCCTAAGCGCTGTCTCGCCACTGCGTCGGGGTTTTCTGGTGGTGGCGCTTGAAGTAGGAACAGAAGACGGCGAGTTGGGAGAAGCCGGCGCGACGGGCAATGGCGCTGACTTTGAGGTCGGTGGAGGTGAGGAGTCGGGCGGCGAGTTCGAGGCGTAGCCGCATTTTGAGTCGGGGAAAGGTTTGGTCGGCGGTGAGGGTGAGGAGGCGGGTGAGGGCGCGGCGGGTGCAGTTGGTGTAGCGGGCGAGTTTTTCGGCGTTGAGGTTGGCGATTTGGGTATCGGTGAGTGTGGGGAGGAGGGCGTGGAGTCGGTTCAGGGCGCCGAGGTCGCGTCGGGAGAGGTCGGGTGGTGGTGGTGTGTCGGGTTCGGCTGACATGGTGTTGATGATAGCCTTGGCGTCGCGGGATCGCATTACGAGGGTGCACGTAGTGGATTTCGCTGTGGATTTCGCTGCGCGAAATCCAGTGGTGCCGCAGACGCGGCACTAGTTGTTCCGAAACTCGGAAACTCAGAAACTCCGAAACACTGGGCGCGACTGAGTCGCGCGGACGCTCTTCTCTCTCCGCTCTCCTGGGTTCTTACGCCGGAGGCGCGTTTCGATCCCGATAGCGATTTCGATAGCGATTTGGAGGGGTGAGCGATGGATTTGCGCGGGGCGCAAATCCGGTGCGTCCCTCCTTCGCTCTGCGAGCTCCGTAGGGCAAGCAGTATGTCAGTAGGTCAGTCTATATAGGCGCCTCTGGTGAGGCGCGGGTTTTGTTGCGCGGCCCCAGCCGCGCGTGACTAGACCGACGGACTGACGGACCGACGCACGGAGTGCGGCAGCATGGCCCTAGCTTCCAGCTGCCAGCTTCTAGCTCCTACCTCTGCGCGGCGGAGTCGCGCGGAGTGAGAGAGATGGTGTGTTGGAGGGGTTGGAGGGCGTGTTGGATGGCGTGGGCGAGGGGGGAGCGGACTTGTTCGGTGAGCTGGGCGGTGAGGTCGGGGTTGGTGCGGCCTTCGGGGCCGTGGAAGAGGTCTTTGATTTGTCGGGTTTCGTAGGCTTGTTTTTTGGCGACGGCGTCGTCGAGTTGGTTAAAGGCGGTGGAGAAGGGGTTGGTTTCGAAGTCGGCGGCGAGGTTGATGCCGTGTTGGAGTTGGGTGGCGGAGTAGGTTTTGGAGGTCTTGCCCCAGGTGACGGTGTAGGTGGGGGCGGTGGTGTTTTTGGCGATGAGCGTGAGGCGGTTGAGGTCCTGGTTAAAGGGGACGAGGGTCATGCCGGAGCGGATGGAGTTGTCGTCGTTGGTGGCGCCGGTGGCGCAGAAGGGGTAGCGGGAGCTGTTGACGGTGATGTGGGTTTTGTCGGCCTGGAGGATCTGGTGTCCGGAGGAGGCGGTGGCGGTGCCTTGGGCGAGGTCGACGGTGAACGTGCCGATTTCGCCGGAGAGGCCCATGGCTTTGAGGAAGGCGTAGGCCATGATGGTTTGGCCGGCCCAGCCGGGATGGACGCCGTCCTGTCCGGGGACCATGTAGTTGGTGCCCCATTGTTGCTGGGCTTCAAAGCCCTGCACGAACATGGGGAGGAAGACGTCGGCAAAGCGGACGTTTTCGGTTTCGGCGAGGTCGATGTCGATATTGCGGAGGTTGAGGAGGTTGAGGTTGAGGTCGGTGACGGTTCCGGTGGCGGATTGGACCCAGTGGGGCATTTTGCCGACGGGGCCGGCGGAGCCTTGGACGACGCGGACGTGGTGGTGTTTGAAGGATTGGATGATGGCCTGGGAGGTGGTGCGGTATTCTTCGCCGATGGCGTCGGTATAGGGGACGTAGCGGTGGTCGTTCATGCCGTAGCAGGTGGTGGCGATGGTGGGGTGGAAGCGGAGGACGTCATTGGTCATGCGGTTGAGGAAGCCGGGGGCGCGTTCACCGCTCCAGCCGTATTGGCGGACGGTGATTTCGAGTTCGGGGGTGCAGGCGGTGAGGTAGGTTTCGATGATGCGGGAGTACATCTTTTGTTCGGTGATGGAGTCGCCACAGATGGCGAGTCGGTCGCCTTTTTGGAGGTAGGAGGAGTGGTATTCGGGTGCGGTGGTGGGTTTGAAGGGGGTGAAGTAGGGGTTGTCGGGGAGGGGTGCGAGCGTGGCGGCGAGGGTGGGGGTGAGGGTGAGGCGGAGGGTGAGGGTTTTCATGGGGGTGGGGGGTAAGCGGTAAGGGGTAAGGGGTAGTGGGATATGGGATATGGGAGATGGGAGATGGGATATTGGATATTGG
>JBJOII010000258.1:0-2504 GCA_046047235.1 Verrucomicrobiota bacterium | reverse complement strand
GAGTATGGCTGCGGTGGCGGGGGTAATGGCCTGGCGGACGGCGTCGAGGTCGTTGTAGGGCACATGGGTGAAGCCCGGGATGATGGGTTCGAAGCCTTGCTTGATCTTGTCCTGGCCGGTTGCGGCTATGCCACCGAGAGTGCGGCCGTGGAAGGAGTTCAGTGCAGTGATGACCTCGAACCGTCCGGACTCCTGTCCGTGGCGGCGGGCCAACTTGTATAGGCCTTCATTGGCTTCGGCGCCGCTATTGCAGAAGAACATCTTGCCGGGGGCGAGGTGTTGGACGAGGCGTTGGGCGAGGCGGCCTTGGGGTTCCTGGTAATAGAGGTTTGAGACGTGGATGAGTTGTCGGGCCTGGGCGGCGATGGCATCGGCGATTTCCGGGTGGGCATGGCCGAGGCAGCAGACGGCGATGCCGCTGCCGAGGTCGAGGTAGCGGCGGTCATTGACGTCCCAGACTTCGCAGCCCTGGCCGCGGGTTAGGGCGATTTCGAAGCGGCCGTAGGTGGGGAGCACGTATTGATCGAACAGTTCCCGGATGGATTCGTAATGATTGGGCACGGTGGTGTTGGGGTTGGGTTGGTGGCGCTGGATCAAAGGGCTACTTCGGTACCGATGCCGGCGTCGGTGAAGATCTCGAGCAGGACGGCGTGGTTGGTGCGTCCATCGACGAGGGAGACTTTATCGACACCGGCGCGGAGGGCGGCGACGGCGCTATCGACCTTGGGGATCATGCCTTTGTCGATGATGCCGGCATTTTTGAGTTGGTCGACTTCGGCGGTACGGAGGTAGGGGATAACGGTTTCGGGGTTTTGGGGGTCGCGCATGAGGCCGGGGACATCGCTCATGAAGACGAGTCGGCGGGCGCGGAGGGCGATGGCGGCCTGGGCGGCGGCGACGTCGGCGTTACAGTTATAGATTTTGCCATCGATGCCGCGGGCGGTGGGGCTGACGACGGGGGTGATGCCGTTTTCGATGCAGTCGATGAGGGGTTTGGTATTCACGCCGATGACTTCTCCGACGAAGCCGAGGTCGAGGGGGTTGCCTTCGTTGTCTTCGCGTTGGATTTTGCGGCAGGTGAAGATATCGGTGCCGGAGAAGCCGCGGGCTTCGCCTCCGAGTGAATTGATCATGCGGACGATTTCCGGGTTAATTTCACGGGAGAGGACTTGTTCCACGACGGCGACTGCGGGTTCGTCGGTGACGCGTTGACCTTGGAGGAAGCGGGCTTGGAGGCCGGCTTTTTCCATGGCGCGGGTGATGGCTTTGCCGCCGCCGTGGACGACGACGGGGTTCATTTCGACGGCTTCGAGGAAGACGATATCGCGGGCGACTCCGGAGCGGATGGAGGGGTCATTGGAGTCCATGAAGCTGCCGCCGTATTTCACGACGAAAGTGGCGCCGCTATATTTTTGGATATAGGGGAGCGCTTCGAGCAGCGTTTCGGCTTTGGCGATCAGGCTCTGCATGGGGGTGGATGAAAACTGGGTTTGGTCCGGGAGGCAATGGTGTTTTGGCAGGAAGCGCTTGAGCGATCGGGGGGAGGCACTTCATGGTGGGGGCATGCGAGTGAATTTGGCTGAGACATTCTTGGAGAAGTTGGGCATTGAAAACCTACCTGGGCTGGGGTCTGAGGCGCGTTCGGGGAGATTGTCCGTGGAGGAGGTGAACGGGGTGGTCGGGAGCTTTTGCGAGGAGCACGGGATTCAGGGTGAGAAGTCGGATTGCTTAAGGTCGGCAGGGTTGCTCTGGCACGATTATCTGGACGAGAGCCATGCCATTTCGCAGGGGATTGAATCGGCTGACGGGAGTTTTTTACATGGGATTATGCATCGGCGGGAGCCGGACTATTGGAATGCGGGGTATTGGTTTAAGCGGGTGGGGCATCATCCGGCTTACGAGCGGATTGGGGAGTTGGTGATGGATTTGTATGAGGACGAGGGTTGGGAGGATTGGGCGGGCGGGCTGGCCTGTGACGGGGAGTGGGATCCTTTTGTGATGTTGAAGTTGTGTGAAGAGGCGTTGGAGGAGGGGGATGAGGAGAGGGAGTCGGCCCTGCGTCGGATTCAGCATTTAGAATTTCAGGGGTGGTTGGAGGGGTTGTTGGGGTAGGGGGGCGGCGCGAAGCGCGAAGCGCAGAGCGGGAAGCGGCAAGCGGGAAGGGCTGAGGGCTGAGGGCTGAGTGCTGAGTGCTGAGGGCTGAGGGCTGAGGGCTGCCCGTCCGCCGTAGTCCCGCCCGGAGGGTAGGGACGAAGGAGGAAGGGCTGAGGGCCAAGCGGTAAGCGCAGAGCGGGAATGGGTGAGCGCGGAGCGTGTGGGGTGGTGATCGATACCGATACCGATATGGATCAGGGCGGATGAAGTAGAGTGAGAGGATGGGGTTTGTTCATGTGTGGATTATTCATGCGGTTAAAGAGAGGGCGTTCGCGGTTCGAAGGGGTATCCGCATGAACGCAGCCATACATGAATGGTGGGGCGAAGCGCAGAGCGGGAAGGGGTAAGCG
>JBJOII010000257.1:0-2544 GCA_046047235.1 Verrucomicrobiota bacterium | reverse complement strand
GGGGGGGAGGTGCAGGTGTCTCTGCCTGCGGAGGATTTGGAGGTATTGCGGGTTGGGGGGTCGGGTTTGATGGAGGAGGGGGAGGGTGGGGTGCAGTTGCATTTTCACAGTTCGCCGGAAGTGACGCGGGGCGGGTGTGTTGTGCGGACGCGGTTTGGGACGATTGACGGGCGGAGGGAGACGAAGTTTGACCAGCTGAGGAAGGAACTGACGGCATGAGCATGGAATCTTTGGCGGGGATGCGAATGAGTTCGGGGAGGTTGGGGCATTTGGCGAAGCGGGTGCAGCAGGCGCATGTGTTAAGGAACCATGGTCGGGTGGTTCGGCTGATTGGTTTAGTGATTGAGTCGGAGGGGCCGTTGGCGGCGGTGGGAGATTTATGTCGGATTGAGTCGGCGTGGCACGATGGGTTTACCCTGGCTGAGGTGGTGGGGTTTCGGGATCACCATGTGTTATTGATGCCGTTGGGGGAGACGCACGGGATTCATCCGGGGAGTGAGGTGACGGCGATGGGGACGAGTTTACGGGTACCGGTGGGTGATGGTTTGAAGGGGCGGGTATTGGATGGGCTGGGGCATCCGATTGATGATTTGGGGAGTTTGGAGGTGGAGGGGTCGGCGCCGGTGAACATGGAGCCCCCGAATCCGTTGAGGCGGCAGCGGATTGAGCGGCCGTTTCGGACGGGCATCAAGGCGTTGGACACGTTTGTGCCGTGTGGTCGGGGTCAGCGGCTGGGGATTTTTGCGGGGAGTGGTGTGGGGAAGTCGACCTTATTGGGGATGATTGCGAGCCAGGCGGAGGCGGATGTGAACGTGATTGCGTTGATTGGCGAGCGAGGGCGGGAGGTGAGGGAGTTTTTGGAGAAGGATTTGACGGAGGAGGGTCGGAGGAAGTCGGTGGTGGTGGTGGCGACATCGAATCAGCCGGCGATAGCGCGGTTGAAGGGGGCATTTATGGCGATGGCGATTGCGGAGCATTTTCGTGATCGGGGGCAGAACGTTTTATTGATGATGGATTCCGTGACGCGTTTTGCGATGGCGCAGCGGGAGATTGGGTTGGCGGTGGGGGAACCGCCGGCGACGCGTGGATATACTCCGTCGGTATTTTCATTGTTGCCGAGGTTGTTGGAGCGGGCGGGGACGGGGGAGAGGGGTTCCATTACGGGTTTGTTCACGGTGTTGGTGGAGGCGGATGACATGAACGATCCGATTGCGGACTCGGTGCGGTCGATTTTGGACGGGCACATTGTTTTGACGCGGGAGTTGGCGACGCAGAATCACTATCCGGCGATTGACGTGTTGGAGAGCATCAGCCGGTTGAGTCGGGATTTGACGGATGGTGGGCAGCAGGAGTTGGCGGGGCGTGCGCGGGATGCGATGGCGACGTATCGGAAGAACCGGGATTTGATCAACATTGGGGCGTATCCGAAGGGGAGTAATCCGGTGATTGACCGGGCGATGGAGTTGAGTGAGCCGTTGGGTCAGTTTTTGCGGCAGCGGGTGGGGGAGGGGTTTGGGTTGGAGGAGAGCTGGCGTTCATTGGGGCAGGTGATGAAGGCTGGGTCGGGTGCGGGTTTGGGTGGGGCGGTGAAGTCATGAGGAGCGTGGGATGAGGCGATTTCGATTTCCATTGGAGGCGGTTTTGACCGTGCGGAAGCGGCAGGAGAACCTGGCGTTGGAGCGGTATGGGGTGGCGGTGAGGCGGCATCGGGAGGCGGTGGATGCGGTGGCTGCTGCGGAGCGGGATTTAGTGGAGGCGTGGGGAGTATTTCGGGGTGAGATGGAGGGGGGGTGTGACGGGGCGCGGTTGGCGTGTCAGCGTGCGCAGTGTCAGGCTTTGGAGATACGCGGGCGGAAGGCGCGGGACCGGGTGCGTCAGGCGGAGAAGGAGATGCGGGCTTCGCATGAGGGTTTGATTGAGGCGCGGCGGCAGCGGGAGGTGGTGGACAAGCTGGAGGAGCGTGCGAGGCGGGAGCATGAGAGTGAGCGGCAGCGGGAGGAGGCCCGGTTTTTGGATGAGCTGGCGTTGCAGCGTCGGGGTGGGGGTGGTTTGGATCCTGCTTATGGAGGAGGGACTTTGTGATGATGAAGCTATTGCGTTCGAGCTGGATGGTTGCGGTGTTAGGGGCGGTGACCTTTTTGGTGACGATGGTGGTGACATTTAAGCAGATGCCGTCGCCGGCGTCGGTGCCTGTTGAGGGGGAGGTGGAAGCGGGAGGATTGGTGGAGGTGACAGGGAAGATGGGTGAGGGCGAGGTTCGTTTGATGCAGCAAGAGCTGGAGCAGATGGGACGTGATATGGGGGACAAGGAGAAGGCTTTGGCGGAGTGGGAGGCGCGGCTGAAGGTTGAAGCCGTGGAGTTGGCGCGGATGCGGGAAGAGATGCGCCAGATCATGGCGGAGTTTGACGAGGTTCTTCCGCGGGTGAAGGGCGAGGAGGTGGCCAACCTGAAGAAGTCGGCGAAGGTGTATTCTTCCAGGTTGTTCCCGGATCCGATCCGGTCGACGATGACAAAGCGCGCGGTGCGGCCGCGCGCATGCAGCG
>JBJOII010000256.1:0-2720 GCA_046047235.1 Verrucomicrobiota bacterium | reverse complement strand
CCCGGGTGCCCTCTGCCCCAAAACATCCGCCCACAAAAATAAACCCGCCAAAACCCGCCGCATCCAAGTCAGCCCGGAGCGTTTTGAGACGGTCTCTGCTGCGTGACCCTACCTCACCCAATCGTTGCACCACGCTTCGCGCTTACCGCTTACCGCTTACCGCTCCGGCGCAAACACCGCCTCCAACGTCCTCCCCAAAGCCGACTGATCATACGGCTTCGGCAAATAACGAATACCGGTTCTGGTCGGCACACCCGCCTGCGCAATCTCCGAGCTATACCCACTGGAAATCACGACCTTCAGCCCGGGCTTCAGCGCCATCAGCTTCTCCGCCAACTCCAACCCCGTCATCCCCTCCGGCATCACCATGTCGGTAATCAGCAAATCCACCGCCTCCCCGTGCTGCTGCCACACCCGCATCGCCCGCTGCCCGTTCTCCGCCACCAACACGGTATACCCCATGGAACGCAACGTCCGACCCAAGGCCACGCGCACGCTCTCCTCGTCCTCCACCACCAGGATCGTCCCGCGCCCGCGACGACGGAACTCGTCCTTGCCCCCGGGATTCTTCACCGCCTCTCCCGCCTCCGAAGCCGGAATGAACAACCGCACCACAGTGCCCCGGTCCTTCGCACTCTCCAACTCAACCCATCCGTGATGCTGCGCCGCAATCCCGTGCACGGTCGCCAGACCCAACCCCGTCCCCTTGCCCGAAGGCTTCGTGCTGAAAAAAGGCTCAAACACACGGGCCCGGGTCTCCTCATCCATGCCACAGCCGTTGTCCCTCACCTCCAAACACACAAACCGACCCGCTCGCCGCAATGGATGCAACGCGTTGTTCACCGGCTCAAAAACATGCTCCCCCGTCCGGATCACAATGCTCCCACCCTTCGGCATCGCATCCCGCGAGTTCACCGCCAAATTCACCAGCACCTGCTCCATCATCCTTAAATCCGCCACCACCAACGGCAGATCCGGCCAGCTCTCGAATCGCAGCCGCACGTGCTCCCCAATCACCCGCCCCACCATCTTCAACGCACCCTCCACCGCCCCGTTCAAATTCAATGGCTTCAACTCCAGAACAGAACGCCGACTGAACATCAACAACTGCCGCGTCAAGGCCGCCGCACGCTGCGCCTCCTCCCGCAATTCCCCCAGCCCCTCAGTCAATTCCTCATCCAAATCCTCCCGCATCCGCAGCATGTCCACCTGCATCATCATCGAAGCCAGTAAGTTGTTGAAATCATGCGCCACCCCGCCAGCCAACTGCCCCACAGCCTCCAGCTTCTGCGTCTGACGCAACGCCGCCTCCAGAGTCTTCCTCTCGGTAACGTCCTGCACAAAACCATGCCAGATCACACCCCCGTCCACCTCCCGCTGCGGCAACGAGTTGCCCTCCAGCCAACGCTCACCCTTCTCGGGATGCATCACCCGGAAATCACAACGCCAGTGCTGCAAGGTCTTGGCAGACTCCGCAATGCTCTCCTGCACCCGCGGCAAATCCTGCGGATGTATCAACGCAAACGCCTTGGAGAAATCATCCCGTAACACCTCCGGATCCAACCCCCATAACTCACGCAACAAGCCGGTACAAAATGGCAGGCTCGCCCTCCCGTCCGGCCGTAACCGAAATGAATACACCATCCCCGGCACCACATTCCCGAGCCGGTTGTAACGCTCCAAGTCCCTCAACTTCGCCCGAACCTCCGTCTCCTCCACCGCCTTCGCCATCACATACTCCACCGCCCTTGCTGTACCCGAAATCGCCCATAACTCATACCGCCACACCCGTCCACCCTCTTCCACCACCAGATCATCCGGCCGCCCCGACGCCACAACCCCCTCCACGACCCGCTTCCAATCCACCCCCCGCGCACTGAACACCACCTCATCCACCCGTCTCCTTAAACAAAACTCCAACCCACACCCCGCATACCGCAAGAACCCCGCGTTCGCCGCCACAACACATCCCCCCGCATCAAACACAACCATCGGATCACCCGCCCCATCACAAATGCCTTGATAATCAACCCCGCCCCCACGATCCAAAGCCCCCCCACCCCTGCCCCCTCCAAACCACGAAATCACTGACCGCAGCAATCCGGACGCAAACCCAAACACCCGCGCCACCCACTGACCACCCCCTACCACAGGCAAACCAGCCCAAGCCGCAACCCACCACGCCGGCTCAACAACCGCATTCTCCACGAGAACTTCTATCATCGCTCATACGGTGCCCTGAACAACCGGGCATTCCAGGTTCGTCGACGCCAGCACAACCAATCAGACGCCCACAGCCTAATCCATCTGACGTAGAAACTGACCCGTTTATCCGGAATCCACCCAAACCTCTCAACTTAAAAAGCGCACCGGCACACAGTCAGCTCCTGGTAGGAGAGCGCCTGGCGCTTCCGAGCCGGGAGCTCGGGGATACCCATCATCACACCAATCTCGCACAGATAGGGACGACCTGTCTGTCCGCAGACCTGTTCGCCGTAGCTTACCGAGCGAAGGCGGAAGCCTGGGCGAAGGAGGGTGTGTCGTCCGCCGATCCGTTGCACCAACCACGTTCCCCCGGCCGAGACGCAGCGTAGAATGCCATAAACAGCTCGGCCCTTGTCTCTTGAGAGTTGCGGTAATTTTCCCTGACCTTGTTGGTTCGGGCAGGTTCCTGCCCGGCAAGGGTCCATCCGGGGCTGCAGCCCCGCGCTCCCATCGGC
>JBJOII010000255.1:0-2732 GCA_046047235.1 Verrucomicrobiota bacterium | reverse complement strand
ATCAATGAACCCACCGCGTAAGCCCCTGTGTCACTGAACTTCGTCACCAGTATGAAATACAGCACGTAATACGGCCCGTGACCGTCAATCCGGGGGAAATAATTGATCGCCTGAACAAAATTCAATAACCACGGCACATACATCAACCCAAACAAGGTCATCCCCACCGCCGCCATCCCGTTCGCATTCCCGGGATTAAATAACTGCCGCAAACACACCCCCAATACAAAGATCACCACAATGCTCGTCGCAAAATCATGCGCCTTCGCTGGAGCTTCTTTGAAACCCAACAGACCCGACAAATAAACAAAGGAACTCACCATCATCACAACCCCGCCCGCAATCCCCAACCGCTTGAAGCAAGGCAACCCGCGCTTCTCCACCATCCCGTAAAACTCCGCCAGGCCCACCACCGCCAAGGTGACCATAATCAGCAGAAACACCCCGTCTGAAACCAGCCGGTTGCTCGAGAAAATGGCCGACAAAACCACTGTCCACAAAACGACCGATGAAATCAGTCGCCGCGCAAATATCCGCCCTTTGGAAGGGGAATCAGTCTTGGATGGCTGAACCGTCGGCATCGCGGGGGAGGGTAACGGCTCCCACCAACCTGTCGAGTTCGTAGTCGTAAACCCACCCCAACCACCCCCAGTTTCCAGTAGTCCTAAAGCCGGACTCCGTGTAGCCTCCCCCAACATCAACCCTTACCCGGATATGAAATCTGACTCCCTCTCCCTCTCCCGTCGTAACTTCCTCGGCCTCAGCGCCACAGCCGCCGCCCTCCCGGTCGCTGCCCTGGCAGCCGATAACCCAGCCGAAAAAACCATCCACCCACGCTCCGAAAACCGAATCCTCATCTCCCCTAAACTCGGAATGCTCCCCGAAGAGCTCAACGGCAAAAAACTCACCCTCGCCGAACGCCTCGCCCTCGCCGGTGAAGCCGGATTCGATGGCGTCGACTTCGACCAGGCCGGCGGCTTCTCACCCGAGGAAGCCCGCGCCGCCTCCCAGGCATCCGGCGTCTTCGTCCACAATGCCATTAACCACGACCACTGGGGCAAACGCCTCACCAGCCCCAATGCCGCAGACCGAGCCCAGGGCGTCGCCAATATCGCCCACTGCATCCGCCTCTCCCACGCCGCCGGCGGCAGTGGCGTCCTCGTCGTCATCGGCCGCGCCAGCGACGGCCCCGCCGACGAAGTCGTCGACCGGTGCCGCAAGGAAATCCAATCCCTCCTCCCACTCGCCGCAGCGCTCGGACAACGCATCCTCATCGAAAATGTCTGGAACGAAATGTTCTACAACCATAACGCCCCCCCGGAACAAGGCCCCGAACACTTCATCGAATTCGTCGACAGCTTCAATAGCCCCTGGGTCGGCATGTACTACGACATCGGCAATCACTGGAAATATGGCCAACCCCAGGAGTGGATCCGCGGATTCGGTCACCGCTGCGTCAAACTCGATATGAAAGGCTTCAGCCGCGCCCGAAACGAATTCACCGATATCGGAGAAGGCGACCTCCCCTGGAAAGAAGTCCAAAAGGCCCTCCACGATATCAACTTCACCGGCTGGGCCACCGCCGAAGTCGGCGGCGGCGATGTCAAACGCCTCACTGTGGTGCGTCAACAAATGCAGCGCGCCCTCGGACTCTAGTCCGGCCCCACTCGGCATCATACCCCAAGCCGAAAGCAGGGCAGGGGAGCCAGCCTCATGAAAACCCCAACCCGAAAAGCAGGGGCGACACCCCGCCCCATGCTCGCCGCACTGCTGATGCTGCTCTGCGCCATGCAATCCAGCATGGCGCAGAATTCAACCCAACCCGAGTTCCTCGCCGGTACAGCCCACTGCACTATCACCCCCAAAACCCCGTTCTGGCTCAGTGGCTACGCCAGCAGAAACACCCCCGCCCAATCAGTCAAAACCGACCTCTACGCCAAAGCGCTCGCCCTTCAGGACCCCAAAGGCAAACGCTGGATCCTGATCACAACCGACCTCATCGGCCTCCCCCGAACCATCTCCGATGAAGTCCTCCGCCGACTGCATTCCTCCTGCGGATTGCAGCCGGACGAAATCACTCTCAATTCCTCCCATACCCACGCCGGTCCAGCTGTTTGGCCAAATCTTCAAGTGCTCTTTGATCTCAATGAAGCAGATCAACAAAAGACGTTGGCCTATGCCTCCCAACTCACCGACCAGCTCGAAACCATCGCCAAACAGGCTCTCCAAAACCTCATCCCCGCCAGACTCGCCGTCGGCCACGGATCCGCCTCCTTCGCCATCAACCGACGCCTATACAGCCCCGAGGGAGTCCGTATCGGAAACAATCCCCACGGCCCCGTCGACCACGATGTCCCCGTCATCCACATCACCCGACGCGACAACTCCACCCTCGCCATAGTGACAGGTTACGCCTGCCATAACACCACCCTCGGAGGCGCATTCTTTGAAGTGGATGGCGACTATGCCGGGGCAGCCCAACGCGCCCTCGAACGGGACCACCCCGGTGCCACGGCCATGTTCGTCATGCTCTGCGGCGGAGATCAAAATCCCCACCCCAGGGGATCATGGGAACTCGCTCAGGAGTACGGGGAAGCTCTGGCCAAAACCACCACGCGCGTCCTCCATTCACCCATGAAACCCGTCAGCCCAGAAATCAGGACGGCAAAGCAGGAAGCATCGCTCGACTTCATGCCTCACACCCGCGCCCAGTTCGAGAAGGAGCTCCAGGA
>JBJOII010000254.1:0-2836 GCA_046047235.1 Verrucomicrobiota bacterium | reverse complement strand
CTTCAGCGCGCCCGGCACCATGCTGGCGCGCGAGTTCGATTCGAGCGGTCGAATCACACTCACCAGACAGCCAAGACAACCGGCAGCGAAGTGATCCGGCGTGTTCTGGAATCTGTGAAGGAGCCATTGAAGTGAGCGGCGAGGCTGCGGCAACGGGGCGTGCGACTCCGTTTGATCCCCAGGTTTTGATGGGAATCAAGAACCTGGAGTTGCGCGCGCGCGCCGTGGTGGAGGGATTCTGGAGCGGTTTACATCGGAGTCCTTACCATGGGTTCTCCGTGGAGTTTACGGAGTATCGGCAGTATAGCCCCGGCGATGACCTGCGTTATTTGGACTGGAAAGTCCTGGCGCGGAGCGACAGGCATTTCATCAAGCGGTTTGAGGATGAGACGAACCTGCGGTGTCATTTGCTGGTGGACGGCAGCGGGTCGATGGGTTTTGGCACTGTGGGGTATAGCAAGGGGGATTATGCGGGGACGTTGGCGGCGAGTTTGGGTTTGTTCCTCGAGCGGCAGGGGGATGCGGTTGGGTTGATGCGTTTTGACGAGGGCATTCGGGATTACATTCCTGCGCGGCATCGGGTGGGGCATTTGCCGATGTTGATGCGGGCTTTGGCGCAGCCGGCGGGAGGGGTGGGGACGGCGGTGACGGGGGCGATTGACCGTTTAGTGGAGGTGTTGAAGAAGCGGGGTATGGTGGTGGTGATTTCGGATTTTCTGGCTGATGTATCTGAGCTGGACAAGTCGTTGATGCGTTTGGCGGCGTGTGGGCATGAGGTGATGGTTTTTCAGGTTTTGGATCCCGGGGAGTTGGACTTGAGTTTTGCGGGTTCCTCGATGTTTGTGGATTTGGAGACTGGGCGGGAGATGTTGCTGGATCCGGAGCGGGTGCGGGGGGACTACAGTGCGAGGCTGAGTGAGCATTGCGAGAACGTGCGGAGTCTCTGTTTGAATCTTGGGCTTACGCATGTGCGGGTGCGGACGGATGAGCCGTTGAAGCGGGTATTGTACGAGTTTTTGCGTTCTCGCCTGATGGCGGGGCGCCGGGTTAGGCGGGCGGGGTTATTTGGGTAATGGAGAGGGTGCGACCATGAGTTTTCTGGCTCCTATATTTCTGATCGGAGGTTTGCTGGTTGCGGCTCCGGTGGTGTTGCATCTGGTGCGGCGATCTTCGCGGGAGCGGACTTCATTTAGTTCCCTGATGTTTTTGAGGCCGGTGCCGCCGACTTTGACCCGTCGGAGTCGGCTGGAGGATTTGGTCCTGTTGTTTTTGCGGTGTGCGCTGCTGGCTTTGCTGGGGGTGGCCTTTGCCCGGCCGTTTTGGAAGGTGGGGGGGGAGGAGGGGGCGGCGGGTCCTGCGGCGGTGAGGGAGGTGGTGGTGCTTTTGGATACGAGTGCGAGCATGCGTCGGGAAGGGATGTGGGCGGGGGCCTTGGAGCGACTGGAGCGGGTGGCGGGCGATTTGATGCCGGCGGATGGGTTGTCTTTATGGTTGTTTGACCGGGAGGTGCGTCCGCTGGTTGATTCCGAGTCGTGGCTATCGGTTCCTGCGGTGGACCGGCAGGGTTGGTTGCGGGCGAGAGTGCGTGATGCGGCACCTGGCTGGGGTGGGAGTTATTTGGATTTGGCGATGGTGGAGGCGGCTGAGTTACTGGCATCGGGTGCGGATCGCGGGATGGATGTTCGCCGGGAGATTGTGGTGATCAGTGACATGCAGGAGGGGATGCGGCTAAGGCAGTTGCATGGGCATGAGTGGCCGGGGGGAGTGGAGGTGAGGCTTGAGACTGTGGAAGGTGTGGGGGGTAACAATGCGGGGCTGCAGCTGTTGGGGGGTATTTCGATGCAGGGCGAGGGGAAGGGGCCTGGGGAGGCAGTGGTTCGGGTCCGGTTGGAGAATGAGCGGGGTGCTGAGAAGGAGCAGTTTCAGTTGTCGTGGTTCGGGGAGGGGGCGTTGGCCTCGGGAGCGGGTGAGATTCAGGTTCATGTGCCGGCGGGGCAGAGTCGGGTGGTGCGGGTTCCTGTGGAGGGGGCTGAGGTGTTGTCGGGGAGCGTGCGGTTGATGGGGGACGATGCGGACTTTGACAATCGGCTCTTTGTGGCGAGGCCGGAGGCGCGGTTGGTTCGCGTTTTGTATGTGGGTTCGGAGGCGGGTTCTGATGCGACGCGGGCGCGGTTTTTTTTAGAGCGTGCATTGCGGGACACGGCCTTTCGCAGGGTGGAGATCGAGACGAGGTCGGGTGAGGGCGGGGACATCTTCGGGGATTTGTCGGGCGTGTCGCTGGTGGTTGTGCATTCGGCGTTGTCTACGGCTGCGGCGAGGTCGTTGGGGGAGTGGGTGCGCGGGGGCAACGTGGTGTTGTGGGTTCCGGAGGGTGTGGAGTCGGGGGTGATGACCAGTGCGGGGTTGGGGTTGCCGGAGTGGTTTCGAGCGGAAGTGCAGCCGAAGGACTACATGATGCTGGGGCGTATCGACTACCGGCACCCTTTGCTGGAGCCATTTACCGAGGCCCGTTACAGCGATTTTACCCCGATACACTTTTGGCGCTACCGGCGTGTGGCGCCTGAGTTGGTCGAGGGTGCCTCGGTGGTGGCTGCCTTTGACAACGGGGATGCCTTTTTAGTGGATGTCCCACTTGGTGGGGGGCGGGTGTTGGTGATGACCTCGGGTTGGCAGCCGGCCGACAGCCAGCTGGGGGTTTCGACGAAGTTCGTGCCGTTGATGTATCGTGTGCTGGAGCTGGCGGGTGGGGTGGAGGCTCGCGGAGAGTCGTTGGTTGTGGGGGATCGGCTACTGGAAGAGGGCATTGAGGTGCGGGATTTTGCGGGGGGCTTGCTGC
>JBJOII010000253.1:0-2859 GCA_046047235.1 Verrucomicrobiota bacterium | reverse complement strand
TTCCCGCACCGGGGTATCGGTGTTATTCACCGCAGATTCAAGCAAAGCCAAGTAACGCTCCAACCACCGCCGGATGCTGCCCTCATCGAAGAGATCAGCATTGAAGTCGCACTCAACACAGAAAACTCCCCCCTCATCCACAACATTGAACCCCAAATCAAACTGAAAACACTGCCTTGGGTTTAGCTCAATGCGATGAGTCAGCCCATCGAAACGAAGCTGGCTTAACGGGGGGTCCACATTGAACATAACGCCAGCCAATGGGATGTGTCCCTGTTCTCGACTCGGCCGGAGTTTCTCTACCAACGTCCCAAAGGTCACTCCCTGATGTTCTGAAGCATCCAATACAGCTTGCTTCGATTGGGCCATCAAGCTGGAAAAGGAATCCTCCGACTGAACCCGCAGCCGTAACGGTAGTAAATTCGCGCAATGGCCCACTAGGAAGTCACTTCCCATCCAGTTCTGGCCAGCCACAGGAATCCCCACGACAAGATCGGTCGTCCCGCTTAGCCTGTTCAGCAAAGCCCCAAACCCTGCCAGTAGAAACGAATACAGCGTCACTCGCTTCGCCGCAGCCGCGCCCCGAACCCTCTGCGAAAGTCCAGATCCGAGTGACTTGCTAACCCTCCCTCCCTGGTAGGACCTTTGCGCCGGATAGGGTCTGTCCGTAGGTAATTCTAGGGCACCCGGAAGCTCGGCATACTGCGACAACCACCAGGCCTCATTGGATTTGCCCTCCACGGAATCACGCTGACCACTCTCCCAGTCAGCATAATCGCGGAAAGTAACGGCATCACCCAGCTCAGGAACTTTCCCTCTACTGAGTGCCGAATAAACCTGACTTAACTCCGTCACCACTACGTCGTAAGACCAACCATCACAAGCGATATGGTGTACCGTGAAAACCAGCACATGCTTGCTATGGCTCAACCGTAGCAACCGCCAGAAGCAAACCGGGCCATTCTCCAAATCGAATACGCGTGAACCCTCACCTCCACGAACGCTCTCAACTCGCGCATCCTGAGCCTCCACTGCCATCTCTGACAGATCCTCCACCTCCAGCAACTCTTCGTCTGGCGGCAAAACCTGCTGCCAATCTCCACGAGGACTAAAAACTGTACGCAGCGCTTCATGCCTCAACATCAGGCTACTGACCGCCCCTCGCATCGCCTGTAAATCAAGCTCTCCTTCCAGGTAGATGGAACAGCTCTCGTTGAAAGCACAGGATGCCTCCCGACTCATTTGGGATGCCAACCAAACCTCAGCCTGCGCAGGCGTCAGCGGGAAACGTTCCACACACTCCGATGAATCCAATCCCGGTCTGCGATATTCAGGATCGCTCGTTCCTCCCAAAAAGCCCGCCGCCTGCATCTCCGCCACGCTCTGCTTGAACGCCAGCTCAATAAACGCCTCGTCCTCCGCAGTGTGCGCAGTGGATAGAAAACAAGGCCGCCCCTCCCAGACATGCAGCCCCTTCTCTCTCAGGTGATAGTAAAGCAATGAACCATACTTCACCTCTGCCCCGAAGTGCGGATACCACACGCTGGTGAAATGCTCCAACCGCAAGGGAACCTCGTGCCGCTCAAAGTACGCATTCAGCTCCCCCAGCATCCGGTCAGTCCGCCTCGCCAACCCGGCCTGCAAAGCCTCACCCTCCCGCTTCAAGTGCAACAACATCGCCCGCGCCGCCGCCATCGCCAATGGATGCCGCACAAAGGTCCCCGCAAAAAAGGTCACCCCGGTCGGGGGAAAGGAATCGTCCCCATACTGCCAATGCCCCCCGTCAAAGGCATCCATCAGCCACGCCTTGCCGGCAATAAAGCCAAAAGGCATCCCGCCCCCAATGATCTTTCCATACGTCGCCAGATCCGCCTCAATCCCGAAATAACCCTGCGCCCCACCGGGATGACACCGGAACCCGGTAATGACTTCGTCAAAAATCAACGGAGTCTCGGCCTTCGCAGTAATAGCCCGAACCTCCTCAAGAAACGCCTTGGGCTGCAAATCTGGATGCCGACTCTGCACGGTCTCCACCAACACCGCCGCCAGATCATCGACGTTCTGCCGGATCCACTCGAGCGACTCCTCAGTCCCGTACTCCAGCACGGTCACGGCACTGATCAGGTTCGGAGCCACCCCCGGCGCCAAAGGCAAGGTCTTGTAACCTCCCCCCGGCCTCGCCCCGCGCACCAACACCTCATCAAAGGTCCCATGATACGCCCCAGCAAATAAGGCCACCCGATTCCGCCCGGTCACGGTCCGGCAGATCCGCAACGCCGCCATCACCGCCTCAGAACCGGTGTTGCAAAAGGTCACCCGATCCATTCCCGTAAACCCGCAAATCAACTCCGCTACCTCGCCCGCCAACGGCGACTGCGGACCAATCTCCACCCCCAACTCCAACTGCTCCTTCACCGCCTCGGTAATGAACTCCGGTGAATGACCCAACAACGCCACCCCAAACCCCATGGTCACGTCCACCCACTCGTTCCCGTCCACATCCCAAATCCGCGCACCCTTGGAACGAGCGGATACAATCGGATACACCATCTCCTTCCAGTTCTGGTTGAATCCCGCCACGGCCCGCGGATCCGCTAAATGCCCCCGATGCTCCTGGGTATACGCCTTGGACTTGGGTGTCTTCGCCACATACCGCTGAACAAAACCATCCAGATACGCCTGCTGCCCCGAAGTCAAACCGCCCTTGGAACCCTTCTGTATCGCCCGAAAAGGACCATGCTGCACCGACGCTGCCGACGCCTCCGCCGAAGTCGCAGTCGCTTCAACGGTCTTCACCGGTGCAGACAACGCAGGCGAGGGCACGACCCCAGCCGGAGCCAGCTGCTCCGCCCTCGGCGT
>JBJOII010000252.1:0-4533 GCA_046047235.1 Verrucomicrobiota bacterium | reverse complement strand
AGCGGCGACCTGCTTGACGCTGCTTTTGGAGAACACTTCACGCAGCAGTTCGTGGGAGTCCATGGGTGAGTATTATTGTTGGTGGGGCGAAGAAGGGAAGGTCGGAATTGGAGCAGAAAGATGGCGGGCAGAAAGAGCAAGAGCCGCCCGGGGTCCCGGGCGGCTCTTGCGTGAATGGTTAGCCTAAGGGCTGGGCCTTACTTTTTCTTAGCGGCCTTTTTGGCTTTGGGAGCCGGTTTGGCTGCGGCGGCCTTGGCTTCATCGAGGGCGGCCTGGGCGGCTGCGAGGCGGGCTACCGGCACTCGGTAGGGTGAACAGCTGACGTAAGCGAGGCCGACCTTATGGCAGAACTTGACGGAGTCGGGGTCGCCGCCGTGTTCGCCGCAGATACCGAGTTTGATATCGGGGCGGGTGCTGCGGCCTTTGGCGACTGCGGTTTCCATGAGTTGGCCGACGCCGGTTTGGTCGAGCGTTGCGAACGGGTTCTTTTTGAAGATCTCGTTCTCGGTGTAGGGCATGAGGAAGTTACCCATGTCATCGCGGCTGATGCCGAGAGTGGTTTGGGTAAGGTCATTGGTGCCGAAGCTGAAGAACTGGGCGGTTTCAGCGATTTCGTCGGCGGTGAGGGCGCCACGGGGCACTTCGATCATGGTGCCGACGAGATATTTGAATTTCGCCTTGGTTTCTTTCATGACCTCTTTGGCGACGCGGTGGACGATTTCCACTTGGAGCTGGAGTTCCTTGGCGAAGCCGACGAGGGGGATCATGACCTCGGGGTGGACCTTGATTTTCTTTTTAGCGACTGAGGCGGCTGCTTCGAAGATGGCGCGCGCCTGCATCTCGGTGATTTCGGGGTAAGCGACGCCGAGGCGGCAACCGCGATGGCCGAGCATGGGGTTGAACTCGTGGAGTTGTTCCACGCGCTGCTTGATTTTCTCTACGGGGATACCGGTCTTTTTGGACAGGTCCTGCTGTTGGGCGTCCGTGTGAGGGAGGAACTCATGCAGCGGGGGATCGAGCAGGCGGATGGTGGCGGGCAGGCCCTTGAGGGCTTCGAAGATGCCGGCGAAATCTTCCCGTTGGTAGGGGAGGAGTTTGGCGAGGGCCTTTTTCCGGTCGTCAATATTCTCGGCGAGGATCATTTCGCGCATGGCGTCGATACGGTCGCCTTCGAAGAACATGTGTTCGGTGCGGCAGAGTCCGATTCCTTGGGCGCCGAACGCGATGGCGTTGTTGGTTTGCTCGGGGTTATCGGCGTTGGTGCGGACCTGCAGTTTGGTGACTTTGGAGCACCAGTTCATGAGCTGCTGGAAGCTCTTGAACTTCTCGGTTTTCTGGGCGGCTTTATCGCCGTGGAGCAGGCCGGTGATGATTTCGGAGGGGGCAGTGTTGATCTGTCCACCGAAGACCGTGCCGGCGGTTCCGTCGATGGAGAGGTGATCGCCTTCCTTGAAGGTTTGGCCGGCCACCGAGACGGTTTTCTTATCGTAATCGATTGAGAGGGCGGAGGCGCCGCAGATACAGACCTTGCCCATTTGGCGGGCGACGAGGGCAGCGTGGGAGGAGACGCCACCTTTGGCTGTGAGAATGCCTTCGGCGGCGATCATACCGCGGTGCGGACGAGCAGGACTTTTTCGCCTTTATCGGCGGCGGCGGCGGCGCGATCTGCGTTGAGGTAGACCTTACCGCAAGCGGCGCCGGGGCCGGCGGGGAGGCCGGTAGCGATGGTTTCGGCTTTGCGGACTTCCGCTGCATCGAACACGGGTGCGAGCAGTTGGTCCAGCTGGTCAGCGGGGTTGCGGTTGATGGCTGTTTTCCAGTCGATCAAGCGTTCCTTGACCATGTCCATGGAGAACTTGAGTGCGGCCATGGCGGTGCGCTTGCCATTCCGCGTTTGGAGCATGAACAGCTTGCCTTCCTGGACGGTGAACTCGAAGTCCTGAACGTCTTTGAAGTGAGACTCGAGGGTTTTGCGGATGGCCTCGAGTTCCTTGTAGGCCTTGGGCATGGCCTTTTTGAGTTTGGCGACGGGTTCCGGGGTCCGGACACCGGCGACGACGTCTTCGCCTTGGGCGTTGATGAGGAATTCGCCGTAGAATTCCTTGGCACCGTTGGCGGGGTTACGGGTAAAGGCCACGCCGGAGCCGGAGGTTTCGCCGGTATTACCGAAGACCATGGCTTGGACGTTGACGGCGGTGCCCCATTCCGAGGGGATATTGTATTTACGGCGATAGACGATGGCGCGGTCGTTCATCCAGGAACCGAACACGGCGCCGACGGCGCCTTGGAGCTGCTCCCAGGGGCTATTGGGGAAGGCTTTGCCGGTGCGTTCCTTGACGAGGGATTTGAAGCGGACGATGAGTTCCTTGAGGTCATCGACGGTCAGCGCAGTATCTTCGATTTCGGCGTGATAGCGCTCGTGTTTGAGGCCATGGATGACGGTTTCGAAGGGTTCGTGGTCTTCGTCGGGACGTTTTTGGACACCGAGGACGACGTCGCCGTACATTTGGATAAAGCGGCGGTAGCAATCCCAGGCGAAGCGTTCGTTTTTGGTAGCGTTGACGAGGGCGAGGACGGTTTGGTCATTGAGCCCGAGGTTGAGGATGGTATCCATCATGCCGGGCATGGAGTCGCGGGCACCGGAGCGGACGGCGACGAGGAGGGGCATGGCATTTTGGTCACCGAATTTGGTGCCCATGATTTTTTCCATGTTGGCTACGCCGGCCTCCATTTGGGATTGGAGGGCTTTGGGGTACGTCCGCTTGTTATCGTAGTAGTAGGTGCAGACTTCGGTGGTGATAGTGAATCCCGGAGGGACGGGGAGTCCGATACGGGTCATTTCTGCGAGGTTTGCGCCCTTACCACCGAGCAAGGGTTTCATGGTGCCGTTACCGTCGGCGGTTTTATTACCGAAGGAGTAGACGTATTTCGGAGCTTTGGATGCTTTGGCCATAGGACAATGTCGATAATCGCTTGAATATTTCCGTGGGGGATCCCCCGAAGAAATGAGTGGGCAGGGTAGCAAAGGCGGGGGGGGTGTCAACGCGTGAATAGCAACAAGTGCAACGGGTTATGCACGACTTTCAGGTTGCTGATGAGGGGGCGTATTGGGTTGTGGATAAGAGGTGAAGAACTTGTGGGTAAAGGGGGGGCAGGTTCCGCTTGATTTGTGGCTGTGCGGGGCGATGTTGATAAAATCGGCGGACAGGGTGGGGTGTTGTGCGAGGTGCTCCTGCGGGGTGGCGGTCGAGGTGGGGGAGCATTAGGGGATTGGGGAACGAACGCCGTATTCAGCGCAGAGCGAATAATGAGCACGATGCACGAGGATTACATGGGTCATCCTACGGCCACGGCGGGTGAGGGGGCATGTCGGGTGGCGGTATTTTATGAGGATCGGGAGGCACGGGAGAGGGCGGTTCAGCTGGGGCATCATTTGGTGGAGTATTTTTGGCAGGAGCTGGATTTTTCATTTTCGTGGTGGCGGTTTCGTTTTATGGGGGAGCCGATTATTGCGGAGAGTGCGAGTTTGGCGGCCTTGGAGGCGGACGTATTGGTATTTTCGGCGCCGGCATTTAGCGCGCCGGATTTGGGGATTTTACGTTGGATCAACTCATGGGCGTCGTTGAGGGACCGGGAGCATGGGGTCGTGGTGCCGTTGTTGCATCCGGCGACGGTGGAGGTGTTGAGTGATTCGACGTGGATGACGGAGATTGAGGATTTGGCGCGGAGGGCGGGTTTGGAGTGTTTATTGCCGTCGGAGGTGAGGGCTTCACCGATGTTGGGGGAGCCGATGAGGAAGTTACAGGTGCGGTCCCGGCTGACGGGGAGTGTGATGGAGGACATTTTGCGGGACCGGCATGATCCGGAGCATCCGACGCACTGGGGTTTGAACGAGTGAGGGAGTGGGTAGGGGATGGGGCTGGAAGGATTGGGTTGCGGCGGTGGGATCTTCGGCTAAGTGTGGGGGGTGTCTTTTTCCAAGCGACAGGTGGCGTTTTCGGACGTGATGGTGATTCGTGGTGCCCGGGAGCACAATTTGAAGAATTTGTCGGTGGACATTCCTCGCGGGCAGTTTGTGGTGGTGACGGGGGTGAGTGGTTCGGGGAAGAGCACGTTGGCGTTTGATTTGGTATTTGCGGAGGGGCAGCGACGTTTTCTGGACGCGATGAATGCGTATGCGCGCCAGTTTGTGGATCAGTTGGCGCGGCCGGATGTGGATTTGGTAGCGGGGTTACCTCCGACGGTGAGTATTGAGCAGCGGAATTCGCGTGGTGGGGGCAAGAGCACGGTGGCGACCGTGACGGAGGTGCATCATTTCTTCCGGTTATTGTTTGCGCGTTTGGGGGTGCAGTATTGTCCGGAGTGTCGGGTGGCGGTGGTTCCGCAATCGGTGGATGCGGTGGTGGGGCAGGTGATGGATGCGGTGCGGGGGCGTGGTGAGTGTCGGTTATTGGCGCCGATGATTAAGAACCGGAAGGGGCATCACAGTGAGGTGGCGGAGTGGGCGAGGCGGCAGGGTTACAGCGAGCTGAG
>JBJOII010000251.1:0-3121 GCA_046047235.1 Verrucomicrobiota bacterium | reverse complement strand
CCACACTGCCGCCACCGCCACCCAACCCCGATGCCGCCTCAGCAACAGCGCCAGACCCCCCCGACTCTCCCCGTCCCGTATCGCCCCCAAAAGCTCCCGCAGATCGCCCACCAGCTCCATCACACTCCCGTACCGACCCTCCCGCTCCCAGGCCAATGCCCGCCTCAAAACCCCCTCGAGCCCACCAGCCATCCATCGCTCCAACTCCACCAGCAATCCTGAATCACCTCGATCCTGCTCAATAACCCAACCCACACCGGGCTCCACCCGAGGACGTCGCCCAGTCAAAAGCTCATGCAGAATTACCCCCAAACCATAAACGTCCTCCCGAACATCTGCGGCTCCAACCCCACGCACCAGCTGCTCCGGACTCATGTATCCCGGCGTCCCCTCCCCACCGCCCAATTCATGCCCGCTCGCACCGGAAACTCCAAAATCAATCACCTTCACCAACGCCACCCCCTCCCGCTCAGTCACCAAAATGTTCGCCGGCTTGATGTCCCGGTGCACCACCCCGCGTTCATGCCCATGCACGACACCCAAACACGCCTGCAAAAATAACTCCACCCGCGCACCAACACCCAGTTGTCCCCGCTCCGCATACTCCAAAAGACTCTCCCCCCCAACCCACTCAGACACAATAAACGGCAGCCCCTCCCAGTCGCCGGCATCATACAACTGCACGACGTTGGGATGATCCAATACCGCCATCGCCTGACGCTCCGCCGCAAAGCGGATACGAGCCCTCTCCACCCCCTCCCCTGGCCTCGATAACTTCAAAGCCACCGGCCGCCTCACCGGCTCCAACTGCTCCGCCAGATACACCACACACGACGCCCCGCCAGACACCAAACGCAACACCCGATACCCCGCCACGCGCCTCCCAGCCAATCCCACTCCAGCACCATCCAATCTCTCACCCACCACATCCTCCTCCAGAAAATCCCCCGCTCCCCTGTAAGCCCTCACTAAAGCCTTCACCCTCCGCCTGACACTCTCATCACTCCGGCATTCCCGACACAAATACGCATCACAATCCACCCCCTCCCCCAGCTCAAGCAGCCCGCGGAAGAGACGCTCCACCTCATGCTCGCGATCACTCATTCAATACACTCCTCACCCCAAAAAAATTCCCCCACTCCTCATCAACCGGGAAAACACCTCAGCCCGACATCACCGCATCCGCCAGCCACGCTCTCGCATAGGTCCAATGCCACTTCACCGTGCGCTCCGCCAACCCCATCACCGAGGCCACCTCCGCAATGCTACAGCCCCCAAAATATCTCAACTTCACCACCTCCGCCTTCACCGGATCCTCCACCGCAAGCCGCTCCAATGCCTCATCCAACGCCAGCAATAAATCCGACCTCATCCCTCCCGCCACCTGCACGCTATCCAAACTCACCAAAGCCCGACCACCACCCCCACGCTGACTACACTTCCTCCGCGCATGATCAATCAATACCCTGCGCATCGATTCCACCGCTGCAGATACGAAATGGCCGCGATGATCCCACAATTGCGGAGCAGATCGGTTAAACCGAAGAAATGCCTCGTGCACCAAAGCCGTCGCCTGCAACGTCCGCAACCCCCCGTCCCCCGCAATCATCCGCCGCGCAATCCTCCTCAAATCCTCATACACACAGTCGAAGAATTCAGCCGACTCACCCACTGCAATCCCTACACCCGTCCCGTTGTCGCTGGCGCCTGGGAGCATGCCCTAACCATCACTCAACTCACCCCGCCGCGCAACCCCCCACCTTTATCCCCACTCCACAATCCGCTCGCACGCCTCCCGGAAAGGATCACCCGACATGTCTAACCAGCGAATCCGGGAATCCCGCCTGAACCATGTCATCTGCTCCTTCGCATACTGCCGGATCGCAATCCCCAATTGCTCCGTCAACTCCTCCCTGCTCCGCAACTCACCCCGTAGATACCTCGACACATAACGATACTCCAAACCCAGCTGCTCCAACCTCCGGTCACTCACACCACCTTCCCGCAACCGCACCACTTCCTCAATCAGCCCGCCGCTCAACCTGTCCCGTAGGCGCTTCTCAATCCGCTCCACCAGAATCTCCCGCGGCCACGTCACCCCCAACTGACAACACGCATACCGCGGAAGCTTCACCCGCCGCATCGAACTCAAATACCCCGCCTCAGCCACCTCAATCGCCCGCACCAACCGACGCGGATTCCTCCGGTCAATGTCTGCCAACGCCCCCGGATCCACCCGCTCCAGTCGCGCAACCAGCTCAGGCAACGTCAATGCCTCCAACTCCGCCCGCAACTCCGCGTTCGGCGTCACATCCACCAGCCGATACCCCTCCACCACCGCACTGATATATAAACCAGTCCCACCCACCAAAATCGGCACCCCCCCACGCTCACAAATACTGTCAATCGCCGCATACGCCCCCGCCTGATACCGCGCCAGGGTGAAGTTCTCCTCCACCCCGGCCACATCCATCATGTAATGCCGCACACCCCCTGCCTCCTCCAACGTCACCTTGCCACTGCCTATGTCCAACCCCCGATACACCTGCCGCGAATCCGCCGATACAACCTCCCCGCCAAATTGCTTCGCCAAACGAATCCCCAGCTCGCTCTTGCCCGATGCATTGGCCCCGACAATCACAATCAAACGCTTCATACGCCTCCCAATAACCGCGATACCTCCCCACCCCGCCCCACCTCCAACACCGCTAAACAAACCCGCGCCCGCCCCGGATCATTCAAACAAACCACACCCTCCACAATCCCACCCCCACCCTCAACCCGTAACGGATGCCGCTCCACTAACCAACGGGCATACCCACCAAAATCCGCAAAACCCGCCGCCCTAACCTGAGCCAACTTCACCAAACGGAACACCCCGCAACTCCCAGCCGCAAATCGCTTCCGCAATTCCAACATCACACGCCCCATCGTATACCTCGGATTCATCTCCACCATCGGCTTCACTCTCATCACCCCCCCAGCCCCACGATAAATAAAAGCGTCAATCCCCACCGGCCCCAGAAACCCCACACGGCCCAACTCCAACTCCAACTCACGGAGAACCACGCCATAAAAATCACCCAACAACGGAACCCACCCCATCGACGACTCCATCAGC
>JBJOII010000250.1:0-3142 GCA_046047235.1 Verrucomicrobiota bacterium | reverse complement strand
TTCAGGAGCTGGGAGTTGGTAGCTAGTAGCTGGGGGACAGGCGCTGCGCGCAAATGCAGTGATCGCCTCCCGGCGATTCGGCCCGTCGACAGGCTCAGGGCGGGTCCCTGTCGGTAGCGCGTCCTTGCGGCCGCGGTCTGTCGCCCGCTGGAGCGGGCTTCTGTGGATTTCGCTACGTGAAATCCTGTTGCGCCGGTCCGTGGCACGTAGCTGTTCCGAAACACAGAAACTCTGAAACACCGGGTGCGAAGCGCAGAGCGGGAAGCGCAGAGGGCTGAGGGCTGAGGGCTGAGGGCTGAGGGCTGAGGGCTGAGGGCTGAGGGCTGAGGGCTGAGGGCTGAGGGCTGAGGGCTGCCTGTCCTTCGAAGCTCAAGAGCGAAGGCGGAAGGGTTGAGGGGCGTTTTACGCCTTTCAGTGGGGTGGGGAGGTTTATTGGGAGGCGAGTGTGACTGTATTGATGATGGTTTGGTCGTTGTCGTTGTTGCGGACGAGGGAGAGGAATTGGGGGAGGGACATGTTGATTTTTTTGAGGAAGGCGCGGTCGCCGCTGCAGCCGTACATGAGTTCGGGGGGCATTTCGCCGCGGAGTTTGATGCGGGCTTTGGCGATGATGCGAGGGAGCCAGGGGATACCGTTGGCGGCGTCGGATTTGGCGGGGAGGCTGGCCATATTTGCGGTGTGGTTGGAGTGCTGGCCTTGTTGGTCTTGGAGGAAGTAGTCGCGTCGGATGGCGGTGACTTCGAGGGTGGTTTCGAGGCTGGGTTCACCGTAGGTGAGGTGATCATCGACGAAGTCGAAGAGTTCCTGGGGGGAGCAACCGATGGATTGGAGGAAGGCGAGCGTCTCCTGGGAGGAGAACATGGAGGAGGGGGATTGGCGGCCGTTTTTCCAGTCGGCGACGGCTGTATTCCAGGTTTGAGTGAAGGTGGACTGCCAGTTGTTATCGTGCATGGGGCGGGGAGGATGCCTGTTTGGGGGTGTGAGGATCAATCCAGGAAGGAGAGTTCGTTGGAGAGGAGGATGGCTTGGGCGAGTTGTTCCCAGGGTTGGAGAGCGGGGTTTTGTTCCGTTTCTTCAGTGGCTGGTTGATTGGCGGGGGTATAGGGGTTGTTGCAGGTGGTGGAGTTGACGAGGAATTGTTGGGCGAGGTTTTGTTCCTGGTCCGAGGGGTTTCGTTGGTAGGCGAGCTGGTAGAGGGTGGTGATTCGGTCGGGGGTGGTGGGGGTGGAGTTGAGGGTGCGTTGGGCGAGGGTGCGGGCTTGTTGGATGGCGAAGGGGCTATTCATGAGGAAGAGGGCTTGTTGGGGTACGGTGGTTTGGAAGCGTTGGGGGCGGGAGGTATCGGGGCTGGCGAAGTCGAAAGTGCGGAAGATGCCGGGGAGGTTTTGTCGGTCGATGAAGCCATAGATGGTGCGGCGCGGGCTGGGTTGGTCTGAGGTGATATCGACGGGGAGGCCACCGTAGGCGGGGTCGAGGTTACCGGCGACGGCGAGGAGAGTATCGCGGAGGGATTCGAAGTCGAGGCGTTGGCGGTTGAAGCGGCTGAGGTAGTTATTATCGGGGTCGGTGGAGAGAGTGGTGGGGTTATGGGGTTCGGAGGATTGCTGGAAGGTTTTTGAGAGGACGATCGTCTGGTGGAGGGATTTGATGGACCAGTTATTTTCGATGAGTTTGGAGGCGAGGTAATCGAGGAGGTCGTGTTGGAGTGGTTCGGGGGTACGGACTCCGAAGTCACTGGGGGTAGAGACGAGGGGGTGGCCGAAGTGCCAGGCCCAGATGCGGTTGACCATGACGCGGGCGGTGAGGGGGTTAGTGGGGCTGGCGATGGCTTGGGCGAGTTCGAGTCGGCCACTGCCATGGGAGAAGGGGGTGGGGTTGGGGCCGGCGAGGGCGGAGAGGAAGCGTCGGGGGACTTCGTCACCGGGGTTGTTGGGGTTACCGCGGAGGAAGACGCGGGAGTTGGAGGGGGTGGGTTTATCCTGGAGGACCATGGCGCGGGCGGGTGCGCCGGGGTGGGTCCAGGAGAGGGCTTCGATACGTTGGCGGTGGCCGACCGTGAGGTTACCGACGTGGCGGCGGAGGAGGCGTTCTACTGCGGGGCGGTCGGGTGTGGCGGGGTAGTCGTGGGATTGGGTGAAGGCGAGGAGGTTGGCATCGGGGTTATTGGTGGGCGGGTTGAGGGTTTGGTTCAGGGCATTGGCGAGCGATTCGGGGGAGAGCGTTTCGATTTGGGCGAGGTGGCGGGCGACGGTGGGGTTTCCGGGGAGGGATTTGGGTAGGGTGGGATTGGGGGACTGGAGGAGGGCATGGAGGACGATGGCGGGGAGGAGGGCGGGGTTGGGGTTGGTGTAGGAGGCGTTGAGGTGATCGATCCAGCGTTGGAGGACGATGGGGGTGAGTTGGCGTGGGCCGGCGAAGTCTTCGAGGTTGGCGGGTGGGTTGGTGGAGGTGTGGTAGTCGAGGGCGGCGACGAGGTAGGATCCGGCTTGTTGGCGGAATTCGTTCAGTTTGTTATCGATTTCGCGTTGGCGGATGTCGTCGATTTCCTTTTCGATGGCTTGGCGGGCGGTGAGGTAGCTTTGGTATTGGGGGTTGGAATCGTCGAGGGGATTGAGGAGGGGTTTTTCGTCGGGTTCTTGTGAGGAGGCGAGGACGCCGTGGAGCGCGTAGTAATCCTCTTTGGGGACGGGGTCGAATTTGTGGTCGTGGCAGCGTGCGCAGGCGACGGTGAGGCCCATGGTGCCGCGGGTGATGACATCGATGCGGTCATCGATGATATCGTTCTGGTTATTGAGGAAGCGGCGGCCGAGGGTGAGGAAGCCCATGGCGGCGAGGGGGGATTGATCGTCTTGGAGGTTGAGTTGATCGGCGGCGATTTGTTCGATGAGGAACTGGTTATAGGGTTTGTCGGTTTTGAAGGATTGGATGACGTAGTCGCGGTAGGTGTAGGCGTAGGGGTAGCGACGTTCTTCCTGGAAGACGTAGCCTTTGGTATCGGCATAGCGGGCGACATCGAGCCAATGGCGGGCCCAGCGTTCGCCGTAGCTGGTGGAGTTGAGGAGTTGTTCGACGGTGGCGGCGTAGTTTTCGGGGGTGGGGTTAGAGAGGAAGGCGTTGACTTGTTGGGGGGAGGGGGGGAGGG
>JBJOII010000249.1:0-3206 GCA_046047235.1 Verrucomicrobiota bacterium | reverse complement strand
ATGATTTTAGACGCGTGCTGCGTTTTCCGAAGGCGGTGGAGGGGATAGCGGTGCACCGCAAAGCGGATCGTCTCTATTTCCTCCATGCGTGTGCCTGGCCGTCGCCGGTAGGTACGCAGGTGGGGATGTATGTGATCCACTATGCCAACGGGCAACAGCAGCAGGTGCCGATCAACTACGGCAAGGATGTGTTGGACTGGTGGTTGAACGAGGGCACGGACGGGTTTGCGGTGGATGTGGCTTGGAAGGGTGCGAACAGCGCTTCGCCCGGTGGGCCGGAGCTGGGGATCTTCAAGACCACCTGGAACAATCCGCGGCCGGAACAGGAGATTGAGTCGATTGACTATCGCTCTGCGATGACTGATTCGGCACCTTTCCTGTTGGGGATTACGGCCGAGTGAGGTTCTGGATTGGGCCCAGCCCAATCCAGGTTGGGTGTTGCTGCGCGAAGTCGTGCAGCGCCGCGCCCTCAGGCTGGCGCGGCGCTGACTGTTCTGAGGTAAAGAGACTCCGAAACGCGGGCTGGGGGGGGAACCCATACGGTGGTGGTTCTTTGGTCGCCCCTGGCCTTTGATCTCTATATCGCGGCGTAGTGGCGCATAGCACCTCGAAGCCGGAGGACCTTCCATCTCCGTCCTCGCCCTCGTGGGCGGGGTTACGGCGGATGGCCTCCGGCGGTCGATCATGATCCCGATTTCGACTTCGATGGAGGTGGGTTGGCGGAAGGGTTTGTTTTTTAACCGGAGGGCGCGGAGGGGGAGTACTGTTCTGAAATACTGAAACACCGAAATTCCGAAACACGGGCTAGGGGGAGTCGGGGTTTTAGTGTCCTTGACCTGAGTTCAGATATGGGGAGACTGTGCTCGTTTCCACGATCTGACGACTTATGCCTTTGTTTGGACAAGTAGCAGCAGCGGGACCGGATCTCTGGCCATTGGGTGTTTTGGCGATTTCGGTTTGTCTCATTATCTTCCTGATCACCGTGGCCCGGGTGCATGCGTTCTTCGCGCTGTCCTTGGCGGCCTTTACTGTTGGGATTTTGTCGCGGCCGGGGAGTTTGCCGGGGGAGAAGGAGGGGGCGAACCACTGGGTTTACGCGATTGATTTGGCGACGCAGGGTTTGGGGACGACGGCGGGCAAGATTGCGGTGGTGATTGGTTTGGCGGCGGCTATTGGGATGTGTTTGATGGAGAGCGGGGCGGCGGACAAGGTGGTGCGGAGGTTTTTGGCTGTATTTGGGGAGAAGCGTGCGGGTTTCGCGATTTGTTTGAGTGGTTACATTCTCTCGATCCCGATTTTTTTCGATACCTTCTTCATGTTGTTATTACCGCTGGCGCAGGCTTTGGCGTTAAGGACGGGGAGGAACTATGTGCTGTATGTCCTAGCGATTTGTTGTGGTGGCGTGGTGACGCATTCGTTGGTGATTCCCCATCCGGGGCCGTTGGCGATGGCGGATCAGTTGGGGATTGATGCGGGCTTGTCGGTGTGGGTTGGGATTGTGGTGGGGATTGTGCCGGTGTTGCTGACGTGGCAGGTGGTGAAGTGGCTGAATGCGCGGGTGGAGGTACCTTTGCGGGAGACCTCTGCGGGATCGTTGGAGGGTTTGAAGCGGATTGCGGAGCAGCCGGAGTCGGCGTTGCCTTCCTTTGTGGCTTCGATTGCTCCGGTGTTGGTGCCGATATTTCTGATCTCGTTTGCGTCGACTTTGGCGGCTTTACCCGGGTTGAAGGCGAGTGCTCCCATGTTTTATGCCGTGTTCGAGTTCCTGGGGGAGAGGAACGTGGCGTTATTGATTGGTGTGTTGATGGCGTTGGCGGTGTTGGTGAAGCAGAAGGGGACCTCGGCGAAGGAGATTCAGAATCTGGTGGGGCATCCCCTGAGTGTGGCGGCGGTCGTGATCCTGATTACGAGTGCGGGTGGTGCATATGGGTTGATGCTTCGGAACATTGGTGTGGGGGATACCGTGAAGGAGTTGGTGGCGGGTCGGGACATCAATCTGGTGTTGTTGGCGTGGTTGATGGCGTCGGTGATCCGGGTGGCGCAGGGGTCTGCGACTGTGTCGATGATGACCACGGTGGCGTTGATGAGCCCGTTGATGGCGGATGGGAGCCAGATGACCTTTCATCCCGTCTACATCTTTCTGGCGATCGGGTTTGGGTCGATGATCATGTCGTGGATGAACGACAGTGGCTTTTGGGTGGTATCGAAGCTCAGTGGTTTTACTGAGGGGGAGACATTGAGGACGTGGACCGTGGTTGCGACGGTGAACAGCGTGGCGGGGATCAGCGTGGTTTACGTTTTATCGAAGCTGTTGCCTTTTGCTCCCGGCTAGGGGTGGTGGTATGCGGTTTTGCGCTGGCGGTTCATGGTTGGTGAGCTGGGTTGTTCTGGTGGGTACCTTGTGGGCGGGGCCTGAGGGGATGGTTTGGGTGCCGGGCGGGGAGAGTGATGGGCTTGAGGTTACTGGTTTTTGGATGGACCGGAGCGAGGTGACCAACGCGGAGTTTGCGAAGTTTGTGGAGGCGACTGGATACCGGACCAGTGCGGAGCGTTCGAGTATTGGTTTGGGGGTGGGGGGGCTTTCCGAGTTTATGGCCGGGGGGGCGTTGGTTTTTGATCCGGTGCAGGGTGAGGGGGGTGAGGTGAGGTCCTTATGGAAGTGGCGGCGTGGGGCGGAGTGGCGTTTTCCCCGGGGGCCAGGTTCCGGTATCGAGCGGCGGCAGGATCATCCTGTGGTGCAGGTTTCTTGGGAGGATGCCAAGGCGTATGCCCGTTGGCGTGGCAGGCGGTTGCCGGAGGTTCGGGAATGGGCGTTGGCTTGGAGGTGGGTGCGTGGGGTGGGGGGTGATGCCGGCGCGAACCTGTGGCAGGGGAAATTCCCGGGGGACAACCTGTTGGCTGATGGATTTCGGGAGACTGCACCTGCGGGCTATTTCCAGAGAGATGCGTCGAGGCTGACTGATCTCGATGGGAACGTGGCGGAGTGGTGTGTTCGGGTTGAGGGGGAAGGGGCGAAGTCGGTGTCCTGCGGGACGTCGTATCTAAGTCCTGAGGTGCTGGGTGAGGTGTCGATTGTCAGCGTGGAATTGGAGGAGGGGACTGCCCGGCCGGACTTGGGCTTTCGTTGTGTGTTGGATGCACCTGCTCCGGAGGTGGAGAGCGAGTAGGGGGGGACTATTCGGCTGAGTTGTTGGGGAGAAGGAAGG
>JBJOII010000248.1:0-3228 GCA_046047235.1 Verrucomicrobiota bacterium | reverse complement strand
CTCCACCCCCCTCAATGCCCCCCCTACCCGATCGTTCCGGTCCAAGACCACACACGCATGCCCCTGCCGCTGTAGATACTCCGCCGCCACCAAACCCGCCGCCCCGCCTCCCACCACCACTACCCGCTTCCCCGTCAACGGCTTCACCCCGGGAATCCACGACACTCGCCGCCTCCGGTTCTCCTCAGTCACATACCGCTCCAGCTCCAGGATCGTTGCCGCCCCATCACAGGACTCCCGACGACACCCGTTCTCACACGGCGCGTGACACAACCGGCTCAGCACCGACGCCAGCGGCAACGCCCGATGCACCGTTTCCACCGCCTCATCCTTTAATCCCTGCCCCACCTGTCGAATCATCCGCGGAATGTTCAATTCCAACGGACAAATCCGATGACACGGCGCCAGACAATCCCCCACGTGATCGCTCAACAACAACTCCAAGGCAGTCCGCCGCAACCCCCTCACTTCCTCCGTCTCGCTCTCCACCTCCATGCCCTCCACCACCTTCGTACCGCACGCCGGAACCACCCGCGCCACACCTCCACCCACCCGCACCCGCACCACGCAGACCTGACACGAGTTCATCGGCCCGCACGCTTCCACATGACACAAGGTCGGAATATCCAAACCCAACCGACGCGCCCCATCCAAAATGGTCCGCCCCGCCGCCACCTCCACCTCGCACCCGTCTATCTTGAATCGCACCCCGCTCATTTCACCTCAATCGCATCATAAGGACACACCTGCAAACACGTGTCGCACCGCGTGCAAATGTCCTGCTGAATCCAATGCCGGTGATACGGAATCATCGGAATCGCATCCACCGGACAATGCTGCGCACAAACCGTGCAACCCGTACAAGCCTCATTCACCTCATACCGAATCAATGCCCGACACCGCCCCGCCGGACATCGCCCCGCCAAATGTGCCTCATACTCCTCCCGAAAGTATCTCAACGTCGTCAGCACCGGATTCGGAGCCGTCTTGCCCAAACCACACAAACTCCCCTGCGTCACCTGCCCCGCCAACTCCTCCAACTCAACCAGATCACTCGCCCTCCCCTTCCCCGCACAAATCCGCTCCATCAAATCTAGCATCCGCCTCGTGCCCACCCGACAAAACGTGCACTTCCCACACGACTGCTCCTGCGTGAACTGCAAAAAATAGCGCGCAATATCCACCATGCAGTCCGTGTCATCCAAAACCACCAACCCACCCGACCCCATGATCGCCCCCACCTCCCGCAATGACTCGTAATCTACCTGCGTATCCACCAGCCACGCCGGCACACACCCGCCCGACGGCCCCCCTATCTGTACCGCCTTCAACCGACGCCCCTCCGGCACCCCACCCCCAATGTCCTCCACAATCTCCCGAATGGTCGTCCCCATCGGGATCTCAATCAAACCACCCCGCCTCACCTTCCCCGCCAACGCAAATACCTTCGTCCCCTTGCTGGATGCCGTCCCCAAACCGCAGAACGCCTCCGCTCCCTCACGCAAGATCCAAGGGACACACGCCAACGTCTCCACATTGTTGATCAACGTCGGACGCCCACCCAAACCCTCCTCCGCCGGAAACGGCGGCCTCAACCGCGGCATCCCTCGCTTCCCCTCCAACGACGCAATCAATGCGGTCTCCTCACCGCATACAAATGCCCCCGCACCCTCCTTGATCACCAACTCCAAAGGATAATCCTTCCCCAGTAATCGCTCACCCAACCACCCCCGCTGCCGCATCATGTCCAAAGCCCGCTGCACCCGCCGTACCGCCAGCGGATACTCCCTCCGAATATAAAAAATCCCCTCGTGCGCACCCACCGCGAAAGCCGCAATCGCCAACCCCTCAATAATCCGAAACGGAAAACTCTCCAGTAACATCCGGTCCATAAAAGCCCCCGGATCACCCTCGTCCCCATTGCAAATCACCACCTTGCCACCCCGCTCCTGCGACAACACCACCCTCCACTTCGAACCCGTCGGAAAACCCGCACCCCCACGCCCCCGCAAACCACTCCGCTCAATCTTCTCCACAATCGACCCTCCACCCCCCTCCCGCAAACACCCCAACAACGCCCGAAAACCCCCACCCGCCAAATACTCCTCCAAACCCAACGGATCCACCTCCCCGAATCCCTCGGTCGCAATGTGCACCTGCCGCCCCAGAAAGGATCGCACCGCCGGATCCCGCGGCGGCAACGCATGCCGCTCCACCCCACCCTCCCCCTCCCCCATAAACCACCGGTCCACCAACGATACCGCCGCCCGCCCCCAACGCTGAACCAATCCCGGCGGCGCAAAATGCCTCCGCACCAAATCCCTCGCCTCCCCCGCCTCCACCCCAGCATAAAAATGCCCCTCCTCCATCCCCGGTAAACGCACCTCCACCATCGGCGTCCGATGACACATCCCCACACACCCCACCCGCTTCACCCACGCATCCGCACCCACCTCCGCCACCGCCTCCTGCAACGCCGTAAATAAACGATCACTCCCCTTCGCCATGCAACAGGAACCCAACCCCACATGAATCCGCGCACGCCCCCCCACCGGCTCCACATGCCCCTCCGTGCTCACAACCCCGCCTCGCTCCCGACACCGCTTCGCAAAATCCCGCAATACCCCAGGAACCTTCTCGCTGTTCACATGACCATACGTCGCCTCATCCACCTTCACCACCGGAGCCAAAGTGCAACACCCCAAACACGCCACCCGCTCAATCGTAAACTCCCTGTTCGCATCCGTGTCCTCACCCGCCGCAATCCCCAAATGATGCCGCAATGCCTCCTCCACCCGCTCCGCCCCAATCACATGACACGCCGTCCCGTGACAAACCTGAATGGTGTGCCTCCCCGCCGGCCGATGCCGAAATTGATCGTAAAAGGTCGCAATCCCCCACACCGCCGATGGCGCAATGCTCGATACCTCGCACACCCTCTCCAAGGCCTCCCTCGGCAAATACCGGTAATGCTCCTGAATCGCCTGCAACACGGGAATCACTGCCTCAGACGAACGGCCAATCCTCCCCACCGCCTCGTCCACAAACCGCAGCTCTTCCCGCGTCAAACTCATGGCTCAGTATCCCCCTCCCCAATCGCAAACAAATGCCACAAACCCCGCACATAAATCCGCCCCCCCACAAACGCCGGACTCGCCCGCACCGGCTCACCCAACACCCCCCGCCCCACCTCCCGATACTCTCCCCCAGCCGCAAATACCACCGACT
>JBJOII010000247.1:0-3322 GCA_046047235.1 Verrucomicrobiota bacterium | reverse complement strand
TGGAGGTGAAGTTATCTGAGGACGAGGGCAGGACGTGGCCTTATCGGAGGCATTTGGAGCGGGATGAGCCCGGGCCGGAGTCGGGTCGGTATCATTATCCGAGCCTGATCCAGGCGCAGGACGGCAGCCTGCATGCCTCCTACAGTTACCATTTGCACGGGAAGCACTTGCCCAAGGATGTGGATGGCGATCCTGCGGCGAAATCGATCAAGCATGCGCATTTCAATGAGGCTTGGATTCGGCAGGGGGAGAGTCGGTAGCCGGGAGATGGCAGAGGGGATATGGGTTAAGGGCTCTGGGTGAGGTGCACCTGTGGTGTCGCGGGTGGTGGGGAGCGGTGTTGAGGAAAAACCCCTTGACGGTGCGGGGGATCGGGTGAATGTTCCGGCCTAACAAGAACCATAAGGGTTTCCAATGACTGCATTAAGAACCATGTTGAAGGTTACCGGGGTGGCGGTAGCCGTGGTGTTTTTCGGAGTGGGCTGTTCGACCACGAGTTCGCGGAGTGTGCATACCACGGCGGCGACGCCTGCAGCTGCTTGCGAGGATTGTGTGGTGAAGGTGGTGGATCGGGTGCCTTTGCCTGTGAATGGGGATCAGGCGGTGATGCATCAAGATCATGCCTGGCTGATTGTTGAGCACAGCTGTTCGCACTGCGAGCAACCGGCGACCCGATATTTTGCCGGGGCGGATTTCAAGGACCCTTGTCTGGCAGGTGCGACTGAGGGGGTTTGCTGTGCTGACAGCGAAGGGACAAGCGAGCGGGAAGTGGCGCAAGTGAGCCGGTGACCTGGCAGTAATTCTGGATTTTGATCGGCGGCAGGTTCAGGCCTGCCGCCGGTTTGTTTTTTGGGGGCTATCGGCCGTCGTGTATCGTGAGGTTGCCACCGAGGATGGTTTTCTTGCAGAGGTTTTTGGGTTCGGTGGAGGAGTATAGGTCCAACCAGGCCTGGAGTTCCGTTTCGTTGGCCGGCGCAGCGAACCATTTCCAAGTGATGTGATCATTGAGGGCGCCGGGAGAACCTCCATCGAACATTTTGACCACGATGATTTGGCCGACGCGGGAGTCCTTGCCGTTGGGTCGGTTGCTGCCGGCATCGTGTCCGCTGCTGCCTGAGCATCCGTCGTCGTGGGTCTCGCCGTCGGTATCATGCGAATCACTACATCCACCATCGTCGTGCGAGGTATCGGTGGTGTCATCGTGACTGCAGCCGGAGTCGTGCGAAGTATCGTCTTCGGCGGGGTCGGTGGACTGAGCGCATCCCTCGTCGGGGGAGTCTGCGGGGGCTGAGGGGTCTGTTTCGTGGTCGCCGCCGCAGGAATCCTCCGTGTGGGTGGTGTCGGATTCGTGGTTTCCGGAGCAGTAGGTGAATTTTTCATCGGAGACGACCATGCCGGTCATCCAGGCTTTTTGTTCGATGGGGGAGGTGGTGACCTGGAACAGTTCGGCGGTGATGATGCGGTGGGGGGTATCGTCGGGGTTCATGATAGCGTAGACGAAGCGGCCGCGTGGGGCATGGCGGAAGGATTCGGGGAAGGCGCAGACGGCGGCGAAGGCACGTTTAGGGGTGCTAGTTGGGCCGCCTTTTCCGTTCCATTCGATCTCGACGGCACCGGTGGCCTGGGACGGGCGGTAGCGGGGACCGGCCAGGGCGGCGGTTATGCAGGCGGCGAGGGCTATGGCGTATATCCAGGGGCGGTATGGGGTATGGATGGTTGGGGATAGTTTTTGGTTCATGGTTTTGTGTGGGGTAAAGGACAGCGTCGTGAGGGCGCTGCCGGCTGGTTTGTGTTGGTGCGGGGCTATCCATGGCGTGGAGTCCCTGCGGTTAGCGGGCTGGTCCTGCGGCGGGGCGGCTGGGTCTCCCTGACCTCATGACATCGAACCTGGCTGGTGCTCCTCCAACCCGGCTTTAAGGTTCTGGAGAATGAGTATAGCTGGATCCGCAACGCGTGATGGCTGGTCACGGCAGAGGCCGGTCCACTTACTGAATGCGTAGAAGTGTGGAGAAAGGGGCAAGATGAATTTGCAACCTCTCCTTGCTCCTGGGGGTATAAGGGACGAACGTGTTAGCGGCCAATTGAATAGGAAGCAGGAGTGACTATGAAACCGATTGAGCAAGGAGAGTTATATCAGCACTTGAGCGGCTTTTTGAAGAAGAAGGGAGTGGAGTTGCATGAGGGGCCGTATCCGGGCCGGTTGGAGCAGGTTTGCCGATTGTTGACTGAGACGATTAACGCGACACAGGGGACGTTGGAGCGGGCGAGGAAGGGGGTGGATCGGGGTTTTGAGCAGGTACGTCAGGTGTTGAAGAAGAAGCGGTCGGGGGGAAGCAAGAGTGGGTCGGTGGTATCGGCGGCGATGGAGGCGGGGAGGAATCGGTCGGCAAGCGGGGAGGGCGAAGCGGCAAGCGGGGAGGGCGAAGCGGCAAGGGCAGAGCGCAAAGCGGGAAGCGGCAAGGGCAAAGCGGGAAGCGCGAAGCTGGAAGGGGTAAGCGGTAAGCGGGGTGCGGTGAGATCGAAGGTGAAGGTGGCGAAGCCGAAGCGTGAGAAGAAGAAGGTGGCGGCGGTGCCGTCGGGGGTAAAGAAGGGCAAGAAGAAGGCGGTCAGCGCGAAGCGCAAAGGGCTGAGGGCTGAGGGCTGAGTGCTGAGGGCTGAGTGCTGAGGGCTGAGGGCTAAGCGGTAAGGGGTAAGCGCAAAGGGCTGTTGCGGCGCGCGGAGTGGCGCCGCAGGGAGAGGAGAGACAGGAGAGAGGAGGGTGTGGGTGGTCAAAGTTGCAACTTTGGGCTGGGGTGGTGTGTGTTGGGTGGGAACCAAGAGACTGGAGAGGCGGGGTTGTGTTCTGTGGTTGGGCTTTTCCTTGCGGAGCTAATAGCCATGAAAAACAGACTACAGATTTATGCGGCGATGGTGTTGGTGTTGATCGGGGTTGCTGGGTGTTCCGTGGTGCCCTCGATTCGGGGGAACGGGGTGAAGGTGTCGGAGGAGCGGGAGGTAGGGGAGTTTCATGGGTTGGCGATTGCGGGGTCGGGTCGGGCGATTATCACTCGGGCGGACAAGGAGAGTTTGGAAGTGGAGGCGGACGAGAATTTGCTGCCGTATATCGAGGCGGAGGTGCGGGGGGGGGATTTACACATTGGGATGCGGGGGAATTTGAGTTTCACCGAGGGGCCGGTGTTTCGTATTGGGGTCCGGAATTTGGATCGGTTGCATTTGTCCGGGTCGTTGCGGGCGGAGGTGGATCGGCTGGAGGCGGAGCGTTTTGAGGTGGGGGTCTCGGGTTCAGGGAACGTCCAGGTGGGATATCTGGAGGCGGGGGAAG
>JBJOII010000246.1:0-3342 GCA_046047235.1 Verrucomicrobiota bacterium | reverse complement strand
GTTAGGAAAATTGGAGCGAGCGAAGGGATTCGAACCCTCGACATCAACCTTGGCAAGGTTGCGCTCTACCAGACTGAGCTACGCTCGCTTCCACGAAGAACAGGGCGAGAAACTACTGCAGGGCCGCGGGGGCATGCAAGCCCTGATTTTCTATCAGGAGAGGGAAGAGTGGAGAGGGGAGAGAGTGGGGACGCGGGGAGCGCAGAGCGGTAAGAGGGAAGGGCCAAGCGCTGAGCGCTGAGAGCAAAGCGCTAGGAGCCTAGGTCAGTGCTCTGGTTTCGATCCCGATAGCGATCCCGATTTCGATTTCGATGCATTCGGCTGGCGCTAAATGCAGTTGCGCCGCTATCGCGTCGTGTGGGTGGTAGGGTTGTCGGAGCCGCCGGTCCTGTCTCCTCTCTCCCCTCTTCTCTCTACTCCGTCGCGCCGTGCGCGACGGATGTAACGTTGGGCGCATGGGGGGTGTCTCAGGGTGCAGGAGCTGGAATGATGATGAGAACGAAGCAAGGTCGGGCAGGAGGTTTTACGTTGATTGAGTTGCTGGTGGTGATTGCGATCATCGCGATTTTGGCAGCGATGTTGTTGCCGGCACTGGACAAGGCGAAGGCAAAGGCACGGTCCATTGGATGCCTCAACAACATGAAGCAGCTCAGTATGGCGATGTTGATGTATTGCGACGACAACGGGGATCGGTTGCCGGGCAATACCGGGATGAACAGTGGCGATCTGGGGGCGCGTGATGACTGGCACGCGGAACCGAGCGCGTGGATGCAGGGTAACGCGTGGACCGACACAACCTTCACCAATATCCAGAGCGGGGTGCTCTATGCCTACAACGGATCGGTGGAGATTTATCGATGTCCGGCCGATCGCAGCACGGTGCGGGATTTGGGCCGGATGCCACGCACGCGCAGTGTGTCCATGAGCATGTATATGAACTTCTGGCCGGCGCCCACAGATGGCGAGGACCGGCTCTGCTGGAACTCGATGTCGGATGTGCGGGATCCGGGTCCGGCCAGGGCGGCCCTGTTCATCGACGAGAATGAAAAGAGCATCCAGCAGGGAGCTTTCGGGATCAACGCACCGGATTCCCTGACGTTGTTTGGGTCGGTGCTGTGGACCTGGATCAGTTTTCCCGCCACTCGACACAACAACGCAGGGACGTTGAGTTTCGCCGACGGTCATGTGGAACAATGGCGTTGGCTGGAGCCGAATACGTCGCAGATCAGTGCGAAGTCGGACTGGCTGGTGGTGCAACAGGCGCTGCCGGGTGGAGACCGGGATTTGGGTCGGTTCTTTAATGTGGTGCCGACGAAGGTGCCGGTACTCTAGCGTAGCTCGGCTGCGCTAGAGCAGGAGAGAGTGGGGAGCGCAGAGCGCGAAGCGGCAAGGGCCAAGCGCTGAAGGCTGAGAGCAAAGCGCTAGGAGCCTAGGTCAGTGCTCCTGTTTCGATCCCGATAGCGATCCCGATTTCGATTTGGATGCATTTGGCTGGCGCCAAATGCAGTTGCGCCGCTATCGCGCTGCGCGGCGAGCTTGGTATGGTTGTTGGAGCTGCCTGTCCTGTCTCCCCTCTTCTCTCTCCCCTCTCCGCCGTTGGCGCCGGGCGCCAGCGGTTACCCTTCAAAGTCGTAGATGACGACCTTGGTGCAGTTGGGTTTAAAGCACTTTTCGATGAACTCGATGTGCGTGGGGTCGGTCTGGTAGTCGTCCTGCGCTTTTTTGGAATCGAAGACGATATTCAGGCCGACGGCGTAGGATTGTTCGACCACGGGACGTTCGCTGGGGGCCATTTTACCGACGTGGAAATGGACGATACCGGGTTGGACGTTGAGGTACTTGTTAGCGCCTTCGATGAGGATATCGGCGGCTTCGGGTTTGGCGGGGTCGGTCCAGAAAATGACAACGTGAGAGAACATGGGGGTGGACGGTAATGGGTGGAGGGCGAAGCGGGAAGCGTTTTAGTTGTTGGTTATGGGTTCACAGTGCGGGGGGTGTTTGGGGGCGCAGTTTTGGTATGCCGGGTGGGTTGGGGAAATTGTCGCCCCCTGACCTTTGACCTTTGACCTTTGATTTCTGATCTCTGGCTGATCATGCTGCGCGGCGATGATGCAACTGGTGATGGAGCCTGCGACGGGCGAACGGTTATTACGATTTGTAGGGGACCGGCTGTGTTTTCGGTTGAGGCTGTCCCAGGGTGAGGTGTCGGGTAAGGCGACGGCGTATTTACGGACGACCTTGGGGCGTGGCGGTTTGTTGCGGCGGGAGGTTTTGGGGGGGCATGGGAGTGACGTGGCGGTGGATGGGACGGCGTGGCGGAATGTCCCGATGCACAGGGTTGGGGAGGGTTGGGAGGTGAGCCTGACTTTGACGGAGGCGGGGTATTTCCGGGCGAAGGCGTTTGTGGTGGATGAGCGGGGGTTTCAGGTCTGGCCGGCGGGGGATGATACAGGGGTCACGGTGCACCCGAATCCCGTGCGGACGGCGAACACGATTTACTGTGCATTCACAAGGTTGTTTGGGTCGACGCGGTATCGGGAGGATTCGGGGCAGGATCCTTTGGCTGAGAAGATGGGGGAACTGGAGAAGGCGGGGTGTGCGGTGCTGCCGCGGTCGGGCAAGTTCCGCGATCTGGTGCGGGAGTTGCCGCACATTATGGACACCCTGGGGTGCCGCATTGTTCATTTGCTTCCGGTGAATCCGACCCCGACGACGTATGCGCGTTTTGGGCGGTATGGGAGTCCGTATGCGGCTTTGGATTTGACGGGGATTGATCCGGCCTTGGTGGAGTTTGACCAGCGCACCACGGGGGTGCAGCAGTTTGAAGAACTGACGCGGGCGGTGCATGCGCGGAGTGGCCGGCTGTTTCTGGATGTCGTGATCAACCACACTGGCTGGGGGTCCTCGCTGCAGGAGCAGCATCCGGATTGGTTTCACCGGAACCCGGACGGGACCTTTCAATCGCCGGGGGCCTGGGGGACGGTATGGGAGGATCTGGTGGAGTTGGACGGGATGCAGCGGGATTTGTGGGAGCACATTGCGGAGTCGCTTTTGACGTGGTGTCGGCGCGGGGTGGACGGGTTTCGGTGTGATGCGGGTTACAAGGTTCCGATGCCGGTGTGGCGGTATATTATTGCGCGGGTGCGGGAGGAGTTGGAGAACGCCCTGGGGCGGTGCGTCGGGCCGAGCCCGGGCGCGCGGGAGGTGGCGTTCTCGCTGGTGCAACGCGAGGGGCTCGAGGCGGCCGAGGCGGCGGTGGCCCGTTGGCGGGCCCAACGGCCCGGGGCCCCCGACCTCGTCGAAGTCCATGCCGAGGTGCTCCTCGCCTACGGCCAGGGCGTC
>JBJOII010000245.1:0-3410 GCA_046047235.1 Verrucomicrobiota bacterium | reverse complement strand
TTGCCGTGGGGCAACCCGGTTTCTGGCGGGGGTGCAGGACTGTGTGCGGGGAGACATCCGGTCCGGGAGTGTTTTACATGTAGCCGTCGCGGCGGAGTTTTTCGAAGGCGTCTTCGCTTTCCTTGTCCTGGGCGCGGCCGGCGCGTTCCGGGGTATTGGTACTGCGGAGTTCGGCGATGATTTCGGGGACAGTTTTGGCTTGGGACTGTATGGGGAAGGTGCAGGGGTAGCAGCCGATGGAGCGATAGCGTTCCCCTTGGGCATTGGCGAAGTAGAGGGGGATGATGGGGATATTTTCGCGTTCGATGTATTCCCAGATGTTGAGCTCCGTCCAGTGGAGGAGGGGGTGGATACGGATATGGGAGCCGGGTTCGTAGTCGGTTTTGAACTGGTCCCAGAGTTCGGGGGGTTGGTCTTCGACGTTCCACTCCATGTTACGGTCACGCGGGCTGAAGTAGCGTTCCTTGGCGCGGGTGGGTTCTTCGTCACGGCGGACGCCGACGATGACGCCGTTGAAGTTATGTTTTTCGAGGACGGTTTTGAGGGCGTCTTTTTTGAGGCGGCCGCAGCATTCGACGCGGGTGGCTTTGCCGTTGGGGAAGGTGTTGCCTTCCTTGAGGACCTCCTCATTTTTGCCGGCGATGAGCTGGAGGTTCCAGTCACGGACGAGGCGGTCCCGGTATTCGATCATACTGGGAATTTTGTAGGTGGTATCGACGTGGACGAGGGGGAAGGGCACGTGTCCGAAGAACGCCTTGCGGGCGAGCCAGAGGAGCACGGTGGAGTCCTTGCCGATACTCCAGAGCATGGCGAGGTTCTCGAATTTGTGGAATGCCTCGCGGAAGATGTAGATCGACTGGTTTTCGAGTTTGGATAAGTAGTCCATGGTCAGGATCGGGCTTTTAGAAAGGTATGGATACCGCACTCGGTTTTTTGGAAACCGATCCAGCGGCCGGCGCGTTCGGCGCCTGCGGTGCCGGCCTTGGCGGTGCAGGGCTGGCAGCCGATGGAGCGATAGCCTTGGTCGTGGAGTGCGTTATAGGGGATTTGGTGTTCTTTGATGGCTTCCCAGACTTGTTCGCGTTTCCAGGTGGCGAGGGGGTTGAGTTTGATGATCGTGCGCGGGCGGTTGGTGGTGGAGGGCTGGTCGAGTTCGTAAAGTTCGACGATGCCTACATCTGCGCGGGAGCTGGATTGTTCCCGGCGCAGGCCGGTGATCCAGACATCGAGGTCAGCGAGGCGGTCGCGCAGGGGGAGGACTTTGCGGAGGGTGCAGCAGAGGTCGGGGTCACGTTTCCAGAGGTCGGGTCCGTGGGCTTGGGCCTGTTGCTCGACTGAGAGATCGGGGGTGAGGTTTTGGATGGGGCGGCCGAGGAAGGTTTCCAGTTGTTCCTTGAGGGCTGCGGTTTCCGGGAAGAGGAGTCCGGTATCGATGGTGAACAGGGGGAACTGGAGTTGCTGGGTTTTGGCGATGTGCATGAGCACGAGGCCAGCCCCTTGGAACGACGTGCCGATTGCTGCGCGTTCGCCATAGTTGTCCCAGGCCCATTGGAGGATGTCCCTGGGGTGAGCGGTGGCGAAGCGCTCATTGAGCGCGGGCAGATCTTTGGGGTCCAGCATTTGGGGGTGTTTTCTGGGGGAGGGGCGGGTCAGGAGGCTGCGGATTCCGTTTCCGGGAGGAGGACCCGGTTGCACCAGTCGCCGAAGCGTTCGCCGTTTTGGCGTTCCTTAGCGTAGCGTTCGAAGATGGGTTGGAGGGTGGGGACGATCTCCTCTTCCTTGACGCTGGCGACGAGGGGTTGGTTGAGCCGGGTGCAGCTGGCGTTGCCGCCGACGTTGAGCTGGTAGCGCCCGGGGCCGCGTCCGATGAAGCCAAGTTCGGCGACATAGGGGCGGGCGCAGCCGTTGGGGCAACCGGTCATGCGGACGATGAGTTCTTGTTTATCGAGGCCGGCATTTTGGAGGGCGGACTCGATGCTGGAGAGCAGTTTGGGGAGGAAGCGTTCGGATTCGGCGAGGGCTAGGCCACAGGTTGGGAGTGCGGGGCAGGCCATGGAGGCGCGGTGCAGCGGGCCGGTTTGCTCGGCGGATTCGATGCCGTGTTCCTGCAGGATGGCGTCGATGGCAGCTTTGGCATCGGCTGGAAGGCCCACGAGCAGGAGGTTTTGGGAGGGGGTCAGCCGCATTTCCGGTTTGAACTGGGCGATGATTTTGCGGAGGGCGGATTTGAGGCGGTAGTTATCGTGGTCGGCGACCCGGCCGGAGAGCACGTGGAGGCCCAGGAACCAGAGTCCATCGTGTTGCTGATGCCAGCCGAACTGGTCGCCCTGGTGTTTGAATTCGAAGGGGTGCGCGGGTTGCAGTTCGAATCCGGCGCGGACGGCGAATTCCTGGCGGAACCAGTCTGCGCCGCGTTCTGCGATAACGTATTTGAGCCGGGAATGCTTGCGGTTGGTGCGGTCGCCGAAGTCGCGATGGACCTTGAGGACGGCTTTGGCGGACTCGATGAGGCGGTCTTTGGGGACATAGCCCATGACATCGCCGAGCCGGGGATAGGTTTCGGGGTTGTTGTGGCTCATGCCGAGCCCACCGCCGGCGAGGAGGTTGTAACCGATGAGCTTGCCGTTCTCCTCAATGGCGACGTAGCCGAGGCAGTTGGTGTAAACGTCCGTGTCGTTTAGCGGCGGGATGGCAAAGGCGATCTTGAACTTTCTGGGGAGGTAGGTTTTGCCATAGAGCGGATCCACGAAATCGGGGTCCGGATCCTTGGGGGTTACGTTGGTGTCCTCGAGCCAGATTTCGTGGTAGGCCCGGGTGACCGGGAGAAGCGCATCGTTGACGCTCTTGGCGTCGGCCAGCACCTCGTCCGTGAGGGGGGAGGTGGAGGGAGTGGGGGGGGCCATAACGTTGCGGTTGACGTCACCGCAGGCGGCGAGCGTGGTGGACAGCACCTGATGCATGCCTTGGATCAGGGGGCGGAGGCCGCTTTTGATGACGCCGTGGAACTGGAAGCCCTGGCGGGAGGTGATCCGGAGCGTGTCGTTACCGTGGAGACTCGAAAGTTCGTCAAAGGCGAGGTATTGGTCCGGCGTGACTACGCCCCCGGGCAGTCGGCCGCGGACCATGAAAATCCACTTTTTGCCGGTCTTGCGGAGGTCGCGGTCGTCCTGCTGGTAGATGCCATGGAACTTCAGGTATTCGTAGTCGTCGTCGGAAAACCGGTCTGCGGCGGGGTCGGCGAGTGTGCCGGCGATATTGCCGGCCAGGGTGGGGATGGAGGATTTGAGTCCTTCGTTCCGGGTGGGGCTGGGTTGGCTCGGCTGCATATTCATTACTGACTTACTTGTGTTACTTACGATTGCATGGGTTGTGGGCCTTGTCAACCGGTTTGAGGCGGGAAGCGCAAAGCG
>JBJOII010000244.1:0-3517 GCA_046047235.1 Verrucomicrobiota bacterium | reverse complement strand
GATGGGGGTGAACGTGTGTGGGGTGGCCAGCGTGATCCGGCATTTTGTGCCGGCCATGGTTGGGGGCGGGGTTGGGGTGGTGGTGAATTTCAGTTCTGGTTGGGGGAGGTCTACGAGTCCGGAGGTGGCGCCATATTGTGCATCGAAGTGGGCGATTGAGGGTTTAACGCAGGCCTTGGCGCAGGAGTTGCCATCGGGGATGGCGGCGGTGGCGTTGAATCCCGGGGTGATTGACACGGACATGTTGCGGAGTTGTTTTGGGGCTGAGGCTGCGGGTTATCCGAGGGCTGTTGAATGGGCTGGGAGCGCGGTTCCGTTCCTGCTGGGTTTGGGGGCGGAGCACAACGGGCAGTCACTGACAGTGCCGGGTGGTGTGTGATTTTTGGGGGAGGTAGGACATCGGGCTTGCGCGAGGGATGTGGGTACGTCATGAAGCAGGCGCATGCGAGAGATGAGGTTCAAGGGCAAGCCGAAGAAGGTGAATGCGTATTTGGTGGAGGCTGAATCAGTCATTCATGGGAAGGGTCTATTTGCGGTCAAACGCATTCCGGCGGAGCACCAGTTGATTGAGTACGTGGGTGAGATCATTACCAAGGAGCAGGCTTTGGCGGAGTGTGAGGCGTCGAACCCCTTTATTTTCACGCTGAACGACGAGCATGACATCAATGGGAATGTGGACTGGAATCCGGCGCGGTGGGCGAACCACAGTTGTGATCCGAACTGCGAGGCGTTGGACTACGACGGGCGCATTTGGATTACGACGAGGCGGGTGATTGAGCCCGGGGAGGAGATCACATTCAATTACGGGTATGATTTGGAGGATTACCGGGAGCATGTTTGCCGGTGTGGTGCGGCTTCCTGTTTAGGTTACATGGTGGCTGAGGAGTTGTTCCCGCAGGTTCGCAAGAAACTCGGGTTAACCGGCTAGCGGTGTATTGATGAGGCGTGGCGGATTCCTTTTCCGGGAGTATGGCGGAAGCAGTAGATGGGCAATTTGAGGGTGGTCCTGAACCGGTGAAGGGCGGCCGGTATGTGTGTCAACGCTGTACGGCTTGTTGCCGTTGGCCGGGGCATGTCCGGGTGACCGAGGAGGAGATCGGGTTGATGGCGAAGCATCTGGGAATGACTGACTACGATTTTATCCAGCGCTATACCCGGCTTCGTTTTGATCGCAGAGGGCTGGTTTTGGAGGAACAGGAAGGGGGAGCCTGCATCTTTTTGAGCGGGATGGACTGTTTGGTTCAGGCAGTGAAGCCGAAGCAGTGTCGGGATTTCCCCAACGGATGGAATTTTCCGGGTTGGCAGGATATTTGCCGTGCGGTTTTTGTGGTTGGCTAGACGGGAACGGTGCGGCTAGCGTCACGCGCTGGTGGCTGGTATGTCCGGTTGCTGCCAAGGATTTTAGGAACAACAAAAAACTGAAACTGATGAAGAACACTCCGCTTGCGCCGAATGAGATCACTGAACTGGTGACGGGTCTGAACCGAGTGGCGAGGAATCTGTGGTGGACGTGGAGCCAGGACGCACAGGACGTCTTTCGGGAATTGTCGCCACGGGGTTGGCAGAACCTGTTTCACAATGCCGTGGCGGTGTTGCATGAGGTGAGCGAGGCAGAGTTGCGGGCCAGGTTGCAGGACCGGGATTTTGCCGCGCGGGTTCAGGCGGTGATTGGCCAGTTTGACGCGTACTTGGGTGAGCCCAATACATGGGTGGCGACCGATGCGCCGGCGATGAAGGATCGGGGAGTGGCGTATTTTTCGGCTGAGTTCGGGTTTCATGAGACCCTGCCGATTGCGGCTGGCGGTTTGGGGGTATTGGCGGGGGATCACGCCAAGTCGGCTAGTGATTTGGGTTTGCCGTTTGTGGGGATCAGCTTGTTTTACCGCGAGGGGTATTTCATGCAGTCCATTAATCAGGACAACTGGCAGACGGAGTATTACTCGCTTTTGAATCCGCGGAACCTGCCATTGGAGCCGGTTTTGGATGCGAGGGGAGAGCCGCTGACTTCCAGCGTTCGGATTGCGACTTCTATTGTGCATTTTCGGGCGTGGCGGGTGAATGTAGGGCGGGTGCCGGTATATTTGCTGGACGCGAACATGCCGGAGAACGAGCCGCACTATCGTGATTTGACGACGAGGGTTTATGGGGGGGACAGCACGACGCGGATCATGCAGGAGATTTTACTGGGTGTTGGTGGGGTGCGGTTGTTGCGCAAGCTGGGGGTGAGTCCTGCGGTTTTCCACATGAACGAGGGGCATGCGGCCTTTCTGACCTTGGAACTGGTGCGCGAGAAGATGGCCGCGGGTTTGAGTTATGCGGAAGCTTCGGCCCAGACCAAGGAGGAGTGTTTATTTACCACGCATACGCCGGTGGAGGCGGGTCATGACCGGTTTAGTGCGGACTTGATGAAATTTGCGGCGAGCAAGTTTGAGTCGCAGTTAAAACTGACGCATCAGCAGCTGATGGGGTTGGGGCGCATCAAGCCGGAGGACGCGAAGGAGTCGTTTTGCATGACCGTTCTGGCGCTGCGGTTGTCGCGTGCGGCGAATGGCGTGAGCGAGCTGCACGGTGAGGTTAGCCGTGAGATGTGGAAGACTTTTTATGGTGTGGAGAAGGAGGATGATGTGCCTATCGGGCATATTACCAACGGCATTCATGCGCTTGGCTGGATGAAGGGGACGGTGCGACGTTTTTGGCGCAGCCGGTTGGGGGATCAGTGGGAGAAGGACGTCAACAATCCGGAGTTTTGGGCAAAGCTGGAGGATGAAGATTTTGTCAGCGACCAGGAGTTATGGGCTCTCCGCTACAAGTTGCGGCGGGAGATGCTGGAGTTTTTGCGTCGGCGGCTTCTGCTTCAGGGGCAGCGTGTAACGCAGAGTGATTTTATTGCTTTTGATCACCTGCTGAATCCCGATGCGTTGACCATTGGGTTTGCCCGTCGCTTTGCGACTTACAAGCGTGCGCCGCTGATTTTTCAGCAATTCGACAACATTGTGAAGTTGGTGAAGGATGCGCAGCGTCCGGTTCAGTTTGTATTCGCGGGCAAGGCACATCCACGGGATGACGATGGGAAGCGGTTTATTCAGCACATCATTCATCTCAGCAAGTACAGCGAATTGAAGGGGCATTTGGTGTTCATTGAGAACTACGACATCCACGTGGCGCGGCAGATGGTATCGGGCTGTGACGTGTGGTTGAACAATCCGCGGCGGCCGTTGGAGGCGTCGGGCACGAGCGGCATGAAGGCCTGTCCGCACGGGTGTTTGAACATGAGCATTCTGGATGGGTGGTGGCGTGAGGGTTATGACGGGGACAACGGTTTTGCGATTGGGGAGGACAGCCAGCCGGATTCCATTGAGGAGCAGGACCGGGTGGACAGCGCGAACCTGTATAAAGTGTTGACGGAGCAGGTGGTGCCGACGTTTTACGCGCGGGACGCGGAGGGGTTGCCTCGCAAGTGGATCAAGATGGTCCGGCATTCCATGGCGACGCTGGTGCCGCAGTATAACACGTGGCG
>JBJOII010000243.1:0-3579 GCA_046047235.1 Verrucomicrobiota bacterium | reverse complement strand
CTCGGACGGGAGTATCTCACTGGGGCAGAGGACCTTGTCGTGGTCCGACCACGACTTACTGGCAAGCGGGGCTTGACTGGTTTGGGGGTGGAGGGGAGCTTATCGAGGCTATGAACCCCGGTTATGTTTCCAGTCGTTATTGGAGGAGGTCGGCCTTTACCTTGATTGAGTTGCTGGTGGTGATTGCGATTATTGCGATCTTGGCGGGGATGTTGTTGCCGGCGTTGGCGAAGGCGAAGCAGAAGGCTCAGGCGATTTCGTGTGTGAACAACCTGAGGCAGGTGACCTTGGCGACGAAGCTGTACATGCAGGATTCGGAGGATCGGTTTCCATTCACGTTTCAGGTGCGTGGGGCGAATGTGTTCCGGAAGGCCTGGTTCAACTTTTTGTATCCGTATCAACAGACGACCAACTTGTTGTTGTGTCCGGTGAGGACGCGGAAGTTCAACGAGTTTTTGGCGAATTACCCGAGCGAGTTAGGCGACAAGGCGGTGTCGAACTATGCGATGAACTTTCGGCTGGGGGGGTGTGATTGGCCGGGGAGTTGGGACATGGAGGATTGGCCGCCGTTGAAGGAATCGCATGTGATTCGTCCATCGACGACGGTGAATGTGACCGATGGCGGGAGCAAGCCGGTGAGGACGGAGGATCCGAAGAAGTGTGTGACTGAGGAGAGTCCGGAGAAGGCGGGGTGTTGGATCGTGCATGATCCAGCGAATGATGCACCGAACACGGGAGGGGTGACGTCGGATGATCCGAACTGGGGCGGGCCGCATCCGCGTCATGGGGGGCGTTCGGCGGTGGCATTTGTGGACGGGCATGTCGACAGCATGCGTCCGATGCAGTGGTATTGGTCGAACACGCCTTGGTTGAAGCCGGATGTGGGGGGGTGAGGGCTTTGCGCACAGCGGTAAGCGGTAAGGGCTGAGGTCTGAGCTCAGGGGTCAGGGGTCGGGAGTCAGGGGTCAGGGGTCGGGAGTCAGGGGTCAGGAGTCAGGGGTCAGGGGTCAGGAGTCAGGGGTCAGGAGTCAGGAGTCAGGAGTCAGGAGTCAGGAGTCAGGGGTCAGGGCGTGGTTCGATCCCGATTTCGATTTCGATACGCTGCGATGTAGCGCTGAGTGTTCTGAAACTCCGAAACTCTGAAACTCGGAAACTCTGGGCGCTGAGCGGCGCCGCAGGGAGAGGGGAGAGAGGCGTTCCCACTGACCTTTGGTGGTTGGCGGTGAGGGCATAGCGCAGCCTGTCCTTCGAGGCTCAGAGAGCGAAGGAGGAAGGGCTTTTGCGGCGCGCGGAGCGGCGCCGCAGGGAGAGAGGAAGCCACTGGTTTTTCTCTGCTGTCCCCTGGATCCTCGCGCCGGGGGCGCGTTTCGATCCCGATTTCGATAGCGATTTCGATTTCGATACGCTGCGATGCAGCGCTGACTGTTCTGAAACTCCGAAACTCGGAAACTCCGAAACTCTGGGCGCGGAGCGGCGCCGCAGGGAGATAGGAGAGAGTGAGGTTAGGGGCTAGGCGAGCAACTGGGGTGGGCCTTTCCAGATGAGGCGGAGGGAGTCGAGTCGGGTGCGGGCGGTTTGGAGGGCTGAGGTGAGGTGTTGGAGGTGGTCTTGGGCGGTGGTGATTTCCTTGGGGTGGATATTTCCGTGGGTTTCCTGGAGGGAGTTGAGGCGGTTGATTTCCGTGGTGAGGAGGTGGTGCATGGACTTGCTGGCGTGGGAGACTGTGAGTGAGGCGTGTTTTTCTGCGGCAGTGGTGGCGGAGGTGATCATGGAAGGGAGGATGGTGCTGCGGATTTTCGGGTCATCGAGGAGTTTGTAGGGAGGGGCGGGTTGCAGGTGTTGGTCGAGAGCCGCCTTGGGGTATTGGTCGGTGACGTCTTGTCCCTTGTGGTTAATGACGACGCGTATGGGGGTGGGGGGGAGGAACCGGTCGGCGTGGAGTTTGCGGTCGGCGACGGGTTCGACGACGAACCAGGCTTCGAGGAGGATGGATTTTTCGTTGGGCTCGGGCCAGGTGCCGAAGGTGCAGTTGCCTTTGGGGGAGCCGAGGAGGAGGTCGATTGAGCCGGTGACCATGGGGTGATCCCACGAGAGGAAGGTGACATCTTCGCGGCTGAGGGCGCGCGGGCGGTCGAACGTGGCGATGAGGCCGTGGTCGGGGAGGGAGGGGAAGGCTTCCGTGGTGACGCCGCGGGGGTCGAGTTTATAGGTATGCGGGGCGAGCTCTTCGGCATGGACTCCGAAGGCTTCGAAGACATCGAGCATGAAAGGTTCGAGGAGGTCATGTCGGTCCTCGCGACGGATATCTTCGATGAGGCGTTGGGCGGTATGGGGTCGGAAGGAGTTAAGTTCCAGGAGACGATCGCGTCCTTCTTCGAGTTTGGACTGGAGGTTTTTGCGGGCTATTTGAGTTTCGCGGATGAGCCGGGCGGTTTTGGTGGCGGCTTCGTTGGGTGGGAGATCGGGGGATTCCATGGCGAGGTCATGGACCGCGCTGCCGAATTGGCGGAACAGTTCATTGCCGCCTTCGAGGTGGGATTCGAGGGCGTTGAGGCCCTTGTGGTACCACTCGGCGAGGACTGCCTGGGGGCTGCCGGGGACGCAGGCGAGGTGGATATGGATGGTTTGTGATTGGCCGATACGGTCGAGTCGGCCGATGCGTTGCTCGAGGATTTCGGGATTGAGGGGGAGGTCGAAGAGGACGAGGTGGTGGGCGAACTGGAAGTTACGTCCTTCACTGCCGATTTCGGAGCAGAGGAGGATTTGGGGGCCTTCGGGGTCGGCGAACCAGGCGGCGTTACGGTCGCGTTGGAGGAGGGTGAGGTTTTCGTGGAAGACGGCGCAGGGGTGGGCGAGGTGTTGTTGGAGGGCAGATTCCAGGGCGAGGACTTTTTTCAGGGACGTACAGATGAGGAGGATTTTCTCTTCCTTGAGTTTCTGGATGAGTTGGAGGAGCCAGGGGAGGCGGGGGTCGGTGTTGGGTTTGGGGGTGAAGGCGAGGTTGGAATCTCCGGCATCGACGGCGAACTCGATGGAGAGTTGTTCGATGTCGTTGGGGGTGGTGGTGGCAGGGAGGGTGGTGATATGGGCTTGTCGTTGGGGGAAGCCCTGCATGTTGGAGCGGGTATTGCGGAGGACGACTCGGCCCGGGCCGTGGAGGTCGAGAAGTTGGTCGACGATGAGTTGGCGGTTTTCAGTGCTGCTGGACTGGGCGGTCTGGATGAGTTCCGTCAGGTGGTGGGATTGGGTGGGGAAGCTTTTTTGCAGGGCGGCGAGCTGTTTGGGGTTGGGTTTTTTGGCTTGCTGGAGGGTTTGGATGATGGCGGCGAGTGGGCGGTAGTCGGCGGATTCGTTGGTGAAGTCGTTGAGGTTATTATAGCGGTCGGGGTCGAGAAGGCGGAGTCGGGCGAAGTGGCTTTCGGGGCCGAGTTGTTCGGGGGTAGCGGTGAGGAGGAGGAGGCCGTTGGTATGCTGGGCGAGGGCATCGACGAGCTGGTATTCGGGGCTGGCTTCTTGGGGGGACCATTGGAGGTGGTGTGCTTCGTCGACGATGACGAGGTCCCAGCCGGCGTGGATGGC
>JBJOII010000242.1:0-3598 GCA_046047235.1 Verrucomicrobiota bacterium | reverse complement strand
AAGGAGAAGATCCTGGTTCATGGGAGCACGGGCTTGGCATGGGGCAATGACCAGAACATTGTGGACGAGCTGGGCGCCCTGAATGCACTGCTGGCGGAGAATCCTTGTTTCTTTGACCATGCGGAGATTCGCCGGGTGGGCCAATTCGAGGGCGAGGTGGTGGCGCTGGTACGCGAATCGGCTGAGGGCGTGGACCGGGTGCTGATCCTGGCGAACATGGACGTTGAGCGGGAGCACGTGGTGAACCTGAGTGTGGAGGAACTCGGCTTGGGCGAGAGGGACGATATTTCGAAGTGGGTGGATCTGCTGCAGGAAGGCGGCGTGAGTGTGAGTGGCCATGGTGGCGGCCGGCTGGCATTTCACCTGGAGGCGGGGGCGGTGCACTGTCTGGCTCCGACGAGGAAGCCCCTGGGTTTGAGCGGCGAGGCATATCGGGAGAAGCGGGCCCAGGCGGACTTTGTCATCAAGGCGTTGCGGGAGCGGTTTGAGCCGGAGGATATTGGTCCGTTCGTGTTTACCGAACTGGCTGCGCTGGTGGAACGGAGTCCGCAGGCGGTGCTGGCGGCGGTACGCATTGTTGACGTGACTGAGTTGCGGGCGAATGCAGGGGCAGCGGTGAGTCGTGCGATGGACGCCGTGCGCTATCCCACGGTGGTACAATGGGGAGAGAGGGACACGCGCCGGGTCACCATGATCCCGCCGGGACACTGGATTCTGGTGGAGGACCGGCATCCGTTCCGGGTTCGCCTGGGCATGAAGGACTGCCAGAGCGCGGTGCGTTTGGAATCCGTCCAGGTGAAGGGGGGCTGGGTTGCGGGAATTCCTCCGATGCTGCGGAGTGGGGATGGTGAGCTGGTCGTGGAGCGTTATGGGGATGGCGAGCTGCAGTTGCGTGGAGTCGTGCGGTTCCTTGGAGAGAGGCCGGAGGAGGCGCCAAGACAGGTGGCGCACGGGGGCCTGATTTTGCTGACCAATGGCCGTGGGGGGATGGTGCGGTTGGGGGTGGATCTGGGGGAGGTGCGGTCCAAGTATGACTGTTTGCTGGGAGCGAACCTGCACGAGACCCTGCCGGTGGACCGGCATATTTTTGCCAAGCGGGTAAGACTCTGGGTCAACGCATTCGGGTTCATCAGTCCGTTGGATGGAACCAATGTGGTGGAGTGTGAGGCGGGTCCTCCTGGGCGGTGGTTATTCCGTGCCAATGCGGGGGACGGTCGCACCGTGGACATTGAGCTGGTGGTGACGATGATGCCGGACCGGAACGCCGTGTGGCTGTCGGTGGAGCATGTTGCAACCGGGGTGTTGGCCGGGGCGACCCGGGCGAAAGTGGCGTCGGGATTGGACGGGGTCAAGGTCACGGCGCGGGTGGATTTGGAGGACCGCAACTTTCATTGGGAAACGAAACGCAATGGCGGGGCGGAACATCACTTCGCCTCGAACATCGCGCTCTTGCCTGAGGGCAACGGGTTTGAGTTCAAGCCGGCGGCGGACCGCCAGCTGCTGGTGTTTTGTGATTCGGGCCGTTATCACGCAGCACCGGAGTGGTGTGACGGTATCGGACATCCGGTGGAGGCGACACGGGGACAGGAGTCGAGTGGCGATGCCTACAGTCCGGGGTGGTTTGAGCTGCCATTGGAGTCGGGGCGACCGGCGAACCTGATCGTGACCGCGGAGCCCGTGGAACAAGGGATGCAGGCGGGGCATGAGCGCCCTTCCTCCGCTGTGTTGGACCGGGTCACTGCGGGTTACCTGGAGACGGAGATGCTGAAAGCGGGGATGAAGTCGGCTGATCCCTTTGCGTTACGGCTGGCCAAGGCATCGCGGGCATTTGTGGTGCGGCGCGACGATGTGAAGACCGTGATTGCGGGGTATCCGTGGTTTCTGGATTGGGGGCGCGATACATTGATTTGCGCCCGGGGCCTCATCGCGGCTGGCTGGCACGATGAGGTGCGCGATTTGCTGATTGCCTTTGGTCGGTTTGAGGAGCGCGGGACGCTGCCAAATATCATCCATGGTGAGACGGCGGGGAATCGGGACACCGTGGACGCGCCGCTCTGGTATGGGGTGGTGTGCGAGGAACTGGCGACGGCGCTGGGGGATCCGCAACGGGTTTATGGCTTGGAGGTGAACAGCGAGGGCCGGACTGTGCGGGATGTGCTGGTGTCGATTGGCCGGCATTATTGGGAAGGCACGCCCAACGGCATTCACGCGGATCCGGAGTCGGCGCTGGTATGGAGCCCGAGCCATTTCACCTGGATGGACACCAACTATCCGGCAGGCACACCGCGTGAGGGTTATCCGGTAGAGGTGCAGGCGCTCTGGATCCGACTGTTGCGTCAACTGGCGCAGCTCGGGGAGCCGGCCCCAATCGAAAGCTGGCGCGCTCTGGCGGATCGGGCGGAGCAGGCCTGGCTGGAACTGTTCTGGATGGAGAAGGCGGGTTATTTGTCGGACGTCCTGTTATGCGGCGCACGGACGCCTGCCCGCCAGGCGGTCCAGGATACTGCGCTGCGCAGCAACCAGCTGTTCGGCATCAGCCTGGGCCTGCTGAAGGGAACGGCGGCACGCCGGGCGGTGGATATCAGCCAGCGTTACTTGCTGGTGCCGGGTGCGCTTCGTTCCCTGGCTCCCCTGCCCGTCCACCCGCCCCTGCCCGTGCGATCGCAGGACGGGCATCTGTTGAACAATCCCAACGAGCCGTATTGCGGACGCTACGAGGGAGACGAGGATACGCAACGCAAGCCGGCTTATCACAATGGTACCGCCTGGGTATGGACGATGCCTTCATTTTGTGAAGCGCTGGCCATGGCTTGGGGATGTGAGCCCGTCGCGCTGGCTGCGGCGCGGTCGTATCTCGGGAGTGTGGACTGTCTGCTGGCGGAAGGTTGTCTGGAACAGTTGCCGGAGATCATCGATGGTGATGCGCCCCACCAGCAAAGGGGTTGCGATGCGCAGGCCTGGAGTGCGACCGAAGCTCTGCGGGTTTGGCTCTGGAGTTCCGGGGCCGAAGGCGCGAAGCGGTAAGCGGTAAGCGGTAAGGGGGAAGCGCAGAGGGTTGCTGCGTCGCGCGCGGGCGCGATGCAGGAAGGGTGAAGAGTGGGTGCAATGATTTGGCGGACGCGGGGCAGCGTAGAACGCCGCAAACAGCGTGGCCCGTCTCCCGGCTCCCAGGCTCCGTTGGCCCTTGGGTGTTTACTTCACGAGCTTCAAGATCTCCTTGAACTCGTCGGTGCCGGCGCGCTTGAGGAGTTCGAACAGGAGCATTTCGACCGAGGCAGGAATCGCACCGGCAGCAGTCATGCGCTCGCGTCCCAACTGCCAGTTCTGTTCAGTGCGGGAGGAGCAGGCATCGGCGGCGACGAAAACGCGCTTGCCTAGATCGAGGAGTTCGAGAGCGGTCTGAGTCACGCAGACTTGGGTCTCAATGCCGCAGAGAATGACGTCGTGGATGGCGTGTTGGTCCAACCAATCCCGCACCTCCGGGGTGAGGCTGCTGAAGGTGAGTTTTTCGATCGGGGAGAAGTTCGTGATGGCTTCCGCCACTTCAGGGACCGTGGGACCGAGGCCTTTGGGGTATTGTTCCGTGACGGCAACCGGC
>JBJOII010000241.1:0-3638 GCA_046047235.1 Verrucomicrobiota bacterium | reverse complement strand
CTGACTGCCCCACCATCAGTCCGGTACGACCACAGATGTCACAGTCGCCGGCTAAGCTGTCCCCGAGATGAGATGAAACAAAACCACTCTCAAGAAACTGTTCGGAGGGCACAGAGGGCAAAGCGGCAAGGGGTAAGCGCAAAGCGCGGAGGCGTGCTCAGGTCCGGGTTCTGCAACTCCGAAACACCGAAACTCTGGCAGGGACCCCTGGGGGGCAGGGAAACTATTCATGTATCCACTGTTCAGGCGGAACCAACGGGAAGACCATTCGCGCGCGTGACGTTCATGCGGGGAACGGCCTTCCCCAGCTACCAGCTCCAAACTCCCAGCTCCTAAATTCATGGTGAATGAATCCTCAGCTTTCACGCGGATGCGGCTGCGCAAGACCGTGCTGGTGGTGGATGATGAACGGGGAGCGCGGGTCGCTGCCACGATGGTGTTGCGTGATCGCTACCCGGTTGTGAGCGTGGCCAATGGTGTGGAGGCCATGGAATTAGCCGACACCTACCCTCCCGCTCTGGTCATCACCAACAACCGCATGCCCGGGATGTCCGGACTCGAGTTGCTCGCCTGGTTCCGTATCCGGTACCCGCTTCTGCCCTTCATCATCCTGACCGGATACCGGACTCGGGAAACCATCCGGCGTGCGGTGGAACTCCGAGTCAATTTCTACATCACCAAACCCTACGACCCGAAGACACTCCGGGCTGCGGTGGACCACGGCATATTTGAAGACCAGATCCACTTTACTCCCGACGCCGACGGCAAGCTCCTGCACATCTGGTCACGGCTACTGGGTTTCCGTCGAGTCCTCGGGCAGTGCCGGCAGGGTAGCAGTCTCGATTGGGACTTCATGGCCTCGGATCTCGAGCGATTGCGGGACCTGCTCACGGAGGCTGTCGCAGGTTACGGCCCCGATCCTGAGAGCTTTCTTTCATCGGCTTTGCTATCCGACCTGGCCGAGGAACTCCGCAAGCTTGAGGCACTGCTTCACGTCCCACGCCAGAAGCTAGCCGGTGAACTCACAGTGTCCCGACTCCTCTCCCGAATGGATAGGATCGCCACAGCCAGAGCACGTGAGTGAGGGAGCCTTTTGCGGGATCCACTCAGTTAGGCCACGATGCTTACTCTCGGGAGCGCTTCCTTGGCTTGTGCGGTGGGTGGTTGCGCATCGCTGCAACGATGTCGTCAGGCCACGGGTGTCCTTCCTCAAGAGAGTCCTCGAGCAGCTGCAGGGGCGTCTGGATATAATGGGAGGGATCGCGGGGATTTGCGCCATGGCTGAGGAAGCTGCGAATGGCGGCATGGTTCCGATGGCTGACTGCAGTGGCGAGCAGGTTCAGGTAGTTCTCGGCTGCGAAGCGTCCATGGGGGCTGAAACCTGCGAGAAGGCATGCGTTCAGGATCTGGCTTGAGCCTGTGCGGATCTCGTCCAGTAACCAGGATATGATGGCTGGAAACCGGCAACCCAGCTGAACCAGCCTCACTTTATCCGCAGTGCCGATCTCCACACCTGCCTCATCCCTCTGCCGCAGATACTGCCCGAGATAGATGTCTGTTGCCTGCTCCAGTATGTAGCTCAAATAAGGGGACTCCCGGTTGTTTCGGGCAGGCTGGATATCCTCCACGATCTGCAGGTGGGTTTCCCCGCCGTTCAGCGCGTCAAGGACTGCCTGTAGCAAGTGGGATAGGGTCGGTCCCAGCGGGTCCACCTTTTCGAGTCTAGCCCAGGCGGGTTTTCCCTTCGGGAAGTCGATCCAGGCTTTGATCCAATCCGACCATGGTTTCAGGGATGGATCCAACCTCGCCGCCCTTGTCGCCTCCTTTTTGTTATTGGTTACGAGCGCCCTGGCCAGCATGGCTTCGGGGTGGGCTATCGCCATGGTGTCCTGCACCATCCAGCGCAGGGCTTCCATGCGGACGGAGTGACCGGGGAAGTCCAGACTCCACTCCAGGTGGTTTCGCGCTTCCATGGCCTCGGAGAAGATGTCTCTGAGAACGGTCGTATCAAAACCGGTTTCCTCCAGTGATCGTCCGCGCCACCAGGGAACCTGCCATTCGTCGGGCACAGGGGTGATCTTCAATCCCTCCAACGGCCCGGTGATGAGGCAGTCGCTGAATGCATCCAACGGCTTGCTGGTCACGAAACGCTCATGGATATCCACCAACTGGTCTCCCACGAGCCCGAGGCTCCGGTCCATCCAGGACAGGATGCGGTTTTCCTGAGCCAGTCGTCCCCAGCCTGCAGGCCGCGGCCCAACACTGAGCAGGAACAGGGGGCCATAAATCGGGCCGCACTTCCGGTTCACTTCGTCCAAGGTGACCACCTCCGGCTTCCCGCGAACGAGGAATTGCGGGCTGTGCACGTGATGCAAATGCTCCTCTACGACAGTGGCCAGAAAGGGTACGTAATCGCACCAGCCCCTTCCATAAAGCGCATGAGTTATCCCGTCGAAGTCCATCTCCTCCAGTAGGCGTCGGGCTTTGCGGGTGTCTCCCTTAACCAGTGCTTTGCGTAGTGAATCAGACTTATTCATGAGTGGGGATCGGCAGGCGCGCTGCGCGGTGTTGGGTGTCCAGGGGATTTCACAGTCTTTCCGGCAGGAGTTTGGCCAGCCTCTTCTCTACTACGGCGGCTGCGCTTCTGTGTTTGCAACCTATTCAAGAGGGTCGCGGGTTGAAATGGCATCATTCACCGCTTCCCTGACGGAGGGTATTTTCATGAGCCGGTCCAGCTGGGGATCGCGCTCGCACATGGCACGGACCGCCTCGGCGTAGAAGTCCTCAAAGCGGTTTGGCACCGGTCGTTGATTCCTTCTGACACTCTTACTCCTGGAGCTGTTATTCATAACAGGCTGCACTCTATCAGACCGCTGCTGACATCTGCGGTCAGTGGTCAAGGCTGCCTCGCCTGAGTGGAGGGTTGAAATGGAGCCGGGTTTGTATGTTGTAAACGGGCGTTCTAGAGCCTGCCACTCACATTCTGGGGGAGAAGGATGTACAAAGTATATCCAATTGGGCATTACGCTTGGGATGCCGAAGAAGCCCAGACCCTATCCGAGTGATGTGAGCGACGAAGACTGGGAGTTCTGCGCTCCGTACCTCGCGTTGATGAAGGAGGAAGCACCCCAGCACACCCACAGCCTACGCGATGTGTTCGATACGCTGTGGTGGCTGGTCAGGGCGGGTTGTTCCTGGCGGATGCCGCAGAACAGGGGCTCAGGCTGGAGGTGATGTGACCTCGTGGACCTGATTCGATTGCAGCGCGACATGCCTTGGATTGGGTGGCATCAGCTGTTGAGTCGCAGCAGGTTTGCATGAACGATCGATTCGAACTTTGTATAGAGGGAGAGAATCTCGAATTTCTTGGGGAATTCGAACTTGGAGGCGCTGACTGTCGTATTGTGCGCCTTGCGGTAGGGAGGAGTGATATACTGCAGCGTCATCTCACTGTCATCCATACCGAAACCAGCGGTCTCACAGCTGATACCACACAAGCTGTCCAGGTAGATGGATTGAATACGCATCTTTTTCCCGGTCGCGCCCTGCTTATCGATGTCAATAATCCGCAGGTTGGTGATGAGGAGAACATCGCGGACGAGTTTGAATCCAATTTCCAGCGTCTCACCCTCAATGAG
>JBJOII010000240.1:0-3784 GCA_046047235.1 Verrucomicrobiota bacterium | reverse complement strand
CGTCATTGCCCAGCACGTTGATCGCGACAGATGAATTCTCGTCCACCGAGGCAGTGTCGTCGGAAGCAATCGGTTCAACGTTGGCGGGATTCGTGGTAACCAGGGTCTCCAAGGTATCCAGGCCTCCGTAGGAGGAGACAACTAAGACCTGAGAAGGAGGAAGAGGGACCATGACCTCCAGAGTTCCACCCGTGATCGGCACGCCAGTCGTGATGGGTTCAGGGCCAGTTACCGGAACGATCGGCCGGGCATCCACTGAGGCCGTGGCCAAACTCAGCCCCGGTATGGACAGACCAGCGACGTAGAGGTTCGCGCCACTGGCTTCCAAACTCGAATGAGCATCCACCCTCAACATCTGGGTAAGGGAATTGTATTCCGCCAGCGTGATCTGGACGCGATCACTGATCGGCACGGAGATATCCACGGGAGTATTTACCGGGTCGTCCGCAGCAATGTTGACAACCGCTGGAATGGTCGAACCCGGAAGCACAGAAATGGAGCCGTAAAACCCTCCGCTTGAGTCACCATCCATCGCAATCGGTGCCCCATCAAGGGTCATGAACAGCTCCGCATTCGGCGAAGATTTCGCGAAGACATCGATCCGTGCGGCATCCTCCTCGATAGTCACCCGCTCGACCTTTAACGGAGTGGGGGCTTCCGTGAAGAGCTTACCCATCAAAGAAAACTGGTCCGTTTCGACAAAATCGTTACCGAGGCCATCCAAATTAGATCCCGCAGGACCTTCGAGGCGGATATAATTGACCCCGGTCGGGCTTCCCTCGACTTGGTAAAGCGTCCCCAAGCCACCGTCCCCGAGATAGCCCGCCGGCGGCTCCGGTGACACAGCCGTCAGGAAAGGCCCCAAGTCGCCATACAGCATGGCAGAAAAGTCGGGGCCAAATCCCCCGATATCCCGGGTCATGTTGATGGCCTTTTTCCCGGGCGTCGTTACTTCGAACTCTTCGACACCGTATGGATGAATCAGCCTGTAGATACCCGCGACGGGCAATTGATCCACACGAATTCGCAGGCGACAGAACGCGAACTGCTGACCCTCCTCCGGGATCTCCGCACCCCAGGCCGCCTCTACGGCTACCTCGTAGCCGAGGTCGGATCCTGTCGATACGGGCAAGGACGCGCTCGCCATGTAGTAGAACGCCTCTGGCCCAAACCCGATGTTCTCTGAAAGGAGGTTTCCAGCCTCGACCGGCGTGCCGATACAAATACCGGCTCCGCCAGTGGCGTTGAGTTCATCCAGGCAGAGCTGTAAGGTCACGCCATTGGAATCCTGAACCCAAGTGGGAAACCCATTCACTGGATGGTTTTCTCCGAGGGCACTCAAACCGGCGTTGGCATCACCGACTCCGACTATGGCTTGCGCGCAGGCGGCCACGATGGCCATGGCTCCAGCCAGCTTGCTCCCGCCCTGGCGGGCCTTACGTCGATTTAGACCGGCTTGGACGGCTCGGCTGATCACATCTCCCAGATCGGCCCCTTCCCTCTTTCTTGCGTTCGTACTTTTCATGACTTCAGTCCAGCCGGCTGTTGTTGCGCACGGGGCGCATCAGCCCTGGATTCATTTTTGACTGATTTGTTTTTAGTTAAACCACACCAACTTCCGGGATCGATCCGCCCACACACGGTGGATGACCCGGTTTATTTCATCCCTGATGACTATCCCAAGTTATACCATCACCTAACTTAGACATACTGAGATATATAGTTTGAGCAATCATGCAGAGACACTCGCATGAGCCAATGTCGTGCCAGATCAAAAATGACTTAGCACTCTCCTGCTGCATCATTCTGCGAGAGCCAGTTACAGACCGGATCTGGCTCCGAAATCGAGGGATGCGCGCTTGAAAAGTGTAAAGAAACGCATACTACATCCATACTAGAGTTGATGTATACTGCTGTTCAGCAATGCTTTGTACATGTGTAAATACTCCTTACACATTGACGATCACCGAGGTGGAAGCGGGGTTCAGGAGGAAGATCATGCGAAAATTCCACGGGCTAGACTCCTCTTCACATCCGGGTTTCGCAATACCGATATGCTATACCACAGACGTGCCTAACTTACTCCGACGCTAAGATTGGAGTAACTTGAGCATAAAAAGAAGCCGGCAGCTGCGAGGCTGCCGGCTTCGGTGTGTTGTGTGTGTTTAGCAGGTAGTAGGTGGTAATTGGTTACTCGAGGAAACCTCGGGCGGGAGTCGCTACACCCTCTTCGCCCACCGCCGGGATGACGATGAACGAGTCATCCGCCTCGCCATTGCCATCGGTGTCAAAAACCATGCTTTCATCCAACTCATGGCCGTTGGGAATGATCAACTCAGGATGATCGAACGGGGCTTTTTCAAGCCGGACACGATCATCGGTGAGCGTTTTCATGAACGCGACCAGGGCGTCGATGTCGCCGCCGCTGATCTGGATACCCGCGTCGGGGTGTGCGCCGGCCTGTGTCGCCGTCATGCCTTCCGCCAGGTTCTGCATGTTTTCCTGTGCAAAGAACGGCAGGGCCTGGTCCTTATAGAACCGAACCACTTGTTCCAGCGTCAGGTGCCCACCGTTGTGGAAGTAGGGTGCAGTCAACTCGACGTTGCGGAGTGAAGGAGTCTTGAAGGCGCCGTCCACTGCCACACGCTCGCCGGGAACTGCCGGGCCGGCCAATTCGGGCAGCTCAGCTTCCACGACGTTCTCGTCTCCGGTTACGTCGACGAGGAGCTGCTCGCTGAGCTGGCGCGCGATGGACAGCGGCACCGGCTGACCATTGAGCTCCAGCAGGTTGGCCCCCAGACCGAGGTCTTCCAGCGTGCCGCGGACACCGATGTTGTAGAATCCGGTATCATACAGCGCCGGGGTGCCGTCGCCCATGATCATGCGTTCCACGGGATGGGCACCAGCCATCCGCACGGAGGCCGCAGTGAATTCCGGACCAGCATGGCAGTCAGCGCAGCGGCCGCCATTCGGGTCGAGGAACACCTGGAGACCCAGTTTCTCTTCCGCCGTGAGGGCGTCGTTGTTGCCACGGGCAAACTCGTCGAAGCGGGTCTGTTCGGAAACCAGTGTGGCTTCATACATCTGGATGGCCAGGCCCCAGAACAGGGCGAAGTTGGCCTCCATCTGGCGGAATTCACCATCTCCGACGCGCCTGCGGTCGTTCCAGTATTCCTCGTGGAACGCCTTCTGAACCATCTGCATGTAGCTGAGCTTCAGGCCTTTGCCCGATCGGTTGGCGTATTTTCCGAGTACGCTGTCATCCCTGGACACCTTCTGACTTGCCAGCGCCTTCAGCCGCAGCAGCTTGCGCCCCAGATCGGGGAAGCTACGGGGCGAGAGGCCCCCGCAGGACATCTCGAAGTCACTCAGGGCCGGAGCTACAGCCTGCGATGCCAGGCTCGAGTTGGGGATGGCCACCTGGACCCGCTGCCGGGCGGACGCCTCCGACGCCCTTCGGGCCGTCGGAATTCCCCTAGCGCGCGAGGCCACACTCACAACTTCTGCGGTTCGAACTCTATTTTCTGGCCCCGTGATTGGCGGCCCTGGCCGAGCTTCTGAGTTAGTGGTCTGCAGCTCCCCCAGAGTGGTGGTAACCAATGCCCTGTCCCGGGCGGGAGTTGGCGTGCCCACCGAAGTCGTGGTGGATCTGGGGGGGGCATCGCCGGGTCGTAGAGTTTGTCCCGTGGGATCCGAGAGAGAGCGGAGACGGCCGACTACAACCTCTGCAACGGCCTTGAGCTCTCCCACTTGATCTACCACCATGGCCCGGCCGACGGCTTCT
>JBJOII010000239.1:0-5783 GCA_046047235.1 Verrucomicrobiota bacterium | reverse complement strand
AGAGGGGGCTTGGAAGTTTCTTTTTGATGGGGAGGGTTTGACTGGGTGGAAGGAGGTTTCTTTTGGGGGGCGCGGGGAGGTTTTGGTGGAGGAGGGGGAATTGAGGTTGGGTATGGGGGCGATGTTGACCGGGGTGGCGTTTACCAACGAGGTGTTGCGGACGAACTATGAGATTAGTTTGGAGGCGAAGCGGACTATGGGGACGGATTTCTTTTGTGGGCTGACGGTGCCGGTGGGGTCGACCAACTGCACTTTGATTGTGGGTGGTTGGGGGGGTGGTGTGGTGGGGATCTCGAGTTTGGATACGTATGATGCGTCGGAGAACGAGACCACGACCTTTCGGCAGTTTAAGAAGGATCAATGGTATGACATTCGGATGCGGGTGACGGCGGAGCGGTTGCAGATGTGGCTGGATGGGAAGCGGGTGATTGATGCGTCGATCAAGGAGCGGAAGGTGGGGATGCGCTTTGGGGAGATTGAGATGTGTGTGCCGTTGGGGATAGCGACGTATCAGACGGCGTCGTCGATTCGGAACATTCGGGTGCGGGAGGTGACGGGGCCGGAGCTGTGAGTTCAAAGCGCGGGGCGCTTTGAACTGGAGAGGGGAGAGAGGAGAGGGTGGGTTGGGCGCTTCGCGCGGGAGCTGGGACAAGCGGACGGACGGGTGGTTGGTTTTTCCCCCGGTCTTGGGCTTATTAGGAGCCGAAGCCTTTGACGACGAAGATGGCGTAGAGGAGGGTGAGGAAGATACCGACGAAGCGGGGGAGTTGGCCGAAGAAGCCGACGACCGTGGCGTGGATGGCGAGTGCGGCGAGGAGGAGGAGGATAGCGGGGTTGAAGAAGGCGGGGGTTTCGAGGGGGCTGATGACGGCGGCGATACCGAGGCAGAGGGGTATACAGATATGGCCGTCTCCGATTTGGGAGGTATAGATGACTTCGGGTTTGCGTCGCCATCCGTAGTAGAGGGCGAGGAGGGCATTGGGGAGGACCATGAGCCAGCCGGAGAGCCATCCGGCGTGTTGGCTGAGGGAGTTGTGATCTTGTTGGCCGATCCAGATTACCAGTCGGTCGATGCTATAGTAGACGTCGAAACCGCCGAGGAGGAGGAGGAGGAAGTCGAGGGCGAGGAGCCAGTGGAGTGGGCGTTGTTCGCGGACGTTGGTTTTGAGGACATCGTAGACGTGGAAGCATTGCCAGAAGAGGAAGAGGGCGATGAGGACGATGCCGTCGTTACGGTCGAACTGGCCGTCTTGGCCGAGGGCCCAGGAGATACCGGTGAAGAAGAGGACGGCGGCGAGGGTGAGGAAGATGGAGAGTTTATTGAGGCGTTGGGCGGCGACTTCCTTTTTTTTGCGGTTGGATTTTCCGGGGCGGGAGTTGGCGGCGCCCCAGAGGATGGCGGGGAGGCCGAGGAGGAGCGTCATATTGGTGACGTTATTGACGATGGAGTTTTCGACGACGACGGTGGCGTTCAGGTCTGGGGAGCGGTGGGCGAGGATAGCGAAGACGAGGTTACCGATACCGGAGCAGTAGGGCATGACTAGGGTGCCGAGGACGGTGCCTTCGACGCCGCGTTGGGTGAGGATTTCGAGTCGCCAGATCATGAGGAAGGATCCGGCCATAAAGAGCCCGAGCAGGAAGAGGGGGTTCTGCAGCAGGGGGCTTTGATCGATGGCGGCAACGACGTTCAACGGGGAGGGACGGTAGCGTGTGGGGCGGCGGATGGGAAGGGGGAGCTATTGCGGGGGAGGGCTGAGGGCTGAGGGCTGAGGGCTGAGGGCTGAGGGCGGTTGGCGGGGATTAGGGTTGGAGGGTTTGGAGGATGAACTCTGGGGTGAGGTTATAGATGGCGAGGGTTTTTTGTCGGGAGGTGAGGCCGTGTTTGATGTGGATTTGGGAGCGGGGGCAGTGGAGGAGTTTGGCGAGGAAATCTATGAGGGCGTCGTTGGCTTTGGAATCGACGGGTGGTGCTGTGATTCGGATGCGGAGGTTGGGAGTAGGGGGGTGGATGTGGGAGATGGGATATGGGAGATGGGAGATGGGAGATGGGAGATGGGAGATATTGGTTTGAGGTGTTTTGGGGATGAAAGCTTTTGACCTTGGTGGTGGGGGGGGATACATCCTTGGGCGATCGCAGTTTTTTGGGTGTGAGATGAATGTAGGAGCTTATTTTGTTATTGCTGCTGCCAAGGTTCCGGAGATGGAGCTTTTGTATATTTGGAAGCAAGCGAGGCCGGAAGCCAAGGCGATCATTGTCTTGCTCGTCTTTTTTTCGATTTTTGCGTGGAGCGTGATGGCGACGAAGGCTGCGCAGATGCGTCGGGCGAAGAAGTTGAATCGGTTATTTGATGCGGAGTTTCGGTCTCAGGCTCCGGTGATGGCGATTTACGATCGGCGGATTCAGGCGGAGGGTTGTCCGTTATTTGCCGTCTATCAGGCTGGATGCATGGAATTGGACACGCGGTTGAAGACGCCGAGCGGGGTGGGGCGGCGTCGGTATATTTCGTTGAAGGCGATGGAGCATGTGAAGCGGACTTTGGAGCGTGGGGTAGCGGAGGAGAGTTTGAAGTTGGAGTCGGGTTTAATTTTATTGGCGATAGCGGTGAGTGGGGCGCCGTTTTTGGGTTTATTGGGGACGGTTTGGGGTGTGATGAGTGCGTTTAGCGGGGTAGCGCAGGCGGGGCAGGCTTCGTTGAGTTCGATGGCGCCGGGTGTGGCGGGGTCTTTAGTGACGACTGTGGCGGGGTTGTTGGTGGCGATTCCGTCGATGTTTGGGTACAACTGGCTGGTGCATCATTTACGGGTGTTTACTGTGGGTTTGGACAATTTTGCGCAGGAATTGGCATCGAGGATGGAGACTGAGTATTTGCGGGACGACGAGGAGATTTTTCAGGTGCGGGGTGAGGCGGGGGCAGGGGAATGAGAGTGGGTTGTGAGGAGTGAGCTATGCGACGGTTTTCGCAGCGTGGACATTTGGTGACGTTGAATGAGATCAACATTACGCCGTTGTTGGACTTGGCGTTTGTGTTGTTGATCATTTTCATCATTACGACGCCGCTGATGAATCAGGGGATTACGTTGCCGAAGGGGGGGCAGCCGGATCCGTCGATGCAGCGGAGTGATTTTCTGACGTTGGAGTTACTGAGGCGTGGGGTTTACGAGTTGGAAGGGGAGGAGATGGGGTATGAGGCTTTGGGGCAGCGGTTAAGCGCGGCGAAGCAGGCGAATCCGGAGGTGATTATTTTTATTCGGGCGGATGCGGTGGCTCCCTTTGACGATGTGTTTCAGGTAGCGGATTTGTGTGCGAGGTTGGGGTTAAATTTATCGTTGCGGTCTGAGCCGAGAACGGAGCCGAGATGAGAGTCATACAGCGAAAAGTATTGATCCTATCGGGGTTGTTGCATGGGTTGTTGTTGTTGTTGTTGATTTTGGGGCCGGCCTTTGCGCCGAAGCGTCCGCCGCAGTTGAACAGCATGCCGGTGTTGCATGTAATTCCGTCGGAGTTGGTGGATGCGTTGATTTCCGGTGGGGGTGAGCCGCCTCCGGCGGCGAGCCAGGCTGAGGTGCGGTCGGAGCCTGAGGTTACGCTGCGGGAGCCGGAGCGTCGGCCTGAACCTGAGCCTGAGCCGGCTCCGCCGGTGGTGAGACCTGAACCGGTGGAGAGGAGGGATCCTCCCAAGCCGGTGGTTGAGCCGCCGAAGCCAGCAGCCAAGCCTCAGGATAAACCGAAGGACAAGCCGAAGGACAAGCCGGTGGTGAAGCCCAAGCAGGAGATTAAGGTGTCGGACACGTTGATCAAGCCGAAGGCTGATCCTGCGCGGGAGGCGAGGGAGCGGGCTGCGGAGGTGGAGCGGAAGCGGCAGCAGGAGGCGGCCAGGGCATTGGAGCAAAGTGTGGCGAGGGCGAATGCGCAGATTCGGGCGGTGGCATCGTCCTCCACGAAGATTGACATTCCGGGGCCGGGTGGGGGTGGGGCGGCGTTTGCGAACTGGAACCAGGCGGTGGTGAGTGAGTATGACCGGTATTGGGTTGCGCCGTCTGAGTTGAAGGATGATCGGGCGACGGTGGTGGTGGAGGTGGTGGTGAATCACGATGGCAAGGTTTTGCGGGACAGGATTGTGAGTCGTTCGGGGATCGCGGCATTGGACAACAGTGTGCAGGCGGCATTGGATGCGGTGCGGCGTGTGGGGGTGCCGAAATTTCCGTCGGCGGCGAGGGCGAGTGGGGAGTTACAGCGGACGGTAAGGATCAACTTTAACTTGAGTTCAAAACTACGATTGGGATGAAGCGCATGAACAGGATTTTGGCGATGGGGTTGGGGGTGGTGCTATTTGTGGTGGGGCTACGGGCGGCTCAGTTTTCGGGTGACATTAATCGGGAGGCAGAGAACGGGGCCATTCCGGTTTCGCTGGAGGGATTTAGCGGGGAGGCGTTGAGTGCTTTGCGGTTTGATTTGGGGGTGCAGGGATTTGAGGTGGTGGAGGCTTCGGCTGCCCGGTATCAACTGAAGGGGGAGGTGGGTGGGGATAGGCTGGTGGGCAAAGTATATCTGGCGGGGCAGGGGTTGCTAAGTCGGGAGTATCGTGGGGCGAACTTGCGGGCGTTGGCGCATGCCTTTGCGGACGATTTCGTTTCCTTGCCGGCTCCGACGGGGCCGGGGCGGATTGGGATTGCGCGGTCGAGGGTGGTCTTTCGGGTGGAGTCGGGGAAGGCGAGCGAGGTGATGCTGACCGATTACGATGGCTACAACCATTTGCAACTGACCAAGGACGGGGTGTTGACGCGGGATCCGGCGTGGGTGCCGGGGCAGAACAGCATTTTGTATACATCATATCGGACGGGGTTACCGCGGATTTACTCGCATGATTTATCGACGGGGGTGAGGGCGGTGGTGGCGGGTTTTCCGGGGTTGAACGGTTCGCCGGCGGTTTCACCGGATGGTAAGCGGGTGGCGATGATTTTGAGCAAGGGGGGGAGTCCGGATTTATATGTGGCGGACGTGGACGGGAGTAATTTGAAGCGGTTGACCACGACCAAGGAGGATGAGTCTTCGCCGTGTTGGTCGCCGGATGGTCGGACCTTGTGTGTGATTTCGCGGAAGGACGGCAAGGCGGCGTTGTATACCATTCCTTCGGCTGGGGGGCAGTTGAAGCGGTTGAGCATTTCGGGTGCGTGGGGGAGTTTTACTGAGCCGAGTTGGTCGCCGGACGGGAAGTGGATTGCATTTACTGAGTCCACGGGTGGGTTTCAGGTGTGTGTGGTGCCGGCGGGGGGGGGCAAGGCGGAGGAGTTGAGTCAGGGGGAGGATCCGGTGTGGGCGGCTAACTCGCGGACCTTGTTGTTTGTGCGTCGGGTTGGAGGCGGCAAAGTCCTGTCTATGCTTGACGTGCCTACCAAACAGATCAAGGATGTTCGCCGTTTTTCAGGCAGTTGTTCCCAGCCGGATTGGGTGAAATAACCGTACCCGGACATAATTTTGACTAAAATGAAACGTTCCCTGTTTATCAATTTGCTTTTGGCTACCGCTTTGGTGGTGGGTGGTGGTGTTGGGTGTAAGCGGAAGCCGAAGTCACCGACGCCGATTCCTGCGAACGGCGGTGGACTGGGAAATGACGGGACGTATGGGAATCGCGGTTTGGTGGGTGGTGAGGTGGTGAAGCCGGCTGAGCCTATCGAGATTGAACCGACGGGCGGTGCTGGTTCTGGTGGCGATGGTGGAATGGATCCGTTGGTTGGGGGGATGGAGAACTGGAATGCGGACCGGGGTTTCTTTTCGATGAACA
>JBJOII010000238.1:0-3799 GCA_046047235.1 Verrucomicrobiota bacterium | reverse complement strand
CGGATGGGGCGGACGCTGGAGTTGCGGGACGGTGTCTTGAGTGTGAGGGCGTCATGAGTTTCTGGACCTTGATTTGGCGGGGGCTGGCTTTTCATGCGCGGTCGCATATCGGCACCTTGCTGGGTGTGGCTGTGGGGAGTGCGATTTTGACGGGGGCATTGCTGGTGGGGGATTCTGTCCGGGAGAGCCTGCGTCAGCTGGCGCTGCAGCGACTGGGCAAGGTGGACGTTGCTTTGGCTGGGGGCGACCGGTTTTTCCGGTCGGAGCTGGCGGACAGGTTAGGGTTGGGTTATCGGCCGGTTGCGGCGCCGGTGATGCAGCTGGATGCGACCGTGGCGACACCGGATGACAAGGGTCGCGCGAATGGGGTGCAGCTTCTGGGTGTGGACGAGCGGTTCTGGCGATTGGCGGTGGTGGAGCCGGAGTTCCCCAGTCCGGCGGAGGATGAGGTTTTGTTGAACGGACGCCTGATGCGGCAGCTCGGGGTGAAGCCGGGCGATGTCGTGATTGTGCGGGCATCGCGGCCGAGTTCCTTGTCGCGCGAGACGCCGTTATCGCCGCAGGAGGATTCATCGGTGAACCTCAGGCTGACGGTGGCTGCGGAGGTTGGGGCCGAGGCGATGGGGTCGTTCGGGTTACGGCCTTCACAGCTTCCGGCGATGAATGCGTTTGTGCATTTGGGGACGTTGCAGAAGCGGCTGGAGATGGAGGGTCGGGCGAACGTATTGCTGGCGGGTGGGGAGGGAGTGGATTTGGCGGCCGTGGAGGAGGGGTTGGAGCGTGCGTGGGATTTGCCGGATGCCGAGTTAGATATGCGGGTTTTGCCGGATCGGGGTGTGGTGGAGTTAAGGAGTTCGCGGGTGTTTTTGGAACCGGTGGTGGCGGGTGCGGCTGCGGAGCTTTGGACGGGGTCGCAACCCATCCTAACGATGTTTGTGAATAGCTTGCGGCATGGTGGAGAGAGCACGCCGTATTCGATGGTGTGTGCGGCTGATCTGGGGTTCATGCCGACGGGGATGGCGACCAACGAGATTGTGTTGAATGACTGGACGGCGGAGGACCTGGGTGCGGGAGTGGGTGACGAGGTGGAGGTGCGGTTTTATGCATTGACCACGGCGCGGAGGTTGGAGGAGAGGTCGGCGGTATTCACCGTGCGGGCGGTGGTGCCGTTGTCGGGGCCGGCGGGAGATCCGGAGTTGATGCCGATGTTTCCCGGGGTGGAGAAGGCTGAGAGCACGCGCGACTGGGATCCGACGCTACCGGTTTCGATGTCGGAGATCCGGCCGAAGGACGAGACCTATTGGGAGGAGCACAAGGGGACGCCGAAGGCGTTTGTGAGTTTGGCGGCGGGGCAGGCGTTGTGGTCGAACCGGTTTGGGGACTTGACGGCGGTGCGGTTGTCGGGAGGTGGGGGCAATCTGGAGGAAGAGCGGGACCGGAAGGCGGCTGCACTGAAGGGGGCCTTGGGGCCGGGGAGTTTCGGGTTGGCTTTTGAGCCGGTGCGGGAGCAGGCGCTGGCATCGGCGAACCAGTCGCAGGACTTCGGGGGACTGTTCATCGGTTTCAGCTTTTTCCTGATCATCGCTGCGTTGTTACTGGTGTCACTGTTGTTTCAATTCGGCGTGGAACGTCGGGCTGAGGAGACTGGAACCCTGCTGGCATTGGGATTATCGCCGAGGCAGGTTCGTCGGCTTTGGTTGGGCGAGGCCATGGGTGTGGCGATAGCGGGCAGCCTTGCAGGCATGGCGTTGGGAGTGGGGTATGCGCAGCTGATGATCCGCGGCTTAGCGACACTGTGGCGGGATGCGGTGGGGACTTCAGCGCTGGCGTATTACGGATCGGGATCGACCTTGATGGCCGGGGCGATTGGTGGGGCGGCGGTGGCTTTGCTGACGATCTGGCTGGCGCTGCGGAAGCAGGCACGTCAACCCGCGCGGTTGTTGTTAGCGGGTGAAGTGTTGGCTGATGACACGCATGGTGCCGGGCAGTTGGCGCGGGGTCAGACCAGACGAGGATGGCTGGCAGCGGGGCTCCTTGGCGGAGGGTTATTGCTGGCTGTGCAGGCGGTGGTGCGCGGCGAGACAACATCCGCCGGCACCTTCTTTGGTGCGGGCAGCATGGCCTTGCTGGGTGGCATGGCTGCGGCGGGTTGGTGGTTCACGCGACTCCGCATTGCGGAGTCGGGTCGAGAGCTGACGCTGGTATCGCTTGGTGTTCGGAATGCCAGCCGACGTCGGGGACGGAGTTTGTCGATTGTGGGTTTACTGGCGAGCGGGTGTTTCCTGGTTGCGGCTATTGGGGTGTTTCGTTTGGATGCGGTGCGGGATGCGTCGGAGCGGTCGGCAGGCACGGGTGGCTTCGCGTTGGTGGGCGAGGCCACCTTCCCGGTGATCCAGGATTTGAACACGCAGGACGGGCTGGATTTTTATGCGTTGGACGAGGGCGACCTGCAGGGGGCGACCATTGTGCCGTTGCGGGTACGGGACGGGGATGAGGCGAGCTGTCTGAATCTGAACCGGGCACGGACGCCGCGTTTGTTGGGGGTGGATGCGGAGGCGCTGGCTTCACGCGGGGCGTTTAGTTTCGCGAAAGTGATGAAGGGAGCGGATCGCGGCGAGGGCTGGCGGTTGTTGTTGAAGAGTGGTGGGGATGCGGTAGTGCCTGCGGTGGGTGACTTGAATTCGATTCTCTGGGCGATGGGCCGGAAGGTGGGTGACGTGCTGGACTACACCGATGAGCAGGGCCGGACCTTCAAGGTGCAGCTGGTAGGTGCGGTAGCGAACTCCATCCTGCAGGGCAATCTGCTGATTGATGAGCAGGCGTTTCTGGAGCGGTTTCCATCTGAGCCTGGGTTCAGGATGTTTTTGGTAGATGCGGATGAGGACAAGGCAGGGGTGGTGCGGGAGGTACTGACCGAGGGTTTGAGCGTGGCCGGGGTAGAGTTCAGTTCCACGGCGGAGCGGCTCAATGCATTTAACGCGGTGCAGAACACTTATTTGGGCACGTTCCAGTTGTTGGGCGGTCTGGGTGTGATCCTCGGCAGTTTCGGGCTGGGGGTGGTGGTGTTGCGGAATGTGCTGGAGCGGCGCGGAGAGCTCGCGTTGATGCTGGCGGTTGGGTTTGAGCGCAGTGCAGTCGGCCGGGTCGTGCTGGTCGAGCATGCCGGCCTGCTGTTGGCCGGCCTTTTCCTGGGTGTGGGGGCTGCCCTGCTGGCGGTCCTGCCGAGCGTGTTGTCGCCCAGTGGAGAACTACCGGTAACCGGCTTGGGCCTGACCTTGGGCGCGGTGCTGGTTTCCGGATGGGTATGGACATGGTTTGCGACGCGGGCAGCGTTGCGCGGACGTTTATTGGATGGGTTGAGGAATGAGTAAGATGAGGCGTTGGACTATTGGATTGAGACTCGGGCTGCTGTGCTGCCTTGGTGGTGGTGTGTTTGCAGCCGTATACGAGAACGACTTTGAGGCGGCGGAACTGGGCGAAGTTCCGGCAGAAATGCTGGTCATGGACGGCGGGTTTGCGGTGCGCGAGTTTGAGCAGGGTCGGGTCCTGGAGTTACCGGGTGCGCCGTTGGAGAGCTTCGGGGTGTTGTTTGGCGGCAGTGCGCGCGACGGCGTGGAGGTTCAGGTGCGGGTGCACAGCAGTCGGCAGGGTCGGCGTTATCCGGTGTTTGCGGTGAGCGCGGGCGGCGTGAGCGGGTATCGTTTGCAGGTGTCGCCGGCGAAGGGGGCGTTGGAGTTATTGAAGGGTGAGCAGCTCCTGAGCAGTGTGGACTGGAAGTGGAAGAGCGCAACGTGGACGC
>JBJOII010000237.1:0-3827 GCA_046047235.1 Verrucomicrobiota bacterium | reverse complement strand
TGGCAGCGTTCCTCGTCGAAGATGGCGGGGTGGAGGTTAAAGCGGCGGAGCATTTCGACGAACCATTGATTGACGAGGGGTTCGGGGACGAGGATGAGGGCGCGGGAGGTGCGGCCACTGAGGAGGAGGCGGTGGAGGATGAGGCAGGCTTCGATGGTTTTGCCGAGGCCGACTTCATCGGAGAGGAGGACCCTGGGGGCGTGGCGGGTGGAGATGGTGTGGGCGATGTAGAGTTGATGGGGGATGAGATCGATTCTGGGGCCGATGAAACCCCGGACTGGGGAGCGGCGCTGGTGGTGGTGGTAGCGTCGGGCCTGGGTGCGGAGGTGGTAGGATTCGAGGGGGTCGAAGGTGGCGGAGAGGAGGCGGTCTTCGGCGTCGTGCTGGGCGAGGGAATCGGCGAGTTCGGACTCTGGGATGGTGTGGTTATCTGCGGTGTAGGTAATGAGGTGTTGGGATTCCTGGAGGCTGGAGACGAGGAAGGATTTGCCGGAGCGGGTGGTGATGGTGGAGCCGGTTTTGAAGCGGGCTCGGCGGAGGGGAGGGTGATCTGTGCTGTAGCGGCGGGTTTCGTTGGAGGCGGCGAAGACGATGGTGACGTGTGAGGGGTCGGCATTGAGGACGGTGCCGAGGCCGAGTTCGGGTTCGGCGTCGCTGATCCAGCGTTGGCCGGGGTAGAAGCTGGGCATGGGGTTGGGTGGGGTCAGGGCTGGGCGCCGAAGACGCGTGCGTGTTCGGCGATGACATAGCGGTCGGTCATGCCGGCGATATAGTCACAGACTGTGCGGTGGATTCCTTCGGAGCGGATGCGGCGGCGCGAGTTGGCGCCCATGGCTTTGGGGTGTTCGAGGTAATGCTGGAAGAGTTGTTCCATCCTGTGGACGGCGCGTTCATTGGGGAGGTGAACGACGGGGTTATCGTAGAGGTTTTTGTGGAGGTAGGCGCGGAGTTCTCGGTTGAGCTCCTGAAGTTTGGGACTGTATTGGATGAGGGCTTGGGGGCATTGGCGGACGTCGTCGGCGGAGGTGGGCTGGGTGGTGCGGAGGAGTTTTTCGCTGGTGCGGACGACATCGTGTATTTCGCGGTCGATGATGCAGCGGATGGTGAAGTACCAGCGGCATTCATCGGGGAGTCGGCCATGTTCTTTTTGGACAGTGCGGGCTGCGCTGCGCCAGAGGCGGACTTCGCGGGAGAGGAGGTCTTCGGAGAGCAGGCCGGAGTCGAGGCCGTCGTCGAGGTCGTGGGAGTAGTAGGTGATTTCGTCGGCGAGGTTAGCGACTTGGGCTTCGAGGGAGGGGTGTGGGCCGATGGTGCCGGCGAATTCTGAGGGGATATCGTAGCTGGTTTCGTGTTTGGCGAGGCCTTCGCGGACTTCCCAGGAGAGGTTGAGGCCGGGGAATGCGGGGTATTTTTGTTCGAGGGATTCGACGATACGGAGGCTTTGGCGGTTATGTTCGAAGCCGCCGTGGTTTTGCATGAGAGTTTGGAGTGCGGTTTCTCCGTTATGGCCGAAGGGGGAGTGGCCGAGGTCGTGGGCGAGGGCGATGGATTCCGTGAGGTCCTGATTGAGGCGAAGGGCCTGGGCGATGTTTCTGGCGATGGCGGCGACTTCCATCGTGTGGGTGAGGCGGGTGCGGAGGTGATCGCCGGCGCCGTTGAGGAAGACTTGGGTTTTGTACTCGAGTCGACGGAAGGCGCGGGAGTGGATGATACGGTCGCGGTCGCGTTGGTATTGGGTGCGCCACTCGGGGGGGGATTCCTTATGGGCACGGCCGCGGGTTTGGCCGCTCAGTTGGGCGCAAGGTGCGAGCAGGAGGGATTCGTGGTTTTCGAGCTCTTGCCGCGTTTGGGGCATGGTGGTTTTGGAAGATAGGATATCGGAGATGGGAGATGGGAGATGGGATATGGGAGATGGGATATGGGAGATGGGAGATCGGATATGGGGTATGGGAGTTCGGATATCGGAGATGGGATATTGGTTATTGGGGTGGGGTGAGGATGGAGTTGATGGGGACGTTTTTGAGTTCGAAGAGGCGGTGGATGACGTCTTCGATGAGGTTATTGGGGCAGGAGGCGCCGGCGGTGATACCGACGTTGGCGTGGCCGGCGGGGAGCCAGTTATGGGAGGTGACTTCTTCGCGTTTATGTTGGTCGTAGTGGTGGATGGTATCGGTGGACACCATTTTCGAGGCATTTTTGATGAAGTAAGTGGGGAGGATGGATTCGCCCATTTCGGCGAGGTGGGAGGTATTGGAGGAGTTGTAGCCTCCGACGACGAGGAGGAGGTCCATTTTGGAGGCGAGCAGGTGTTGGAGGGCGTCCTGGCGGTCTTGGGTTGCGCCGCAGATGGTATCGAAGAAGCGGAAGTGTTTTTGGAGGTTTTGGACGCCGTAGCGTTGGGCGATGGCTTGGCGGATGCGGCGTTGGACTTCTTCTGTTTCGCCGCGGAGCATGGTGGTTTGGTTGGCGACGCCGACGGCTTGGAGGTGGGTATCGGGGTCGAAGCCTTCGGAGGTGGCGCCTTTGAATTTTTCGAGGAACTCCTGTTTGTTGCCGCCGTTGACGATGTAGTTACAGACGTAGTCGGTTTCGTCGAGGGTGAACACGACGAGGTAGTGTCCGTTGGGGCCGTCGGTGGCGCGGGAGCTGGTGGCTTTGGTTTCCTCGTGCCAGGCTTTGCCGTGGATGATGCTGGTGACGGACTCGTTGGCGTATTGGCGCACGCGTTTCCAGACGCTCATGACGTCGCCGCAGGTGGTATCGACGAACTTGCAGCCTTTTTCCTCGAGGCGGCGCATGACGCCGAGTTCGGCGCCGAAGGCGGGGATGATGACGACGTCGCCTTCGTGGAGGTCCTCGATATCGGCTTCTTTTTCCTTGCCGGCGAGGAGTTTGATTCCCATGGCGCGGATTTGGTCATTGACCTCGGGGTTATGGATAATTTCGCCGAGGATATAGATGGGTTGCTCGGGGAAGACCTTACGGGCGGCGTAGGCGAGGTCGATGGCGCGTTCGACGCCGTAGCAGAAGCCGAATTCCTTGGCGAGTTTGATGGTGAGGGCGTTGGGGGCGGTGAGTTCGTTTCCGGTGGCGCGGATACGGTCGACGAGTTCGCTGCGGTAGTGGGAGAGGACCTGGGCTTGGACGGCTTGCATGACGTCGGGGCGCCGCAGGTTGATCTTTTTGGGGGTGGGCGGGTTGGCGGGTGAGGGCGTGGCCATGGGGATTAGATTAGCACGGGGGGTGCGGACGTCTAGGGGTGTTAGGTTTGGTGGTTAGTGGGAGACCATCCATTCGAGGATGGCTTTTTGGACGTGGAGGCGATTTTCGGCCTGGTCGAAGATGGTTTTTTCGTTGGTCTCGAAGGTGGCGTCATCGATTTCATTGCCGCGGTAGGCTGGGAGGCAATGCATGACGAGGGCATTCGGTTTGGCGAGTTTGAGGAGGTTTTGGTTGACCTGGTAGCCTTGGAGTTGGGTGAGGCGGTCTTGGGATTCCTGTTCTTTGCCCATGGAGACCCAGACATCGGTATAGAGGACATCGGCGTCCTTGGCGGCGTCGGCTACGTTTTCCGTACAGATGACTTTTCCTCCGGCTTTTTGGCAGAAGTCCTGTGGTGGCTGGAAGGCTTTGGGGGCGGCGATACGGAGTTCGAAGTTCATGCGAGCGGCGGCGAACATCCAGGAGCGGGCGACGTTGCAATCGCCATCGCCGACGAAGGTGATGGTTTTACCGGCGATGTTCCCGAGTTTTTCCTCGATGGTGAAGATATCGGCGAGGATTTGGCAGGGGTGTTCTTCGTCGGTCAGGGCATTGACGGTGGGGAT
>JBJOII010000236.1:0-3834 GCA_046047235.1 Verrucomicrobiota bacterium | reverse complement strand
AGAGGGCATCGAATGCCGGGTCGTGCGCTACGCACCCCTCGGTGATCCCATGGAAGTCCACGTCCGCGGCTATTCCCTGTCCCTCCGCCGTGCCGAAGCCGCACACATCCACGTGGAACCTTCCTCCCAGTAGATGCCCCATGAGTAACACACACCAATACCCCCAGCCCAACGAACGGCAACCGAAGCCGGCTTCCGCAAGCCCCACACCCCACCGGCACGCGGGCAGCGCAAAGCGCATCCGCTCTATCGCTCTGGCCGGCAACCCGAACAGTGGCAAAAGCACACTGTTCAATGCGCTAACCGGACTGCGCCAGAAGGTCAGCAACTACCCCGGTGTCACCGTGGAAAAAAGGACCGGCCGGTTCCGCAGCCTGCACGGCGAAGCCCTGGAACTCATCGATCTCCCGGGCATGTACTCCCTCCACTCCCGCTCGGCCGACGAAGCCGTGTCGCGCGATGTCCTGCTGGGCACCTCCGCCAACTCCCCCCGACCCGACCTCGTAGTCTGCGTGGTCGATGCCACCAACCTCGAACGCAACCTCTACCTCGTCGCCCAGATGGCAGAACTCGGACTGCCCCTCGTGGTCGCGCTGGTCATGGTCGACCTCGCCGAACAAGACGGCTGGGCCATTCATGCAGAGGAACTATCCCAACGGATCGGTTGCCCGGTGATCCCCACGGTCGCCGCCCAAGGCAAAGGCCTCGTCGAGCTGCGCCAAGCGGTTTCCAAGCAACTCGGCGGCACCCCACCTCACCGCGTCACCATGCCCGAATCCATTGAGGATGCCGTCCAACAGGTCCAGGAGTGGCTGGTCGGAGCAGGCATGACCCAACCCGGCTCCGGCCCCGCCCAGGCAATCCATTGGGTCACCGGACCAGCGGAACAACTCGCTGAATCCCCAGTCGCCCTGCGCCCTCTGCTGCTACAACTGCGCTCCCGACTACTCGAATCCGGACTGGACCCGCTTTCTGCCGCAGTGCATTGCCGGTATGCCTGGGTCGAAACTCTCGTCGAACATGCGGTCCGTAACCGACGCGGCCCCAACGCCAGCCTGAGCGAACGCCTCGATGGTATCCTGACCCATCGAATCTGGGGCTGGGTAGCGTTTCTGGCCGTGATGGCCACGGTCTTCTTCATGATCTTCCGCGTGGCCGAACTGCCCATGGGCTGGATCGAATCCGCCCAGGAATCCCTCAACGGTTGGATCGCCAGCGTAATGCCGCCGGGAGATCTCCGCGACCTGATCACCGATGGCGTCATGTCCGGCGTAGGCGGCGTGGTCGTGTTCCTCCCCCAAATCCTCATCCTGTTCTTCTTCATCGGACTACTGGAAGACTCCGGGTACCTGGCCCGCGCAGCCTTTATCATGGACCGCGTCATGCAACGCGTCGGACTGCACGGCAAGTCGTTCATCCCCATGCTCAGTGCCTCAGCCTGTGCCATCCCCGGCATCATGGGAGCCCGTACGATCGACAATCCCAAGGATCGGCTCGTCACCATCCTCGTCGCCCCCCTCGTCAGCTGCTCCGCCCGCCTGCCGGTCTATTCCATTCTCATCGCCGTCATACTGCCCGCCTCCTTCAGTGCCTGGTACAAAGCCGGCATAATGTGCGGACTCTACTGCGCCGGCGTACTGGCTGCCTTCGCCATGGCATGGCTCTTCCGCAGAACCTTGTTCAGGGGCGAACAGTCGCTCCTGCTCATGGAAATGCCACCCTACCGGCGCCCCATATTTCGCGTCACTCTCCAACGCATGGCCGACCGCGCCTCGGTCTTCCTCCGCCAGGCCGGCAGCATCATCCTCATGGTCTCCATCCTCATCTGGGGCCTGGCCACCTACCCCAAACACCCCGATCCTGAAACCACCGCCGCAGACGCCCTGGCCTATAGTACCGCCGGCCGTCTGGGACATGTCATCGAACCCGCCATCGCTCCTCTCGGCTATGACTGGAAAATCGGTATCGGCCTCATCAGTTCCTTCGCCGCACGCGAAGTCTTCGTCGGTACCATGGCCGTGATCTACTCCATCGAGGACGGCGAGGAAGACACCCCGGCCCTGCGCGATGCCATGCTGGCCGAACAAAGATCTGACGGCACCCCCACGTATACGCCCTTGGTGTGTCTCAGCCTCATGGCATTCTACGTCCTCGCCATGCAATGCCTCAGCACCGTCGCCGTGGTCCGACGCGAAACCAACTCCTGGCGCTGGCCCCTCTTCCAGCTGGCCTACATGTCCCTGCTCGCTTACGGGGTCGCCTTCGCCATCTATCAAGGCGGTCTCCTCCTCGGGTTTCAGTAACCAGCTACCGCCACCCTCCTGCTCTCTCCCCTCTTCACTCTCCCGTCTCCTGATCAAAGACTCCCAATGCATCCGCCCCCTGATTTCAAAGAAGACAGGTCCCCGTCGCTCCGCTAAGGTGCCCGCGTCTCCAACACAGGCCCATGCCAAAAGCACTGCGATTTCGTACCCAGTCGCAAAACTCTCGAACCGGCTTCACGCTGATCGAGCTGCTCGTCGTCATCGCCATCATCGCCATCCTCGCAGCAATGCTCCTGCCCGCGCTCAGCAAAGCCAAAGCCAAGGCTACCGGCATCGCCTGCATGGGGAACCTCCGCCAAATGTCCCTCGCCTGGATCATGTACGCCGAGGACAACACCGATCGCATCCCCCCCAATAACATCAACTCCACGGACTACGACCGCACCTGGGTCCGGGGCTGGCTGGATTACGCCCGCGCGGTCCCGGATAACACCAATACGGTGTTCCTCATGCGCAGCCACCTCTGGCCCTACCACCAGAACCTCGAGATCTGGCGCTGCCCGGCCGACCGCAGCCAGTCCCGCCATGGAGGCAGGCTCATCCCTCGCGTTCGCAGTATCTCCATGAATAACTGGCTCAATGCCGATGCCCCATGGCAGGGCCAGGACCAATACCGCGTCTACCGGAAACTCTCCGATATGACCGACCCCTCCCCCTCCGGCGTCTGGGTCCTGCTCGACGAACGCGAGGACCGCATCAACAATGGCTTCTTCGTCGTCAGCATGGCAGGTTTCAACCCCACAAACCCATCGGACTACCAAATGGTCGATATGCCCGCGAGCTACCACAACGGCTGCGCCGGTGTCACTTTCGCCGATGGACATGCCGTCATCAAAAAATGGCTGGATCCCCGCACCACACCCCCGGTCAAATCAGGCGTCAATCTCCCTCTCCGCGCCAACCAGCCCAATAACCCCGATGTGCTCTGGCTCCAGGAACGCAGCACCGGACGCAAGACTCTATGACCAGCGCATGACCACACCCGCAGACAGCCAACCCCACCCTCCTCCTGACTCAGATCGTTAGCTCACCACTAGCTTCAGCCAGATCGGGTTAGTCCAACTGTAAACCCTCCGCCAGTAGCTTTCCCCGAACCACACGCCGACTCTTGATGATCAATTCGGTTTGAGTCCGCATGAAAAAAGACCCAACCGCCAACTACTTTCCTGCCGGCGCCTGAACGGCCCGCCAGGTATCCAGGAACACGGCGGCGATGATGATACCGCCGCCCAGCACCGTGCGCGGGGCGGGGATCTCGTCCAGAAAGGCTGCAGCAAGCACTGCCCCGTAAATGGGAAGCAACGTGGCAATCACACTGACCGTGCGCGCGGTCAGATGTCGCATCGAGCTGGTGAAGAGTGTTTGCGGCAGGGCCGTAAACCCGATGCCGAGGATGACCACCTGAATCCACGATGCCCGGTTCATGGGCTCGCCGTGGCTGAGAACAAAGGGCAACAACACCACTGCCACTGTAATGAATTGGTAAGCCATAATCCGGCTGCTGGGATGG
>JBJOII010000235.1:0-3853 GCA_046047235.1 Verrucomicrobiota bacterium | reverse complement strand
CGTCCGGGTGTTGGGAGGCGAGGTCGTATTTTTCTCCGGGGTCGGAGTCCAGATTGTAGAGAGCGAAGGGTTGGTTGTTCCCGGGCTTGAGCAGCTTCCAGTTTTGGATGCGCAGGGCGTGTTGGGGGTTGGGAGTGGTGGTGTTCCAGTAGAGTGGGAGGTTGCGATGGGGTGCGGTTTGGCCTTGGAGCACGGGGGCGAGGGAGATGCCTTGATGGGGTGGGAGGTTGGTGGTGAAGGTGAGGCTGCAGAGCGTTGGGAGGATGTCCCAATGTGCTGCGGGGGTGGTGAGCACTTTCCCGGCGGGGACATGACCTTTCCATCGGATGATGCAGGGGACGCGGAGGTCGCCCTCGTGGAGGCTGTTCTTCTGGCCCTGGAACGGGCCTGAGCTGTGGAAGAAGTCAGGGTGGACGCCACCATCGGCGTGGGGACCGGATGCGCTGGTAAACAGGATCAGCGTTTCGCGGTCGAGGCTGATTTCGTCGAGCAGGGCCATCAATTTGCCTACCGATTCGTCGAGGTGGCTGATCATGGCGGCCTTGTTGCGTTCCGGGGCGGGCCAGTCTTCGGTCGAGTAGGCATGGGGCTCTTTGATTTCCATTCCATTTCCCGATATGGCGGCGAGGGCTCGGTTGGCGCGGGGCATGGGGCTGGAGACGTAGAGGAAGAGGGGGAATTGTCGGTAGGTGCGGATGAAATTGATGGCGGCCTGGTCAAGCAAATCTGGAAGGTAGAGCCCCTTTTGGCCGTTGGTGTTGGCCGGAATGCTTTGTTGGCGTTCGTTTCGCCAGACCATGGCGGGGTAATAGCTTTGGGTGCGATCGGAGTCGAGCAGGCCGAGCCATTCGTCGAAGCCCTGGTTCAGCGGGGTTTGCCGGGAGGCGGGCTGGCTGGTGTTCCAGACGCCGAGGGCGCAGGTTTTGTAACCCGCCTCCTGCATGAGCGCCCCGAGGGATAAACCGTTGGCATCTACCTTGGGGTCACTGCCAGGAGGGTTGGCCATGTGCCCCGTGAGGATTGAGGCCTTGCCGAGTTGCGGGGATGGGCTGCCCGTGTACCAGGATTGGAAGCGGATGCCTTCGCCTGCGAGCTGATCGAGATGGGGGGTGCGGATGCGAGGTTGGCCGTAGCAGCCGAGGTCGCCATAGCCGAGGTCTTCAGCGACGAAGAGGATAATGTTGGGTTTGCCTGCTTTCTTGGCGCGGACGAGGTCGATATAGGTGGCGGGGGCGGCCAGGGAGGAGGAGAGCGTGAAGAGGAGCGCAAGGAGGGGAATGAAGGAGTGGGTGTGGCAGGAAGCAAGGTTGAGGGTTGCCGATAACGATATCGTGCCATTCTGGTCCGGGAGGGGTGGGTGCAGGGTTGGGTGGGATGGGTGATTGGCGGACATGGGGTACTGGAGATGTGACGTTGCTGAGGGTGGTAGCATTTGGTGGTGTGGGTCAAGAGGTGGTGGTGGGTGGGTGTAGTGATTCTCTGTGCTTGAAGACGCACAGTTGACCTTGGTGGCGACAAGTGGTTACATGCGACAGCACCCTGCATTGGACAGAACGACTTATGAAAATGACGAACAAGCGCCGCGCTGAATGGCGTGGCTTTACCCTGATTGAGCTGCTTGTGGTGATCGCTATTATTGCGATTCTTGCTGGCATGCTTTTGCCGGCCTTGGCGAAGGCCAAGACCAAGGCACAAGGCATTTTCTGCATGAACAACGGCAAGCAGATGATGTTGGCCACCAAGATGTTCTCTGGCGACAACAACGACATGCTTCCTCCCAACCCGGATGACGGCAATACCATTATTGGCCACAACTGGTGTCCTGGACAGGCGGGTCGTGGTGGTTCGGCAGAGTTTAATCCGGACATTCTCCGCGATCCGGAACGTTCCATGTTGGCGAATTATCTGGGCAACGAAGTGAGCATGTTCAAGTGCCCGGCGGACAAGAAGCGCATTGGCACCTATCAGGGCACTTCTCCGACATTGCAGGGCACGAAGATTCAAGCGGTTCGCACGTTTTCCATGAGCCAGGCCGCTGGTTCGACTTGCGCGAGCTACCCTGGTGGGCACAGTGGTCTTCCTGACACAGCCACGGCAGGTCCTTGGCTGGACAACGGTCATGGTCATACCCGCAGCGGTCCTTACCGCACGTTTGGCAAGGAGAGCGACATGGTGGACCCGGGTCCGGCGCAGACTTGGATTTTCATTGATGAGGATGCCGACAGCTTGAACGACGGTGGTTTCGCGGTGGGCGTTGCTCGTCCCGAGTGGATTGACTGGCCGGGCACTTACCACAACAACGCTTGCGGTCTTGCCTTCGGTGATGGTCACTCTGAGATCAAGAAGTGGAATGATCCGCGGACGAAGGTGATCAACGGCAATGTGAGCCGTGCTTCGGTTCCGGGCAGCGTGGATTGGCAGTGGATTGCCTATCGCACCTCGGCTCGCAAGGACGGTGTCCCGTTGTTCTAAGTTTGAGTTTCGACGGAGTGTTCGATGCGCCGCAGCCCTCAGGGGCTGCGGTTTTTTTTACGCTTTTACTGGGAAGCGCAGACTGGATTTTCCTGTGGGTTTGGGCAGCATGCGGGCCGCATGTTTGAGCTGTTGAAGAAGGACGAATCGAGTCGGGCACGTTTGGGTCGGTTGACGACGCATCATGGGGTGGTGGAGACGCCGGTATTTATGCCTGTGGGGACGCAGGCGAGTGTGAAGGCGTTGGATCCGCGGGAGTTATTGGAGATGGGGACGCAGATCCTGCTGGGGAACACGTATCATTTATCGATTCGGCCAGGGATGGAGATTATGGAGCAGGCGGGTGGGCTGCATGGTTTCATGAACTGGTCGCATCCGATTTTGACGGATAGCGGCGGGTTTCAAGTGTTCAGTCTGGCGAAGATCCGGAAGATCAAGGCGCACGGGGTGGAGTTCCGGTCGCATTTGGATGGGTCCTTGTTGTTTTTGGGGCCGAAGGAGGCGATGGCGATTCAGCGGACCTTGGGATCGGACATTGCGATGGTATTTGATGATTGTCCGCCGCACACGGCGACTCCCCGGGAGAAGCGTGCGGCGGTGGAGCGGACGATTCGGTGGGCGCAGGAATGTCGGGAGCAACCGAGGGCGGAGGGGCAGTTGTTTTTTGGGATCGTGCAGGGTGGCAGTGATGCGGAGTTGCGGAAGTATTGTGCGGATGCGTTGAGGGGCATGGATTTTGACGGTTATGCGATTGGGGGTGTGAGTGTCGGGGAGCCTGAGCCGGAGATCTTTCGGGCGGTGGAAGTGACCGAGCCGCATTTGCCGGAGGAGAAGGCTCGTTATGCGATGGGGTTGGGGACACCGGCCCAGCTGGTGGAGTTGGTGGCACGTGGGGTGGACATGTTTGATTGCGTGTTGCCAACGCGGGTGGCGCGGAACGGCACGGCCTTTACCACGAAGGGGACGATCAGCATCAAGGGGGGCGCGTGCAAGGCTGACTTCCGTCCGATCGAGGAGGGCTGCACGTGCTATGCCTGCCAGAATTTCACGCGGGCCTATTTAAGGCATTTGCTGAATGTGAACGAGATACTGGGGCTGCGGATGCTGAGCGTGCACAACAGCCACATGTATTTGCAGGTCATGGCGGATATCCGGAAGCACCTGGCTGAGGGGACGTTCCGGGAGTTTCGCGAGGAGTTTATTGCGGGGTATGTGCCGACGAAGCGGGTATTGATGGGGCGGCTGAGGGCTGGTGCCGCGTGAGCGGCATGGTTAGTCGGGGGTCGGTAGTCGGTAGTCGGGGGTCGGGAGTCGGGAGTCGGGAGTCGGGAGTCGGGAGTCGGGAGTCGGGGGTCGGGGGTCGGGGGTCGGGGGTCGGGGG
>JBJOII010000234.1:0-3984 GCA_046047235.1 Verrucomicrobiota bacterium | reverse complement strand
CGGGATGGGTATCCGGTTTTGTTGGAGGACTGGGTGCGGCGGGATGGGTTGAGGTGTTTGAAGGTGAAATTGAGGGGGAACGATGAGGAGTGGGATTTTGCTCGGTTGGTGGCGGTGGGCGAGCTGGGGCGTGGTTTGGGGGTGGAGTGGTTGAGTGCTGATTTCAATTGTACTGTCAGGGATCCGGCGTATGTGAATGCGGTATTGGACCGGTGTCGGGCGGATCATCCGGAGGTGTATGGGATGATTTTGTATGTGGAGCAGCCTTTCCCGTATGAGCTGGATGAGGGTCGGATTGATGTGCGGAGCATTGTGGAGCGGAAGCCGTTGTTTTTGGATGAGAGTGCGCATGACTGGCGGGTGGTGCGGTTGGGGCGGGAGCTGGGTTGGAATGGGGTGGCATTGAAGACGTGCAAGACCCAGACCGGGGCGATTTTGAGTGCCTGCTGGGCGAAGGCGCATGGGATGCAGTTGATGGTGCAGGATTTGACGAACCCGATGCTGGCGCAGATTCCTCATGTGTTGCTGGCGGCGCGTGTGGGGACGGTGATGGGGGTGGAGAGCAACGGCATGCAGTTTTATCCGGACGCTTCTTTGCCGGAGGCGGCGGTTCATCCGGGTTTATATGTGAGGCGAGGGGGTGAGCTGGATTTGTCGAGTTTGGGGGGCGTGGGCTTTGGGTATCGGGAGGGTGAGATTGTCAGGAAGCTACCGGAGGCGGCATTGGCCCTTTGAAATGCCACTTGGAAAAGCCCGGTCGTGGGCGTATTAGAGGACCACTGATGTTTTTGGCGAGAAGACAGTTGGGGATGCGGGGGCGGTTTGGTTTGGGGGATGGACGGGGAGGTGCGATGCGGCGTGCATTCACGCTGATCGAGCTTTTGATTGCGATGGGGATTGCCCTCACTGTGTTGGCGGGGTTGTCGTTTGGCTTTATGCAGGCGTATCGGATCAACGATTCAGCGATGTTGCAGGCTGCGGCGGATCGGCTGGTGGTGGACCGCATGGCGATGGTGCGGTCGGCGGAGTGGCGGCATTACGGTTCGCAGCCGACCAACCGCATGTTGGATTTTGTGGGGATGACACTGACCAATCTGGTGGTTCCCTCGGTAAGTTCTGTGGATGTGACGGCGAAGGTGGTGACCGAGGTGACGGCGGTGCCGGGGCTGGACACCAACGTGCCGATCTTCCAGCTCAGGGTGGCCTGTGTCTGGACCGGGCCCAACGGGTTTAGTTACACCAACGAGCAGGTGACCTTGCGGGGGCCGAACTGATGAGGATGCGATACCAACGGGTTGGGAGAGCGGGAGGCTTTACCTACATTGAGTTGCTGGTGTCGTCGGGCATCCTGTTGTTGATTGCATTGGCATTGGTGACGAGCAACATATCCGGGGCGAGAGTGAGCCAGATTGTGAGCCAGCAATATGATGCGATGGCGTTGGCGAGGGGGGTGACGATGCGGTTGAAGCTGGAGATTGAGGAGGCGTCGGAGGTGATTGTGGGTGCGGGAAACTTTGGTGAAGTGATTGGGGTGACGAATGGAGTGCAGCGGGGGAATGCGATCAACTTGGAGCTACCGCGTGTTGGGCAGCCGGGAGTATCGGATAGCGTGATTTACTATGTGCATGAGGGGGCGTTGAAGCGGTGTATGAACGACGATTCGACAGCGATTGAGGTGGTGGTTCCAGATTTGGTGACGGCGGAACCTTTCATGCAGGTGGATCCGGGCAGTGTGACGGTGGATGGGTTGGGGGCGCAGCCGTTGACCAACCGGGTGGGGAGGGCATTGATTCGGGTGGAGTTGGGGTTATCGACAGTGGGTGGGCAGTCGAAAGTGGTGGGGCCGGGGACGGAGTTTAACGATCAGGTGATCACATTTTTCGCATTGCAGCGTGGAGGATAGATCATGAGGACGAGCAGTCGACGTGGGCGTTCCGAGAGTGGCATGGCGATCGTCATGGTGATGATGACGGCGCTGGTGGGGTTTTTGACCGTGGCAAGCATTTTGGGGTTGAGTTCGCGCAACAGTGTTTTCACCTGGCGTACGGCGTCCTTGGAGCATGGGGATGCGGCGGCGGATGCGGCGTTGGAGGCGGCGGTGGGTTTTATGGTGAGCGATTTATATTCTCAGGGGCAGGGGGTGGTGAGCAATCGTGTGAATGCCGCTGCGTACGATACTGAGGTTATCAACGCCCTGGCGGCCAGTTCCTGGGGTGGGGTTTTGGAGAGCATCAATGTGCAGGAAGTGACGAGCACCAACACCGATGAGTCGGTGTTTAAGGTGACTGCGCAGGCGCGGGTGGACGGGTTGGAGGATCCGGTGCGGAGCCGGGCGAGTGTGGAATTGCGGATGGTGGACCGGCCGGTGACGGCGTTTGCCTTGTGTTACGACGTCGATTTGGAGCATTACCCCTGGCACAACTGGACTGTCACGGGGCCAGTGTATTGTGGTCAGGTGGCGTATTTCTGTCCGGTTTCCGGGTCTGATTTGACATTTCAGCAGCCGGTGTATGCGGTGGGTGGGGTGGTGAACGGGAAGCATCCCTTGGACCCCAGCAGCATCACCCTTAACGGTGATATCACGTACGAGCAGGAGTTGGACACTGAGGCGACTCCGATGGTTCAGCCTCCGGCGCCGGCGGGTGCGACCAACCGGATGCATTGGATTCTGGAGACTGCTCCCGGGGGTGACTATGGGACGTCGACTGGCGCCAGGCGATTTGTGAACAAGGCGGATGTGGTGGTGACCGTGGACAACGGGGAGGAGGTCAATGTCTATCGGGGTGCCAAGTATGCTGGGGGGAGTATGGAACACATTTCCTCGAGCCTGCCGGCGGCGATGGGTTTCAAGGACATGTATGATGGTCGTGAATCGAGAACGGCCGAGTTGGTGGTATTGGATGCTGAGGAAGTGCGGGATTGGATGGGGTCGATCTTTGGCGGGTCGCGGCCGCAGCATCCGATCATTTACATTGAGGACCGGCGCAGTTGGGGGAGTGGGACATTTAGTGGGGTTCGGGTGGAGAAAGGGCGGGAGCTGGATGATCAGGGGATGACCGTGGCGACGCCGAACCCGTTGTATGTGCGGGGGAACTTCAACACCATTGCCAGCAAGCCGGCGATGTTGGCGGGCGATTCGCTGACTGTTTTATCAGCCGCCTGGGACGATGATGATGGAGCGTCGAGTGTTTTTACGCGGGATGCTTCGAACACCACGGTAGTGGCGGCGGTGGTGACGGGGATTGTTCCGGCGGACGGTTCATTTGGGAGCGGGTGGGTGGCGAATGTGCTGCGGTTACTGGAGGACTGGAATGGGCGGACATTGACGCATCGGGGGTCACTGGCGGTGTTGTATCACAGCGAGACGGCGACCGGTGTCTTTTATCACGGGACTTACTATATTGCCCCGAGCGAGAGGGTTTTCAGCTTCATTAACTTGTTTGAGAACTTGTCGTTGGGGGATGTGCCGGCGATGAAGATGGCGGTGAGGAAAGGTTTCCAGCGCTTGCAGCCGTTATGAGGGTGGGGATTCGAGGGATGCAGGCGACACGTTTATCCAGCGGGAAGCGGTGGGGATTCTGGTGTGCGGGGGGTGGCTGCCGGGTACTGGTGATGCTGGTGGTTTGGCTGGTTGGGTTATGTGGTGGGGGTGTGGTGGCCGGGGAGGTTAAGGATGCGTGGTCTATCGAGCTTGAGACCATGCATAACGTCCGGGACATGGGTTCGATGGAGAACTGGTTATGGACATTGGGGACCAACCGGATCGCGATCATGCGATTTCCGCGATGGGACATGAAGGAGTTGCGGAGCAAGCGGGAGCTGGAGGTTTTTGATCGAACGCAGCGCTTTACCATTTATCTGCGTCCTTACGGGCTGGCAGAGGTTCCGAAGTCGGGGGATTGGGTAGGTTTTCTGAAGGAGCGTTATCCGGGGTATCGGCTGGTGAACACACCATTGAATCAGGCATCGGGCTATGGGCCGGTG
>JBJOII010000233.1:0-4033 GCA_046047235.1 Verrucomicrobiota bacterium | reverse complement strand
GGTCTGGCCTGCTGTAGTGGATCTACGACGACTGCCTGGGTTTCGGGGGAGATTTGAGTGATGGCCTGCTGGAGGTTGCGTGCGGCGGTGTTATGGCCATCGCCGAAACCGGCTGTAAGGATGAGGACCGTTTGCATTGAGACTGTTCTATTTCAGGGAAGTCAGCCTGTGTCGTTGCTGTCTGGTGACGATGCGGTGAAGAGTTTTTGAGGGGGGGAAACGTAACACGGCAGGGCTTGACGTTGCGGGTGGCACGCAGGTTTAACTTTTCCGTAACCGAAAAGTCATATGAGTAAAATTGCAAAACGTGGTGTGAAGCGGACCAGCGTGAGTTCTTTGGAGAAGGCGCTGGTGCAGGCGGATCAATTCGTTCAGGCGTGCAGGCAGGAAGTGAAGCAGGCCAAGGAGCGTTTGAAGGCGGCGCGGCTGGAGCGGGATGAGGCCAAGGGGAAGTTGAAGGAGCTGGAGAAGGCTTTGAAGGCGGCGCGGAAGGGGGAGAAAGCCAAGAAGGCCGAGAAGTCCAAGAAGGGAGAGAAGGCGGACAAGAAGGCGGACAAGAAGGTGGGGAAGGCTAGCCGCGGGGGCAAGTAGTTCAGGATTGGGAGGCTTGACATTACGCTGGGGCGGGGTTGGCATGCAGCTTATGCGAACCCTACTCCTTTCATTGGTTTTCTTATTCCAAGTGGTTTTGGTTGGGTCGGAGTGGCGATTGGTTTGGTCGGATGAATTTGAGGTGGAGGGGAGGCCGGATGCGACGAAGTGGGGGTATGAGGAGGGTTTTGTACGGAACGAGGAGTTGCAGTATTACACGCGGGATCGGGAGGAGAATGCGCGGGTGGAGGGTGGGAATCTGGTGATTGAGGGGAGGCGGGAGCGGTTTGAGAATGCGAATTACCGGGCGGATGCGCCGGAGAGGCGTTGGCAGCAGAGGCGGGCGGTGGCGGAGTATACGGCGGCGAGTTTGACGACGCGGGGGAAGGCGGCGTGGACGTATGGTCGGGTGGAGGTGCGGGCGAAGTTACCGAGTGGGCGGGGGACATGGCCGGCGATTTGGATGTTGGGGACGAACATTGGGGAGGTGGGATGGCCGGCTTGTGGGGAGATTGACATTATGGAGCATGTGGGGTCGGAGCCGGATGCGGTGCATGCGAATGTGCACACGCGGGATTACAATCATGTGCGGGGGACGGGGCGGGGGCAGCGGCTGGCTTTTCCCGGGGTGGAGGATGACTTTCATGTTTACCGGGTGGATTGGAGTCCGGAGAAGCTGGAGTTTTTTGTGGATGGGAGGTTGTTTTTTACGTGTGCGAACAATGGGGAGGGGGTGGGGGCATGGCCGTTTGATGCGCCGCAGTATTTGATTTTGAATCTGGCGATTGGCGGGAGTTGGGGTGGGGCGAAGGGGATGGATCCCGGGGCATTTCCCCAGAAGTTTCTGATTGATTACGTGAGAGTGTATCAGCGGTAGAGTTGGCCGGGAGGGGGGTAATTCTTGTTGGTGTCATCGAGCACGAGGATCCAGTCGAGGTGTTCTCCCGGGGTGGGTGGGGTGAAGGAGGCGGAGCCGTGGTTGGGGAAGGTTCCGGCGGGGGTGGCGGTACCGTTTCTGGGGTTGAACCACCAGGCTTGGAGTGTGGGGCCGTTGAGGGAGGAGAGGTCGACCGAGAAGCGGCGTCCGGAGGGGGAATAGATCATGGCGTAGGAGCGGTTGGTATCGCGGGTGGCGACGAGGCGGTAGCGGCCTGCGCCGGGCCAGGCGGTGGTGGGTTCCTGGTGGGTGAGGATGGAGTTATCGGGGATGCGGGTGAGGAAGGGGCGGGATTCGATGAGTTGACGGCCGAACTGCATTTGGGCGGCGCCGGGTTGTTGGATGGCTTCGTACCAGGGCATGAGGGGGGCATTGACGGGGGGGCGATCGGGTGCGGCCATTTGCCAGACCGAGTGGTGGCCGTAGGTATGGCCGAAGGCGCCGGAGAAGAGGTCCCAGTAGAGGGGGCGGCGGACATCTGCGGCGATGGAGTGGCCTTGTTCGCGGGCGTTGAAGGAGACGGGGTGATCTTCGTAGATGGGTTCGCCATCGAGGACGGGTTTTATGGGAGTGCGATTATAATCTTCGAGAGTTTTGGCGTAGCGATCGAATTCGGTGACGTGACCATTTTGGCGCATATTGAAGTCGAGCCAGGGTTGGTTATGGAAGGGATCGGCGGAGCCGTTGCCGCCGGTGGGGTGGAAGGTGATGAGGTGTAGGCCTTGGTCGCCGAGGCGGAGTCCTTCGGCCATGGCCGTGATGATGGCGTGGTGGGTGGGGGTTTCGACGGGGCGATCGCCGCCGGTGATCCAGATGACGTTATTGGTGCGGTAGCGTTGACCGATCCATTGGCCGTAGATTTTGGCGTTTTCGGGGGTGAATATTTCGGGGCCGGCGCCCCATTTTTTATTCCATTTATCGCCCCAGGTGGGGAGGAAACCGATCCAGAGGCCGAGGGAGTTGGCTTGGTTGACGATGAAATCGACGTGGTCCCAGTAGTCGTTGTTGGGTCCGTCGACCGTTCGCGGTTGAGTGGGGTTGTCATTGAGGAGGGGGAGGTGGCCGTAGGCATTGGGGGTATGGAGGCCGTCGAGTTCGGCGAGGGCGACGGCTTGGATGACCGTGAAGCCTTTGCTGGCGCGGTCTTGGAGGTAGAGCGTGGCTTCTTCGCGATTGAGGCGGTGGAAGAGTTCCCAAGCGGTATCGCCGAGGTAGAAGAAGGGCTGGCCATTATTGAGAGTGAGGAAGCGCTGGTTGGCACTGACCGTGAGGCGGGTGGGGGTTGGGTCGGCGTGCGTGAACCGGGTAGCTAGGGCGAGGGCGATCAGGAGGCTGAGCCGGAGTTTGGGGAAGGGGGCAGGTGAATTCATGGGTTGAGGGGGCGGTGGGTTGTATTTACTTGGGCTGCACGGGTTTGGTGAGGCTTGGCTGTTACGTAATACATCTTAAGTTGGGCGGCTTTCCTGCCGTTTTCAAGCTGTGATCAGAAGGCATAACACACGGCCATGGGAGTTGCCGGAGCAGGTTGAGGAGGCGTATGGCATGCAAGACTAGTGAAGCGGAGTGCTTTGAGTACATCATTGGGCTGATTTACGAGCGCAGCCGGATTCGGTTGCACGATGGGAAGCAGTCGTTGATTCGGGCGCGGTTGGGTAAGCGGATGCGGGCGCATGGATTTGAGAGTTTTGAGGCGTATTGTGATTTTTTGAGGCATGGGGCGGACGAGGAGGAGATGACCCATGTGGTGGATGCGTTGACGACGAACTTCACTTCCTTTTTGCGGGAGCAGGATCATTTTGAATTTTTGGTGAAGGAGGCGTTGCCGGGGTTACTGGGGGTGGGGCGCAAGGATTTTGCGGTGTGGAGTGCGGCGTGTGCGACGGGGGAGGAGCCATATAGTCTTGCGTGTTACCTGGCGCATTTTTATCCGATGGCGGCGGGGTGGGATTGGCGGATATTGGCTACGGACATCTCGACCAAGGCCTTGGGGAAGGCGAAGGCGGGGATATACGGTTTGGATCGGATTGAGCAGGTATCGACGGAGTGGCGGAGGAAGTTTTTTCAGCGGGGTGTGGGGCAATGGGAGGGGCAGTGTCGGGTGCGGCCGCAGTTGCAGGAGCGGGTTGAATTCCGGCAGGTGAATTTGCTGGAGCCCTACAATTTCAACCGGAGCTTTGAGGTGATTTTTTGTCGGAACGTGATGATTTATTTTGATCGGCCTACGCAGGAGCAATTGGTGAGGCAGTTATGTCGGCAGCTGGTGCCCGGGGGGTATTTACTGGTGGGGCATTCCGAGAGTTTGAATGGGTTGGACACGGGGATGCGGTGTGTGCGGCCGAGCATCTATGTGAAGGGATAGAAGGGGATCCATGCCATCACCGACTATCATACCCGGGTTTGAGCACAAAGTGGTTGTGGGGATTGCTGAGATGGTTGCGACCAACAATCCGAATGCGTTGCTGACGACTTATTCATTGGGGTCGTGTTTGGGGATTAGCGTTTGGG
>JBJOII010000232.1:0-5734 GCA_046047235.1 Verrucomicrobiota bacterium | reverse complement strand
TGGGTTTGGCGTGGTGATGTTGTGGGTTGCGAGCGGACTGGCGATGGGTGCGGAGGGAGGTGGTGTTCCGGGGGGGGGTGATGCGACGTGGCATGCTGTTGGGCTGGGGTTGGCAGCGGCGATTGCGGTTGGCTTGAGCATTTTGGGTGCGGGGTATGCCGTTGCGAAGATTGGGGCTGCGGCGTTGGGGGCTGCGGTGGAGAAGCCGGAGTTGCTGATGCGGAGTTTGCTATTTGTGGCGCTGGCTGAGGGGTTGGCCGTGCTGGGATTTGCGGTGGCGATGATGTTGATCCAGAAAGTCTGAGTCTGCGGGGGTGTGTGATGCAGATCCGATGTTTAGGTGACGAGGATACCGTGCGCGGATTTCGTTTGGCGGGGGTCACGGGGACGGTGGTGGATGATCCGGTGCAGGCGGTGGAACGGTTGCGGTTGGAGCTGAACACCGCGGGGGTGGCGTTGGTGTTGATCACGGTGCAGGTCGCTGCGTGGGTGAGGGGGGAGGATGGTGGTCTGCTGGAGAGGGAGCGTCCGTTGGTGATGGTTATGCCGGGCATGCATGAGAGCGTTGGTGGGCTGAGTGATCTGGGGCGGTTGGTGGAGGGGGCAATCGGCGTGCGAGTGGAGAAAGGCATTTAGATGGACAAGCGGGAGCCGAATTCGTCCGAACGGTTATGTGAGAGCGTCCTGGTTGAGGCGAGGGAGCGGGTGCACGGGCTGACGGTCGAGGCGCAGCAGAGGGCCGGGGAAATCCTGAGCCAGGCTGAGGAGGAAGGTCGGGGTTTGGTGCGGGCTGCGGAGGAAGAGGCTGCTGCAGAGGGGGCGCGGAAACGGGCTGCGTTATTGGCTGCGGTGAGTGTACGGGTGGAGCGGCGTCGGTCCGCGCACGTGGAGGGGGTATTGGAGGGGATTCGTCGTGACTTGGTGGGGAGGGTGGCCGATGAGGGGAGCGTATTGTTTCGTTGTTGCGTGTTGCGCGGGGTAAGGGAGGCGGTGGGGCGAATGGATGGGGATGAATTTGTGGTGTGTGCCTTGGCGGGGACCTGGGAGCGGTTAGGGTCTGTTTGTATGGACGAGTTACGAGGGCTGGGTGGGGAGGTTGGGGTGTCCATGCGGGTGGTGGAGGATGCGGGGTGTGTGGAGGGTGAGGTCGTGGTGAGGGATGGGGTTGGGCGTCGCATATGGCGGGTGGATCCCTTGGCGAGGGTTGAGCGGGCGTGGCCGGATTTGCGTCGGCAGGTGGTTGCGGTGCTGGGTTGGGAGAGTGCTGATTCGGGTTGTGAAGGGGGGGACGAGGGATGAGTGGCGTGGATACCGGTGCGGGTGTGGTGGTACGGATTAGCGGGCCGATCGTGCAGGCTGCGGGGATGCGGGGTGCGGGGATGTATGAGGTGGTTCAGGTGGGGGAGGTGGGTTTAGTGGGGGAGGTGGTGAGACTGGTGGAGGACCGGGCGACGATCCAGGTTTACGAGGACACGTCGATGTTGCGGCCGGGGGTGCCGGTGAGGTGCAGTGGTGCGCCTTTGTCGGTGTGGTTGGGGCCGGGTTTACTGGGGAACATTTATGACGGGATTCAGCGTCCGTTGCCGGGGATTCAGGAGAGGAGTGGTGCGTGGATCAGGCGTGGGGAGAAAGTGGATGCTTTGGACAGCGGGAAGCGTTGGGTGTATGAGCCGGTGGTGGCAGGAGACAGCATTGGTGGAGCATCGGATTTTGGTGCCGCCGGGGGTGGAGGGGCGTGTTGAGACGGTCCGGTTGGCGGGTGAGGTGACCTTGAATGATAAAGTGCTGGGGGTGCGGGCTGTTGGTGGTCGACTGATTGAGGTGGGATTATTGCAGCGTTGGCCGGTGCGGGTTCCGAGGCCGGTGCGGGAGCGGAGGAGAGTGGAGGAGCCGTTACTGACGGGGCAGCGGGTTATTGACACGTTTTTTCCGATGGGCAAGGGGGGTGCGGGATCGATACCCGGCGGATTTGGGACCGGTAAGACCGTGACGCAGCATCAGCTGGCGAAGTGGTCTGATGCGGAGATTATAGTGTTCATTGGTTGTGGCGAGAGGGGGAACGAGATGACGAGTGTTTTGCGGGAGTTTCCGGAGTTGAAGGATCCGCGGTCGGGGAGGCCATTGATGGACCGGACGATTCTGATTGCGAACACATCCAACATGCCGGTTGCGGCGCGGGAGGTGTCGATTTACACGGGGATTACCTTGGCGGAGTATTACCGGGATCAGGGGCGGCACGTGGCGGTGTTTGCGGATTCGACGAGCCGATGGGCTGAGGCGTTGCGTGAGTTGGCGGCGCGGTTGGAGGAGATGCCGGCAGAGGAGGGGTTTCCGGCGAGTTTACCGACCCGGCTGGCGCAGTTTTACGAGCGCGGGGGTGCGGTGTGCACGTTGGGTGGGGATGCGGCTTCCGTGACACTGGTGGGGGCGGTGAGTCCGCCCGGGGGGGATTTTTCGGAGCCGGTTACGCAGCACACGCGGAGGTTTACGAGGTGTTTTTGGGCGTTGGACACGGGGTTAGCGAATGCGCGGCATTATCCGGCCATTCATTGGCTGCAGTCGTATTCTGAGTATGTGGAGGGGGTGCGGGGGTGGTGGGAGCAGCGGGCGGAGGACTGGGATTTGTTGCGTCGGGAGGCTTTGCTGATATTGCAGCGTGAGGAGCGGTTGCAGCAGATTGTGCGGTTAGTGGGGCCTGATGCGCTGCCTGAGTCCCAGCGTTTTGTTTTATTTGTGGCGGAGTTGTTGAAGGACGGTTTTTTGTCACAGGCAGCGTTTCATGAGAAGGACACCTATTGTTCGCCGGAGCGGCAGGTGGCTTTGTTGCGGTTGATACTGCGGTTTTACGAGCGCGGGCGCCGTTTGGTTGAGAGTGGGATTAGGGTGGTCCGGTTACGTGGATTGCCGAGCGTGCCGGGAATTTTGCGGGCGAAGGAGACGTTTGGGAATGATGAGGTAGTGGGGTTGGAGGAGTTGATGGGCGAGGTGGAGCGGGAGATGGACGGGCTTTTGGCGGGGGGCGGGGAGGAGGTGAGAGGCGGTGAGTGAATACAGGTTCAAGCTGGATGACCGGGGTTTGGAGTATGTGGGTGCGAGCCGGATTGAGGGGCCGCTGCTGGTGGTAGAGCGGGTGGTGGATGTCGGGTTTGACGAGGTGGTGGAGGTGACGGATGGCATGGGGCGGCGCAGGTTGGGGCGGGTGTTGGACGTTTCGCGGGAGCAGGTGGTGGTTCAGGTGCTGGAGGGGACAACCGGTCTGAGCAATCAATCCGTGAGAACCCGGTTTTTGGGTGAGAGCTTCAGGTTGCCGGTATCGCGGTCGATGCTGGGGAGGGTTTTTGATGGGTTGGGGCGGCCGGTGGATGGCGGTGCGGCGGCGGTCTCGGTGGATCGGCGGGACGTGAACGGGCTGGCGATCAATCCTTATGCGAGGCGGTATCCGCGGGAGTTTATCCAGACGGGGATGTCGGCGATTGACGGAATGAACGCCTTGGTGCGGGGGCAGAAGCTGCCGGTATTTTCGGGCAATGGGTTGCCGCATGATCGTGTGGCTGCGCAAGTGATCCGGCAGGCGAGGTTATTGGAGGAGGAGGTTGAGTTTTCGATTGTTTTTGCGGGGATGGGGGTGAAGCACGAGGTGGCGGACTATTTCATCCGGGACCTGGAGGATTCGGGTGCTTTATCGCGTGTGGCGATGTTCTTGTGTTTGGCGGATGCGCCGAGTGTTGAGCGATTATTGACGCCTCGAGTGGCGCTGACACTGGCGGAGCATTTGGCGTTTGATTGTGGGCAGCATGTTTTGGTTTTGCTGACCGACATGACGAACTATTGCGAGAGCCTGCGGGAGGTGGGGACGGCGCGTGGGGAGATTCCGGGCCGCAAGGGGTATCCGGGTTATTTGTATTCGGATCTGGCGAGCATCTACGAGCGGGCGGGGCGGATTGAGGGGTCGGAGGGGTCGATCACCCAGACGGCGATCCTGACGATGCCTTCGGACGACATTAGTCATCCGGTGCCGGACCTGACTGGCTACATTACTGAGGGGCAGATTGTGTTGGATCGTGAGTTGTTTCAGCGAGGGATTTACCCGCCGATTGCGGGGCTGCCGAGTTTGTCACGGTTGATGAAGGACGGGGTGGGGAAGGGGTATACGCGCGACGATCATCCGGCTTTGGCGAGCCAGTTATTTGCGGCGTATGCGACCGTGAAGCGGGTGCGGGCCTTGGCGGATGTTGTGGGGGAGGAGGAGTTGAACATGCTGGACAAGGAGTATTTGAAATTTGGGGAGGCGTTTGAGCGGAGGTTTTTGAGTCAGGGATATGAGGAGAACCGGTCTATACAGACCACACTGGATCTGGGCTGGGAGGTGTTGGGAGTGCTGCCACGGGAGGAGTTGCATCGGGTGAGCGAGGAGTTGTTGGTGCGGCATTATGATCCTGTGGTGGAGCGGGAGCGTGGGGTGGAAGCGAAGGGAGTGGTGAATGGTGGTGAGGGGAGGGGGTGAGGGCATGGCGAAGCTTAACGTACCGCCTACGAAGTCGAACCTGCTGGTGATGCGGCGGCAGTTGGAGTTTGCGCAGGAGGGCTATGATTTATTGGACCAGAAGCGGCAGATCCTGGTGATGGAAGTATTGGCGCGGGTGAATCGGTTGGCTGAGGTCCAGCGGAGGTTGTCGGAATTACTGGCGGAGGCGTATGACCTATTGAGAGAGGTGTTGCTGGAACATGGATCTGAGGAATTGGAGCGGGCGGTTGTGGGAATCGGGGGCGGGGTAGGTGTAGAGCTGGATCAGGAGCACTTGATGGGGTTGCGGTTGCCGCGATTGCGTCTGCATATGGGAGAGGATGAGGGCGTGGTTGGGGAGCTGCTTCCAGCGAGAGTCTGGCAGTTGAGTTGTCGGTTGCGGGATTTGATTCCGGTGCTGTTGCAGGTGGCGGAGCAGCGTGCGGCCGTGGTGCGGGTGGCGGCTGAATTGCGCAAGACACAGAGGCGATGCAATGCCTTGGCCAAGGTGTGGATTCCGGTTCAGCGCGAGACCTTGGACTACATTGAGGCGTCACTGGAGGAGCGGGAGCGGGAGTTTCTGGTGATGTTGAAGCGGGTGCGCGAGAGGCTGCGTGCGGGATAGGGTGGTGGTGTCTGGAGCGGTTTCAGAACCGTTGCAGTCGTTGTATCTGCTGCATGGCGCCTGGGGTCGGTCACACTATTTCTTCAACCGCCTTGGCTGGGGTTTCGTGAGGGAATCTATCGGGGCTCAAGGTTGACGCGATGGGAGGGTTTTGGTCAGGGTTTTCGGCGCTGTGCTATGGCGGTGCGTGTAAAGACCATCAACGTTGAGTATGACTTCCCCACCCTGGATGAGGCGAGGCGGCGGGTTATTGCCGAGATCCGGGAGTCGAAGAAGCGGGGTTTCCGGGTGCTGAAGGTGATTCATGGTTATGGGTCCACCGGCAAGGGGGGCAAGTTGTGTGTGGGTTTGCGGAAGTCGTTCGGTTTACGGCGGAAGGAGGGGGTGATTCGGGACTACGTTGCGGGGGAGGATTTCGGGATCTTCAACGAAGTTACCCTGAGGTTATTGGAGGAGGTTCCGGAGGTGCGGGGTGATGCCGATTTTGGTCGGGTGAACGAGGGGGTGACCTTGGTGTGGTTGAAGTGAGCGCCGGGGCGGGAGGCGGGAGGCGGGAGGCGGGAGGCGGGAGGCGGGAGGCGGGAGGCGGGAGGCGGGAGGCGGGA
>JBJOII010000231.1:0-4293 GCA_046047235.1 Verrucomicrobiota bacterium | reverse complement strand
AGAGGAGAGGGGAGAGAGGTGCCACTGTTTTCTCTCTACGGTTTCCTGGACACGCGCGCTGGAGGCGCGCTCGATAGCGATCCCGATAGCGATTTCGATGGGGTTTGGTTGGGTGCAATGACTGGGTGTTGAACAGGAGGGCGCGGAGAGCACGGAGGGGTGCTCAGGTGCACGCTCCGAAACACTGAAACTCTGAAAAGCCGGCAGGGTCCGGGGGGCGGGAGAGGAGAGGGGAGAGAGGTGCCACTGTTTTCTCTCTACGGTTTCCTGGACACGCGCGCTGGAGGCGCGCTCGATAGCGATCCCGATAGCGATTTCGATTTCGAGGCGCTTGGTTGGGGGCAGATTTTGGCGTGTCCTCTCTTCGCTCTTCAGTCTTCTGTCTCCTAAGCGAAGCGGTAAGGGGTAAGGGCGAAACGGTTGGCGGTTGACGGTTGGCGTGGTCTACTTTCCTTTCATGAGATCCCTTCTGATCCTGGCGGGTTGTTTCGTGGTGTTTGGTGCGGTGGCGCAGACGCGATCGGTGGAGAGTCGGTGGGCGACGCGATCGGAGGTGATGGCGAGGTGGGGGATGGCGTGCACGAGTCAGCCTTTGGCGACGCAGGTTGCGCTGGATATTTTGAAGGCTGGAGGGACGGCGGTGGATGCGGCGATTGCGGCGAACGCGGCGATTGGCTTGATGGAACCGACTGGGAACGGGGTGGGTGGGGATTTATTTGCGATCGTGTGGGATGGGGAGAGGCTGCACGGGTTGAACGGGAGCGGGCGGTCGCCGCGGTCGTTGACTTTGGAGCATTTTCAGGAGCTGGGTTTGGAGCACATTCCATCATTTGGACCGCTGCCGGTGAGTGTGCCGGGGTGTGTGGACGGGTGGTGTGAATTGCATCGGCGTTTTGGGAGGTTGTCCTTGAAGCGGGTATTGGGTCCGGCGATTCGGTATGCGGAGGAGGGTTTTCCCGTGTCGCCGGTGATAGCGGAGGGGTGGGCTTCGAACGCGGAGAGATTGAAGGGTTATCCGGGTTTTGCTGAGACGTTCATGCCCGGGGGCAAGGCGCCGGGGGGCGGGGAAGTATTCCGGAATCCCGGTTTGGCCCAGACGTTGAAGCGTGTTGCCCGCAAGGGGAGGAAGGGGTTTTACGAGGGGGAGGTGGCGGAGCGGATTGCAGCTTACATGAAAGAGCAGGGCGGTTTTTTGTCGGAGGAGGATTTGGCGTTGCACCGGTCGGAGTGGGTGGAGCCGGTATCGGTGCAGTACCGGGGATATGACGTGTGGGAGTTGCCGCCAAACGGGCAGGGGATTGCGGCGTTGCAGATGCTGAACATTCTGGAGGCGTTTGATCTGCGGGCCATGGGTTTTGGGAGTGCGGATTACATGCATGTGTTTACTGAGGCCAAGAAACTGGCGTTTGAGGATCGGGCGCGGTATTACGCTGATCCGGATTTCTTTCGCACTCCGGTGGAGCGGTTGCTCTCGAAGGAGTATGCGGCTGAGAGGCGTGGGCTGATTGATCTTGGGCATGCGGCTGAGGCTTATACCGGCGGGCTGACGCAGTTGGAGACCAGCGACACCATTTACCTGACCGTGGCGGACAGCGAGGGGATGATGGTCTCGTTGATCCAGAGCAACTATCGGGGTTTGGGGTCGGGCATGACCCCTCCGGGGCTGGGCTTTGTTTTGCAGAATCGGGGGGAGTTGTTTGATCTGAAGCCGGGGCGACCGAACAGCTATGCGCCGGGCAAGCGGCCGTTTCACACAATCATACCTGCGTTTGTGACGAAGGGTGGCAAGCCCTGGATGAGTTTTGGAGTGATGGGCGGGGATATGCAGCCGCAGGGGCATGTGCAGGTGTTGGTGAACCTGATCGATTTCGGGATGAGCCTGCAGGAGGCAGGGGATGCGCCGAGGATGCATCATGTGCGGTCGAGCGAGCCGACGGGAGAGCGGATGGTGGATGGTGGTCAACTGAATGTGGAGGCGGGTTTTGAGCCGGAGGTGCTGGAGGAGTTGCGTCGGCGCGGGCATCGGCTTGGCAGTGAACCGACGGCGTATTATGGCGGGTATCAGGCCATTATGCGGGATGTGGAGCAGGGCGTGTATTGGGGGGCATCGGAGTCGAGGAAGGATGGTCAGGCGGGGGGGTATTGAGTCGGGAGAGAGGAGAGGGGAGAGGGTAGAGCGTGAAGCGGCAAGCGGGAGGCGTAGTCGGAATAGCCAAAAGCAGGACAAGCGGCATGGCGCGAAGCGGGGTGGTGGCGACTTGTGGTGATGGATCTTTGAAGGCGATTTCGATGGAGGTGATGTGGGGGAAGATCTAGGGTCCGGGGATGCGAGTTTGCCTTTCTGGTCTTCTGGCGGGCGGATTTCTTTCTGTGGTTTTTGTGGCAGCGGCTCCCACGGTTTTTCCTGAGGCAAGGGTTCCCGCGCGAGTGTTCCATGTGGCCCCGTTTGGGAGTGACCGGGCTTCAGGCGATGAGGGGCATCCTTTGGAGAGCTTGGAGGGGGCGCGGGACCGGATCCGGGCATTGCGCCGGGAGGGGCAAACCATTCCGGGCGGCATTGAGGTGCGGATTGAGGGGGTATTTCGGGTGGGGCAAACGTTCCGGTTGTCGGTGGAGGATTCCGGTATGGCGGAGAGTCCGGTGGTGTACCGGGCGGCGGAGGGTGCGGAGCCGGTATTTCAGGGTGGGGTTGAGCTGGGGGAACCCGGGCGGCTGGATGCATTGAGTGCACCGGAGCGGTTGTTGGGGGACATGGTGGACAAGGTGGTGGTTTGGGAACTCCCGTATGCGGGCGTTGGGGAGCTGCCGCCCTTTGAGCTCGGGGGGTTCAGCAGTGGTCGGGGGTTTGGGACGCATCCGGTGGTGGAGCTGTTTGTTGATGGGGAACCGATGGTTTGGGCGCGCTGGCCGAACGAGGGTTTTGTGAAGACCGTGGATGTTTTGGGGCCGTTGACTTTGGGGGCTTGGGACAACAAGAAGGGGACGAAGGAGGGGCGCTTTGTTTACGCGGGGGAACGTCCCTCGCGCTGGGTGGGTGAGCCGGATGCGTGGCTTTATGGCTATTGGTTTTGGGACTGGGCGGATTCATATGAGAAGATTGAGTCGATTGATTTGGAGAAGAAAGAGATCACCTTGGCGAAGCCGTGGCATCAGTATGGGTTTCGCAAGGAGCAGCGGTATTTTGCGGTGAACGTGTTGTCTGAACTGGATGCGCCGGGGGAGTGGTATTTGGATCGGGCGAGCAGGCGGGTGTATTTGTATCCGAAGGGGGATTTGCGGGGGGCGAAAGTGGAGTTGTCCTTGTTGAAGGAGCCGATGGTATGGGCTGAGGGGGTGTCGCATGTGCGGTTCGAGGGGTTGAGTTGGGAGCTGGGTGGAGCGGATGGCTTGAGGGTGGTGGGTGGCGAGAGAGTGGAGTTGGTGGGTTGCACCGTGCGCAAGCTGGGGGGCAATGGGATCGAGGTGCAAGGGGGGCGGGATCATGTGGTGCGTTCCTGTGATATTCATACGTTGGGTCGAGGCGGGGTGATTTGGGCGGGGGGCGATCGCAAGACCTTGTTGGCTGGCGGGCATTTGCTGGAGAACAACCATATTCATCATTTATCACGGGTGGATCACACGTATACGCCGGGGGTGTTGCTGGATGGCGTGGCGAACAAAGTGAGGCACAACCGGATTCATCATGTGGCGAGCAGTGCGATGCGGGTGGGGGGCAACGACCATCTGATTGAATACAACGAGGTGCATGACGTGGTGTTGGAGTCGGACGATCAGGGAGGAGTGGACATGTGGGGGAACGCGACCTATAGGGGGAATGTGATCCGGTTCAACTATTGGCATCACATGGGGAGTCGGGAAGGGCTGGGAGAGGAGACGCACACGGGGCAGGCGGGGGTGAGGTTGGATGATGCGATCAGTGGCGTGCTGGTGCAGGGGAACGTATTTCACCGGTGTTCGGCGGGGGCGGTGGGATTTGGCGGGGTGCAGATTCACGGTGGCAAGGACAACGTCATTGAGGGGAACCTGTTTGCGGACTGTCGGGCGGCGGTGAGTTTTACCCGCTGGGGTGACCAGCGCTGGAGGGAGTTTGTGGCGAAGGCCCTGGAGGATAGGGCGGTGGATCGCGAGCGGTATTTGGAGCGGTATCCGGCGTTGCGGACACTGGCGGAGGATGCGGATGTAAACACCGTGCGGGGGAACGTGACGCTGCGTTGCGGGGGGTTGCTGTTGCGGGCATCGGAGGAGACCGTTCGGGGGGGAGGGAACCGGGAGCTGGGAGCGGGGAACGGCGGG
>JBJOII010000230.1:0-4099 GCA_046047235.1 Verrucomicrobiota bacterium | reverse complement strand
GCCTTGCGCAGGAACTGGCGGTCTTCCCGCTCGAGGTTGATCGCACCCCAGCGCTGGCGGTACTCCCACAGCTCTTCATAGCGGCGCACGTCTTCGGCGCTCCAGCCCAGCTCCTTCAGTTCACCGGCGCGGTTGCTTTCTCCTTTCTGCACGGGTGGGTCGGTTGTTTGGAGGCACCCTAGGTGTTGGGTCTTCCTGGGCTGTGCAGGGTTAGGTGGTGTTGTGCCGATAGGGTCGGTTCAGGATTGTGTTCCCATGGGCAACCCCTCGCCGCAGCTTGATTTCAACGCCGTCGAAGGTGGCCCGATCGGGGTGTTGATCTGTGGGCATGGCAGCCGCAACCGCCAGGCAGTGGGTGAATTTGCCCAGCTCGCTGAAGGCCTGCGCAAGCTGCTGCCGGGTGTGCCGGTGGAATACGGCTATCTGGAGTTCGCGCGGCCGATCCTGCGCGATGGTCTCGACAGCCTGAGGGCCCAGGGCGTGAAGCGGGTGTTGGCGGTGCCCGGGATGCTGTTCGCCGCCGGCCATGCCAAGAACGACATCCCCTCCGTTCTCAATACCTATGCGGCGGAAACCGGCCTGCGGATTGATTACGGCCGCGAGCTCGGCGTCGATCTGAGCATGATCCAGGCGGCCGGAGCCCGCATCCGCGAAGCCCTGGATGCGTCAGACAGCGCCGCTACCTCCCGTGGGGAGGAGCCGGTGCCGGATTTACCGCGTGGGGTGAGCGTGTTGGAGTATGGGGCGGTGCCGGATGACGGTGGGGATGACACGGGGGCTTTTCAGCGGGCGATTGCGGCGAGCGAGGGTCGGGTGGTTGAGGTTCCTGCGGGTCGGTTTGTGGTGCGGGACATTTTGGAGGTGAGGCGGTCGGGGGTGGTTTTTCGCGGGGCGGGTCGGGATCGGACCGTTTTATTTTTTCCGCGGCCCTTGGAGGAGGTGCGGTCGAATTTGGGTGCGACCACGAGTGGGAGGCCGACATCGAACTATTCGTGGTCGGGTGGATTTATTTGGTTCAAGGGGTCGACGGGGTCGGAGGTTTTGGCGCGGGTGAGTGGTGAGGCGGCATTGGGCGAGTCGATCTTGGAGGTGGACGATGCGAGTCGTTTAGGGGTGGGGCAGGAGGTGGAGCTGGTGGTGCGGGATGATGGGGAGAACAGTTTGGCGTCTTCCTTGTATGACGGGGATCCGGGGTCGTTGGACGAGTTGCGTGGGAGGGTGCGCGTTTCGATGGCGGCGCGGGTGGTGGGGCTGGAGGGGCGAAGAGTGGAGTTGGACCGGAGGCTACGGTTTGATGTCAGGGTTGGGTGGAAGCCGGAGCTGCGGGAGTTCAGGCCGAGCGTGAGCGAGTGTGGGGTGGAGGATCTGACCTTTGAGTTTCCGGAGACACCGTATGAGGGGCACTTTACCGAGCGGGGGTATAATCCTGTGGCGTTGTCGGGTGTGGCGCATTGTTGGGTGAGGCGGGTGGCTTTTGTGAATGCGGACAGCGGGCCGATGGTGAGCGGGGTATTTAACACGTTGGAGGATTTGGTTTACACATCGACGCGGCCGGCGGATGGAGGGGGGCATGTGGGGCATCACGGGACGTATGTGGGAGGGGCGGACAACTTGTTCACGCGTTTTGATATTCGGTGTCGGTTTATTCATGACCTGACCGTGAGCCGGTGCATTGGTAATGTGTTTTCCGAGGGGCGCGGAGTGGATTTGTGTTTGGATCATCACAAGCATGCTCCGGTGGCGAATTTGTTTACTGATTTGGATGCTGGGGCGGGGACGAGGTTATGGCGTTGTGGTGGCGGGGCGGACCTGGGGAAGAACTGTGCGGCGCGGGGGACTTTTTGGAACATTCGGGCCGAGGGTGAATTGAGTTGGCCACCTGCGGGGTTTGGTCCGGACCTGATGAATCTGGTGGGATTGGGGAAGGATGGGGATGTTGTGAGGGAGGATGGGGGACGGTGGTTTGAGCCCATTGTGGCGGGTGAGCTGGAGCCGGCTAATCTGCATCGGGCGCAGGTGGAGCGTCGGTTGGGGAGGGAGCGGTTTGAAGCGCGGACGCGAGTGGGGATTCGGGGGGCGCGTTGGTTGGTGGGCGGGGAGGCGTTGTTTCCGGGGACTGCGATGGAGGGGTTGTTGCCGAACGTGCGGATGGTGAACGCGACCTTTGAGGACCAGCGGAGGGTGGGTTTTGATGTGGAGGGCAACGTGAGGGCGTTTCTGGCTGCGTTGCCGGATTATGCCGCGTGCGGGGTGAGGGCGGTGACTTTGAATTTACAGGGGGGGATGCCGGGATATGAGGGGGCATTGAACTCGGCTTTTGCGTCGGACGGGTTGTTGCGTGGGGACTACTTGCGGCGGGTGGGGCGGGTGATTGAGGCGTGTGATCGGGAGGGCGTGGTGGTGGTTCTGGGGTGTTATTATCAGCGTCAGGATGAGGTGTTGGCGGATGGGGTGGCAGTGCGGCGTGGGGTGGTTGAGGTTGCGCGGTGGATTCGGAGGCAGGGCTACACCAACGTGGTGTTGGAGATTGCGAACGAGTTTGATCACGGGGGATTTGATCATGAGGTATTGCGCAGCGTGGAGGGGCAGGCTGAGTTGATCGGTTTGGTGAGACGGGAGGCGCCGGGGTTGCTGGTATCGACCAGTGGGCTGGGGCATGGCGGGTATCCGGAGCGATTGGCGGAGTTGGTGGATTTCATGTTGATCCATTTCAACGGGGTGCCAGTGGGAGAGATTGCGGGTCGGGTGGAGGTTTTGCGGAAGTATGGGAAGCCGATTGTGTGCAACGAGGACGACAAGGTTGGGGGTGAGGCGGTGGGGGCGTTACGGGCTACCGTGGGGGCGGGCGCTTCCTATGGGTTAATGTTGAAGGAGGTGAACCAGTTCGAGCCGTTTCGGTTTCAGGGTCGGCAGGACGATGCGGAGTATTACCGGGCTTTGGTTTCGTTGTGTGGATTGGGGCGGTAGAGGTTGGCCTGGGGCAGTGGAGTGGTGGAGAGGATACGAGTATGGATGAAAGCAACTTGGCGGCGGGTGGAGGAGGGCACATGTCGGGCGAGGAATTTCGGAAGTGGGGGCACGCGTGTGTGGATTGGATTGCGGACTACTTGGAGGGGGTGGAGGGGAGGCCCGTGATGTCGGTGGTTGAGCCGGGTGCGTTGCGTGGGGGATTACCATCGGCAGCCCCGGAGCGGGGTGAGGCATTTGAGGTGATTTATGGGGATTTGGAGAAGTGGATTCTGCCGGGGGTGACGCATTGGCAGTCGCCGAATTTTTTCGGCTATTTTCCATGCAACAACTCCGGGCCCTCTATTTTGGGGGATTTGATTTCGAGCGGGTTGGGGGTGCAGGGGATGTTATGGGCGACGAGCCCGGCCTGCACTGAGCTGGAGATGGTCGTGTTGGACTGGATGGTGGAGGCGTTGGGATTGCCGGAGCGGTTCAGCTCGGATGGGGCTGGGGGTGGGGTGATCCAGGACAGTGCGTCGAGTGCGGTGTTGTGCGCTTTGGTGGCGGCGAGGGAGCGGGCAAGTGGTGGTGAAGTGAATCGTGAAGGGAACCGGGGGCAGTTGGTGGCGTATGCTTCCAGTCAGGCGCATTCGTCCGTGGAGAAGGCGATGGGGATAGCGGGGTTGGGGAGGGAGAACCTGCGTTTGGTTGAGGTGGACGAGGCTTATGCGATGCGGGTGGAGGCGTTGGAGCGGGCGATTGCGGCGGATCGTGCGGCTGGGTTGGTGCCTTTTTTTGTGTGCGCGACCGTGGGGACGACATCGTCGACTGCGATTGATCCCGTGGGAGCGATTGGGGAGGTTTGTCGACGAGAAGGGTTATGGCTGCATGTGGATTCGGCGTATGCGGGAGTGGCGGCGATTTGTTCCGAGTATCGGTTTGTGAACGCGGGTTTGGAGATGGCGGACAGTTATTGTTTCAACCCGCACAAGTGGTTGCTGACCAATTTTGACTGCAGTTGTTTTTTTGTGGCTGACCGGTTGGCGTTAATTTCTGCGCTGAGCATTTTGCCGGAGTATTTGAAGAATGAGGCGACGCAGTCGGGAGGAGTGATTGATTATCGGGATTGGCAGGTGCCTTTGGGGCGGCG
>JBJOII010000229.1:0-4148 GCA_046047235.1 Verrucomicrobiota bacterium | reverse complement strand
GAGGAGATGGCGGCGGTCGGGGTGGCCTGTCACGAAGCCGGACACGCATTGCAGGACGCCAAAGCGTATGCGCCGCTGGTTGTCCGCAACCTGGCGGTGCCGCGCAACGGCGACGTCTGGGTGATCTACATGGGGAACAACGAGATGGTGGGGCCGTTTGGGGCAATGACCTTGTTTGGGGCTGAGGCTCCGCCGAGGCTGGTGATTCGGGCGGGGCTGGCATTTAAGCGGACGCGTTTGGGGCAGTGGATGGCGGAGCAGTTGGGTGGAGGTGGCGGGAAGGAGGCCTTGCCGGAGCAATGGGGTGGGTTGGGGATGTTTTTGGAGAAGGCGTTGGCGCCGGATGATCCGAAGCGCAGCGTTGTGAAGGAGCATTTTGGGGCGAATTTGAGGGACATGGTGGAGTCGGGGCAACGTGCCGGGGCGGAGGTATTGTTGTGCACGGTGGGGGTGAACCTGCTGGACTGTCCGCCGTTTGCGAGCCGTCATGCGTTGTCCTTTGATGAGAGCCAGGGGGGGGTGTGGACGAATCACTTGGCGTCGGGTGTGGCGGCGCAGGCTGGGGGTGACTGGGTGGGGGCCTTGGCGGAGTTGGACCATGCGGCGGGGATGGATGGGGGTTTTGCGGAGGTGCGGTATCGGCAGGGGGTAGTGGCGTTGGAGTTGGGGGATCGTGAGGCGGCGTTGGGGCATGTGCGTGCGGCGAGTGATGTGGATGCGTTGGCGTTTCGGACGGGATCGGATTTGAACCGGCTGGTTAGGGAGTTGGCGAGGGCGGAATCTGGAGTGGGGTTGGTGGACATTGAGGAGTTGTTGAACCAGGAGGGGCCGGTGGGACGGGAGGTGTTTCTGGATCATGTGCATTATGATTTTGCGGGGAACGAGCGGGTGGCACGATGGTTGGCGGAGGAGGTGGCGGGGCGGTTACCGGAGTCGATGAAGGGGGGTGCGAAGTCGCGGTTTGCGCGGACGGATGCGGTGGAGGCGCGGTTGGGGTTGACGGATTGGAACCGGGTGCGGGTCTGGGAGGAGATGTTGCGGCGTTTTCAGCAGGCTCCGTTTACGGGGCAGCTGGGGCATCGGGAGCGGGACGAGTGGATGGCCGGGCGGATTGCCGCATTGAGGGAGACCCTGCATCCGAGGCGGTATTTGGAGGCGGAGGATATTTATTTGGAGGCGATCCAGGCGCATCCGAAGGATCCTTTGTTGCAGGAGAACTTTGCGGCGTTTTTGGAGGCGACGGATGATGTGCAACGGGCGGTGGAGACGTGGCAGAGTGTTTCGGCGTTGATGCCGGACAATCCGTTGCCGTGGTTTGAGCAGGGGAGGTTACTGGTGCGTTTGGGCCGATTGGATGGGGCGAGGGAGGCGTTTGAACGTTCTCTGGCTTTGCGGCCGGATTTGGATGAGGCGCGGTTGGAGTTGGGGCAGATTCTCTTTCGTCAGCAGAGGTATGAGGAAGCATTGGTGGTGTATGAGGATTTGCGTTCGAGGAATCCGGGTAATCCCAGGGTGTTGCGGCACATGGCGGATCCGTTGGGGGCGTTGGAGCGTCGGGGTGAGGTGATTGAATGTTTGAGCAAGGCGGTGGAGTTGAGTCCTTCCTATTGGGAGGCGAGGTATTTGCTGGCGGTGGAGTTGGGATTCAAGAAGGACTTCATTGCGGCGCAGCAGCAGTTTGAGTTGGTGGTGCAGCAGCGTCCGGATTTTGTATTGGCGCGCGACAATCTGGGGGTGAGTTACGTGCGGACGGGGAAGTTGCGTGAGGCGCGGGAGCAATTTGTGGAGGCGTTGCGGTTAGATCCGCAGAACGCGGCGGTGCGTCAGCATTTGGAGAGTCTGGATGCGTTGTTGCAGCGGCTGAGTGAGGAGCAGGGGAGGCGGTAGGCGCTGGTGCTTTACGGGGAGACGGTGTTGTGGGGTGCGGTACGGTCGGGGCGCGATTGACACCATGGCCTTTGGGTTAACAGGCGCGGTTTGCCAGCTGGCTTTGGCTGGACTAGGGTAAGCGCCGTGATTGCCCGGTTACGTTTTCAGTTTTGGTTGATCTGTGCCTTGTGTTTTGGGGCTGTTGTGATGTCGGGGGGTGTTTGGGGTGGGGTGGCGTGGCAGGAGGAGGAAGGTTATTCTTGGGCCAAGCTGCGGGATGCCGGGCTGGGGGGTGGGGCGGGTTTTAAGCTGTTGAGTCCCCGAAGCACTGGTTTGAGTTTTACGAATACGTTGCCGGAGCGGCGGCATTTGACGAACCAGATTTTGCTGAACGGTGCGGGGGTAGCGGCGGGGGATGTGGATGGGGACGGGTGGTGTGATGTTTATCTTTGCTGTTCCGATGGTGAGAACGCGTTATTTCGGAATTTGGGCGGGTGGCGATTTGAGCGGGTGGCGGGTGCCGGGGGTGCGGGTTGTGCGGGGCTGACTTCGACGGGGGCGACCTTATTGGATTTGGATGGGGACGGGGATTTGGATTTGGTGGTGAACACCTTGGGGAACGGGACGCGGGTTTTTGCGAATGACGGTGGGGGGCGGTTTAGTGCTGCGGGTGGGGAGTTGAATTCGGGTGCGGGGGGGATGACGACTACGGCAGCAGATTATGATGGGGATGGGGATTTGGATTTGTATATCAGCAACTATCGGACGTTGGGGTTGATGGACATTCCGAATGCGCGGGCGACCTTTGCGCGGGTGGAGGGTCGGATGGTGATGGAGTCATTGAATGGGGTATCGACGACTGATCCGGCTTTGACGAACCGGTTTGTGGTGGGGGAGCGGGGGGACATTCAGGAGTTGGGGGAGCCGGACGTGTTTTTGCGGAACGAGGGTGGGATGAGGTTTGAGGTGGTGCCGTTTGTTGGGGGGGCATTTTTGGATGAGCGGGGTGAGGCATTGAAGGAGGTTCCACGGGATTGGGGATTGTGTGCGGCGTTTCGGGATTTGAATGGGGACGGGTTGCCGGACTTGTATGTGTGCAATGATTTTCAGACGGAGGATCGTTTGTGGGTGAATCGTGGCGGGGGGCGTTTTCAGGCTCTTCCTGCGTTGTCCATGCGGCACACGAGCCGGTTTTCGATGGCGGTGGATTTCTCTGATATCAATCGGGACGGGCGGGATGACTTTGTGGTGTTGGACATGTTGAGTCGGGAGCATGAGCAGCGGATGCGGTATCAGCCGGACGTGCCGCCGTCGCCTGAGTTGGTCATGGAGGTGGGGGGGCGTCCGCAGGTTGAGCACAACGTGTTGCAGTTGCAGCGGGAGGATTTCACCTTTGCTGAGGTGGCGCAGTTGGTCGGGCTGGAGGCGGCGGACTGGGCGTGGTCGTGTGCGTTTCTGGATGTGGATTTGGACGGGTATGAGGATGTGTTGGTGGCGAACGGGATGGAGCGGGCGGCGCGTGATCTGGATGTGGCGGAGCGGATGAAATCGATGCGGGCATCGCGGCGGATGTCGGATGAGGCGGTTTTTCAGGCGCGGTTGATGTTTCCGCGTTTGGCGACGCCGAACCTTTTATTTCGGAACCGGGGGGATTTGACTTTCGAGGAAGTGGGCAAGGATTGGGGGTTTAGCGAGGAGTTGGTGTCGCAGGGGATAGCGTTGGCAGATTTGGATGGGGATGGGGATTTGGATGTGGTGTTGAACAGTTTGAATGGGGAGGTGGGGTTGTATCGGAACGAGGTGATGAAGCCGCGGGTGGCGGTGCGGTTGGTTGGTGCGGGGGGGAACACGGCGGGTGTGGGAGCGCGGATTACGGTGTCTGCGCCGGGGTTGCCGGTGCAGTCGGACGAGGTATCGGCAGGTGGGCGTTATTTGTCGGGGGACGATGGGGTGCGGTGTTTTGGGATGGGGGATGGGGGTGAGGCGGCGGTGATTCGGGTGCGTTGGCCATCGGGGGTGGAGAGCGTGGTGGAAGGGGTTTTGGCGGGGCGGGTGTATCGGATTCGTGAGCCTGAGAGTGGAGGTGTGGTGGCCCAGGTTGGTGAGGAGGGGCTGAAGCAGGTGTGGTTTGAGGATGTGAGCGCGTTGTTGGGGCATCGGCATGAGGATGCGTGGTTTGATGATTTTGTGCGGCAGCCGTTGTTGCCACGTCGGTTGAGTGGTGCGGGGCCGGGCGTCACAGCATCTCCACCGGATCGACATCGACGATCCAGGCGACC
>JBJOII010000228.1:0-4155 GCA_046047235.1 Verrucomicrobiota bacterium | reverse complement strand
GGACGGCGCTGGGTTCGGCTTTAGGGCCGATGAGGGGGCGGGACGGCAATGTGCATCGTGGGCGGATTGATCAGGGGATTTTGCCGATGATTAGTCATTTGGGGGCGATGATTGCGGTGACGAACGGGACATTATTTGCGCGTCGGTGGCGTGGTGAGAGTGAATTTGTTGGGGTGACGACGTTAGGTGAGGGGGGTACATCGACGGGGGCGTTTCATGAGGCCTTGAACCAGGCGGCGGTGGAGAGGTTGCCTTTGGTTTTGGTGGTGGCGAACAATCAGTATGCTTATTCGACGCCGAACTCCCGGCAGTTTGCTTGTCGTCGGCTGGTCGATCGTGCGGCGGGTTACGGGGTAGCGGGGCATGAGGTGGACGGGACGGATTTGGAGGCGTGTTTGAAGGTTGTTGGGGGTGCGATTGAGGCGGCGCGGCGCGGGGGTGGTCCACAACTGATTGAGGCGGATTTGCTTCGGTTATGCGGTCATGGTGAGCATGATGATGCCAGTTACATTGATCCATCGATGAAGGAGTCTGCGGTGGGGCGGGATTGTCTGAAGGTAGCTGAGGCGAGGGCATTGGGGGATGGGTGGGTGAGTGTGGATGTGCTGGCGAAGTGGAGGGGTGAAGCGGTGCGGCGGGTGGAGGAGGCTTTGTCTTTGGTGCAGCGAGAGCCGGCTCCTGATCCGTTCAAGGAGGACTGGTCGGCGTTGTCGACGTCGCGATTAGTTGAAGGCGGGGGTGTGTCTGTATGAGCATTACGTATCTGGAGGCGATTCGGGAGGCGCAGGCGAGGGCGTTGAGGGAGGATCCGCGCGTTTATATTTACGGGCAGGATGTGGGCACGTTTGGTGGGGCGTTCAAGGCGACGAAGAATCTGGCAGCGGAGTTTCCCGGGCGGGTTTTGGATGCGCCGATCAGTGAGGATGCGATGGTGGGGATGGCTGTGGGGAGTGCATTGGAGGGGATGCGGCCGATTATTGAGATGCAGTTTGCTGATTTTTCATCGGCGGGTTTCAACCAGATTGTGAATCAGGCGGCGACGCAGTTTTGGCGCAATGGCAGGCCGTGTCCGCTGGTGATTCGGTTGCCATCGGGTGGCACAGTGGGTAGTGGTCCGTTTCACAGCCAGAGTCTGGAGTCGGTTTATGCGCATTACCCTGGGCTGGTGGTGGTGACGCCGGCGACCGTGGAGGATGCCTACAGCATGTTGCTGGAGGGGGTCTCGTTGGATGATCCGGTGATCTTCTGTGAGCACAAGCTTTTGTATTATCATCTGAAGGCGGAGGCATTGCCGGAGGAGGCTTTACCGATTGGGAAGGCGCGGTTGAGTCGTGAGGGGCGGGATGTGACGGTTGTGGCGTATGGGGCGATGGTGCACGAGGCGCTGGCGGCTGCGGAGGAGCTGGCCACTGAGGGGTATCAGGCTGAGGTAGTGGATTTACGTTCCGTGAAGCCATTGGACACGGACACCGTGATGGCGTCGGTGGCGCGGACGGGCCGTTTGCTTTGCGTTGGTGAGTCGTGGCCTTGGGGTGGGGTAACGGCGGAGGTGGTGGCGCGGGTGGCGGCCGAGGGGCTGCAATTATTGGACGCGCCGCCGCAGAGGTTGAATGCCAAGAATACCCCGGTTCCCTTTCATCCGCATTTATGGAGTTCGCATCGTCCGACCGCGCGATCGATTGCGTCGGCTTTGCGTAAGCTTTTGAGGCTTTGAACTAGAGCTGATTTGTCATGCCACAGATACCGATTATTATGCCCCAGTTGGGGGAATCCATTGCTGAAGCGACCGTTGTGAGGTTCCTGGTGAATCCGGGGGAGGAGGTGAAGGCGGACCAGGATGTCTTGGAGGTGGAGACGAACAAGGCAACCTTGAACGTGGTGGCGCCGTGTTGCGGCAGGGTGGAGCGGTGGAGTGCTGAGTTGGATGAGAGTTATGCGGTGGGGGCGCAGTTGGGGTTATTGGAGGTTTCTGAGGAGGAGTTGAAGCGGGCGGGGTTGGCGGCTGATGTTACCGGGGGTGAAGGCGGACAGGAGGAGCGGAGTGGGGAGGTGAGTGAGCCGGACGCTTCGGGGGGGAAGGTATTGCCTACAGTGAAAGGGTTGCCGGTTCCGGCGGCCGCGGGTGGTGCGAGTTACATGTCGCCGAGGCTGAAGGCGCGGATTGCCGAGTTGGGGTTGCATGCGGCGGATTTGGCCGGGGTAGCTGGCAGCGGGGCCGGGGGGCGTGTGACCATACAGGATTTTGAGAATTTCATTCAGACGCTGGACCAGCAGAAGCAGACGCCGGCTTCGAGCATGCGTGTAGCGGTGGCTGATGCGATGCGGCGCAGCTGGACCCGGCCGTTGGCTACGGTTGGGGCGCCGGTGAACATGGATCGGCTGTTGGCGCATCGGCGTGGTTGTGATCCCAAGCCCGGGCCGGCGCTGTATGTGTTGCGTGCTTTGGCATTGGCTTTGGCTGAGAACAGTGCTCCGGCTGGCCGGCTGATTGGGCGGAGGATAGTTCATCCTTCATCGATTGACCTTGGTTTTGCGGTGGAGGCGGAGGACGGGGTTTTGGTGCCGGTATTGCGGCATGCGGACCAGCGTTCCCTGGTGGAGCTAGTGGGTGCGTACAATGATCTGATTGATCTGGCGCACAGGCGGAGGCTGCCGGCGGATGCCACGGGGGGTGCGATTGGGGTGGTCACGAATTTTGGTACGTTTGGGTTAACCTGGGCGACGCCGATTCCGTTACCGGAGCAGACGTTGGTGGTGGGGTTGGGGGCGGGTCGCAAGGTGCCTTTTTGGGATGCGGCGAAGGGTGAATTTGTTCCCGTGACTGAGTCGCAGTTGACGTTGAGTTTTGACCATCGGGTGTTGGATGGTGGGGCTGCGGGCCGGCTGCTTGCACGGATTGCGGAGTTGATGAACCGGCCTGAGGATCTATGATGCCCGGTTTGGTGGAGCGGCGATGGACTGGAGAAAGGCATAATGATGAGCAATGCGCAGAGTGGCTGGTATCGGTGGTTTTTTCTACTGTTGATCGTGGTGGGTGCTGGCATGGGGGCGAGTTGTTGGGGGGCGGATGATGAGGTGGTTCCTTTGCTGAGAACGAAGCTTGAGACTTACACGAACGTGACGATCACGGCCCGCACGGATACCAAGGTGACGATCATGCATGCTGGCGGGATTGGGGAGGTGTTTTTCGAGGATGTGCTGCCGGAGGACTATGGAGCGGTCGGGTATGAGGCACCGGTTGCAGCGAGCGACAAGCTCAGGGGTCTTGTGCAGGCGGTTCAGAGCGAGGGGGGTATGCAAGGCGGGGCGGGGGGAGTTGAGAATGTGGAGATCTCGCCCCTTTGGATCGGTGTCATTGTGGTGGTGGGATTAGTGTTCTATGTCTTTGGTTGCTACTGTTATGGGTTGATTTGCCGGAAGGCGGGTGAGGAGCCGGGGGTTTTAATCTGGGTTCCAATCTTGCAGATTTTCCCGTTATTGAAGGCGGCGGGCATGTCGCCTTGGTGGGCCTTGGCGTTTTTGGTGCCGCTGTTGAACATCGTGGCGGGCATACTATGGTGTTTTAAGATTGTTCAGGCGCGGGGCAAGCACGTGATCTGGGCGGTCCTGCTACTTTTACCTTTCACCAATTTTGTGGCTTTTCTTTACCTGGCGTTTTCTTCGGCGGCAGCTGAGGCGGTTGAGGCCCCGCCGGTTCGGGAGTCAGGCTTTGTGATCCGCTGATCTGGTTTCCGGGTTTGGTTGAGGATGTCTCTGAGGAATGCGGCTGGAGTTGGCCTGATATTTGTCCGGCATGAGCTTGGTTAGAGAGCACAAGGCAATAGGGTTCCGGCTCCGGGGCATGGCAGCCTGGTTACTGTTGGCTTTGGTGGTGTGGTTGGGGTTTCGGCCTGGATCGGTTCACTCGGCGGTATTTCGTCGCGAGGGGGTCCCGTATGCTGTGGATGTGTGGCGTACCAAGGATGGGTTGCCGCAGAGCTCTGTGCTGTCGATGGTTCAGACCCGTCAGGGGTATTTGTGGCTGGGGACTTTAAAGGGGCTGGTCCGGTTTGACGGGCATCAGTTTACCGTGATGGATCCGGGTAATACGCCTGGTTTGCCGGGGACGCGGATTTTTACCTTGTTCGAGGACAGTAGGCAGGAGCTTTGGGTGGG
>JBJOII010000227.1:0-4183 GCA_046047235.1 Verrucomicrobiota bacterium | reverse complement strand
CGGGGATGGTTCCGTATTTTTGGGCGAGGTGTTCGAGGACGCGGACAGTGGTTGTGCCGATGCTGATGATTCGTCGTTTTTGTTCGATGGCTTGCTGGATGGTTTTGGCGGTGGCGTCACTGACGGAGAACCGTTCTGAGTGCATGCGATGGTCCTGGACAGAGGAGCATTTGATGGGGGCGAAGGTGCCTAGTCCGACGTGCAGCGTGATGTGGCAGCATTCGGCTCCCCGGCGGCTGATCGTATTGAGCAGTTCGGGGGTAAAGTGCAGGCCGGCTGTGGGGGCGGCGACGGAGCCTGGGTGGCGTGCGTAGACTGTCTGGTAGCGTTCCTTGTCGTTGAGAAGGGCGGAGGGTTCCTGTTGGCGTTCGATATAGGGTGGGAGGGGGATTTCGCCGATGCGGTTGATATCTTCGAGGAGGTTTGACGTGTCATGGAAGCGGAGGAGGCAGAGGCCGGAGGCGGATTTTTCGAGGATGGTGGCGTGGAGGGGGGTGGGTTGTTTGTGGTGATCGATGAACTCGATGACTGTTCCGGGGCGGACGCGTTTACCGGGTTTGAGCATGACCCACCATTCGAGGGGCGAGGTTTCCTCGGCGAGGAGGATTTCGATGTTACCGCCGGAGTCTTGTTTGCGGGCGCGGAGGCGGGCGGGGACGACGCGGCTATCATTGAAGACGAGGAGGTCGCCGGGCAGGAGGAGGCTGGGGAGGTCGAGGAATGTGCGATGGCTGGTGCGTCCGGTTTGTCGATTGAGGGCAAGCAGGCGGGAGCCATCCCGTTTATCTGCGGGATGCTGAGCGATGAGTTCCGGGGGCAGTGGATAGTCGAAGTCTTCGACGAGCACGCGGGGATCATGGCGGGGAAGATGGGCGTCATCAAGACGCTTGCGTGGATTGGCGGGTGCGGGCATAAGGAGGGCAACTATGTCCAGATCTGTGTCGGCGGTGCGGATGACCGGTGTGCAGTGGTTGATTTGTGTGATGGCGTCGGCGTCGTGGGTTCCCGGGGGAAATCCGGCGGCAAAGATGGCGGTGACGGCGGCTTTTCTGGGTTTGGTGGTTTACGCATTGGGGCTGGTGTTTAGCCGGTGGCTTCCTGAGGTGCCTGTGGTTGCTGGGGGAGACTGAGGTTTAGGATGGTGGGAAACGGTGCAGCGACTGGCGGTGGTTGGCTTTGGGAGGGGGTTGGTCTCGAGCGAGGCATTCCATCTCAGGGCAGGTAAAGAGAAAGCCATTGCAAAAGGCTGTCGATGGTTTAGAGGGAGATGGATGTGGCCCGCGGTCCGGGGTGACCGAATGGGGTTGCGCGAGATCCTGAGACAGCTGGGGGTAGGGTGATTTGGGTGTGGGTGCGGGTATTTCGATCGAGCTGCCGGGGTTGTTTTTAGCTTACTGCGATCAGGGAAATTTTCCGGATGTCCTCTTCTTTTTTTAGATTTCGTCCCCGTCTGGTGGACTGCCTGAGGGGTTATTCGCGCAGGGATTTTTCAGCGGATTTGGTTGCGGGGTTGACTGTGGGCTTTGTGGCTTTGCCGTTGGCGATGGCATTTGGGATTGCGTCGGGGGTGGATCCAAAGGCGGGGCTTTACACGGCTATTGTTGCGGGTTTGATCATATCTTTGCTGGGAGGGTCACGGGTTCAGGTGGGTGGTCCGACGGGTGCGTTTGTAGCGATTGTGTATGGGATTATTGCCCAGCACGGGGTGAACAATCTGGTGGTTTGCACGATCATGGCCGGGGTGATTTTACTGATCATGGGGGTGGCACGGATGGGGGCCATGGTGAAGTACATTCCATATCCGGTGACGATGGGTTTTACGGCGGGGATTGCGGTGTTGATTCTCTCGACGCAGGTCAGGGATTTTTTCGGGTTCAATTTGGAGACTGTTCCCCCGGGTTTTGTGGAGAAGCTGGAGGTATTTTGGGGTGTGTGGCGGAGTGTGCATGTTCCGACGGTGGTGTTGGCGGCGTCGTCGTTGGGGTTGATTTTGTTTTGGCCGGCGAGGTGGGGGCGGGTGGTTCCGGGGACTCTGGTGGCATTGGTGGTGGGGAGTGTTGCCGTGGTGTTGCTGGGGCTGGATCAGAGGTGGGGGGTGGAGACAATTGGTTCGAGGTTTGGGGGGATTCCGAGTGCGATGCCATCGCCTGGGTTGCCGGATTTGAGTTTTGCGGCCATGCGGGAGCTGGTTCGGCCTGCTACTACCATTGCGTTACTGGCGGCGATTGAGTCGTTGCTTTGCGCCGTGGTGGCGGACGGGATGATTGAGGATCGTCATGATTCCAATCAGGAGTTGATGGCTCAGGGTTTGGCGAACATTGGGGCGGCCTTATTCGGGGGCATTCCGGCGACGGGGGCGATTGCGCGGACGGCGACGAACGTGCGTAGTGGGGCCCGGACGCCGGTTGCGGGGGTGATCCATTCGCTGACATTGATGGGGCTGGTGCTCTTGGCGGCTCCTTTGGCGAGTCGGGTTCCTTTGGCGACGTTGAGTGGGGTGTTGGTGGCGACAGGGTTAAGGATGGGGGAATGGCATCAATTTGTGCGATTACGGCGGTGGCCGAGGAGTGACGCGGTGGTTTTCCTGACGGCGTTCAGCCTGACCGTTCTGGTGGATTTGACGGTGGCGGTGGAGGTTGGGTTGGTGTTGGCGTCATTTTTATTCATCAAGCGTATTGCGGAGACGACTCAGGTAAGTGCGGTTGATGAGAGGACCGAGACGGAGGGGGCGCATCAGTCTCTGGTGGGGAAGCGGGTGCCTGAGGGGGTGATGGTTTACCGGATCTTTGGGGCATTTTTCTTTGGGGCGGCGGACAAGCTGGAGACCGCCCTGAACCGGGCGCAGCAGGAACCGAGGGCGTTGGTTTTGAGGATGAGGAAGGTTCTGGCGATGGATGCGACGGGTTTAAATGCCTTGGAGGACTTGCATGGGAAGTTGAGGGCGAAGGGTAGGCATCTGGTTTTGAGCGGGCCGCATACTCAACCGCTATTGGTGATGGATCGTGCCGGTTTTCTGGATCGGCTGGGGCGAGACAATGTCTGTGCTGATATAGAGTTAGCGTTAAAGCGAGCCACTGTGCTATTGGAACAGGGGGGTTAGCTGGAGGTTTTGGTTCTTTTTCGAGCGGTGAATGGCCTGAATAACCATTGACCGTGGTGGGGCAAGGTGTATAACAGTGGGGCGTTGTGGGTTAAAAGTATGCCGTTTTCCCATGACGAATCAGCCCGATGGAGCCAGAACAGGTCAACGAGCCGATCTTTTACAATTCGCTCTATCGTCATGGGGTGGATGACAAGCGGCGTGTGCAGGTCCCGGCCAAGTGGCGACCTGCGAAGCCCGAGGCGTTCACGTTAATCCTGTGGCCGAAGGGTTCGACGGCGGATGCGTGTTTGTTGGTTTTGCCTCCGGCTGAGTGGGCTGTGCTGGTGGGCAAATTGAAGTCGATGCCTTTTTACGATCCGAAGGCTCAGGCGTTGCGGCATTTGATAGGTCGGAAGTCGGATCGGGTTGTTTTGGATCGGGCGGGGCGGATTTGTTTGCCTGAGACGATGGCCAAGGCAGCGGGAATTGATGCTGAGGCGGTTTTGGTGGGGTTGGTGGATCGGTTTGAGATTTGGAATCCAGCGCGTTACGAGGCGTCGAGTACGGTGGATGAGCAACTGATGTCTGAGGCGTTTCAACTCATTTAAGATTATGCAGCTGATTCGCATGCTCCGAGTGAGCGACACGTTTACGGAGGGGGAGATACCGATGGGCCGGTATCATGTGGTGGGCATTCGGAGTTTGCCGAGGTTCGTGCGCGGCAGGCCGGCGGTGCGGAGGGCGGCGAGGCCGGGTGATGGGCCGTGTCCGGTTTCGCGGGGGACTGTTTCCTTTCGGGAGGATGCTCCGTATGGGGTGAGGCGGATGAGTGTTGCGGGGCAGCGGGTGGAGGAGGATCGGGGGTTGGGTCCTGGTCGTGGTTGGTTTTTGCGTGTGGCGGCGTGGCTGGGCAACAGGCTGGGGCGGAGGAGGAATCCTTTTTTTGGTGTGCGTCCGCGTTTAGCGAGCACCGTGACGCCGCAGCCGCCGGCGAGGGTTTTTGAGGGGGTGAAGGTATTGCGGAATGATTTATCGGACACGGATTTTGAGGTGGTGCGACCTCGTGGGCAGCGCGGGGTGAAGGGTGGGGCGGTGTCTTGT
>JBJOII010000226.1:0-4467 GCA_046047235.1 Verrucomicrobiota bacterium | reverse complement strand
AGGGCGGAGGGCTGAGGGCTGAGGGCTGAGGGCCGAGGGCGGAGGGCGGAGGGCTGAGGGAGGACTACGGCTCGGCGGGGCCTCGCTGACTGAGGGCCACCTGTCGGTGTCCTGACGACGGCTCCCCCGCGGTCGCGGGGTCGCTGACTACGGATGCCGCTGTCGCGGCATCGACTGCGGACTGACGCGCGAGGCGCAAAGTGGGGAGCGTGGTGCAAGGGATGGCGTAGCCCGAGCATCCAGCTACTAACTTCCAGCTCCTGCGCGCCCTCGGGCGCGTGCCGACTCTCTTCACTCTCCACTCTCCTGGGCACTCGCGCCGGAGGCGCGCTCGATCCCGATAGCGATCCCGATTTCGATTTCGATGGGGTCTGGTTGGGTGCAATGACTGGGTGTTTAACAGGAGGGCACGGATAGCACGGAGGGGTGCTCAGATGCATGCTCCGAAACACTGAAACTCTGAAACACCGGGCGCGACGGAGTCGCGCGGACGCGCAAGGTGGGTGCAATGATTTGGCGGATCCCTCGGCCGCGCGGCATCCGTCTTCGCTCTGCGAGCTACGCCGGGACAAGCCGGGTCCTTACCTGTGCGAGGTTGGGGGGAGGGGGTTCTTTTTTTTGCGGGCGAAGGCGAGGGGGAGGAGGCTGAGGCTGAGCAGGGCGGCGGTGGATGCGGGGTCGGGGACGTGGGTGGGAGGGGGAGGGGCTCCGAGTTGTAGTGATTCGCTGAGGTTGATGGGGGTTCTGGGGATGGTGATGACGTAGGCCCATTCATCGGGAATGGAGACGGCGCTGATGGTTTCATTGGAGATGAACCAGAGTCGGGTATAGCAGAAGCGGGCGTCTTCGCGGGAGGAGAGGAGGTAGTAATCGGAGCTACTCGTGAGTTGGAGGGAGGCACCGAAGCTATAGCCGTTTTCCTGGTAGGGTTCGATGGAGGGGAGTTGATCGGCGTGCGTGGAATTGTAGAGGTCGATTTGGGTGGTGATGAGACTCCGGATGTTGTTGCGGTCGTAGTCGGTACAATCCAGGTCTTCGAAGAGCTGGATCATGCTTGCTTGGGGGGCGACGCTAAACAGCAGAGTGGCGGCGGTGACTAGTAATAAACGCGTTTTCATGGCACGGATTCTTTTACGACTGATTCCGGTCATACTTGGGCGCCAAACCTCTTGGCTGCCTATTTTCTAAATTCTGACAAAATTGATTCTAGCAATTCTGGTGCCGGGCTGGGTTTTCTTAATTTTGAGAGAGGATCAGGTTGCTTGATCGTGCTTTGCGTTTTGGGTGGGTGTGGATTATATACCACCTTCGTGACCACTATGCATTCTGATTGGGCGGGAGGTTTTTTTTCACCTTTGACGAGGAGCCTGCAGGGGTGGGGCTTGGGTTTGGCGGCTTTGTTGGCGTGGCAGGCGGGGTTGTGGGGGGTGAGAGGTGGGGAGCTGAATCTGGCGTTAGTGGCGGAGAGTTCGACTTCCTATGTTTCGGGGCATGAGACGATTCGGGCCTTGAATGACGGGGTGAGTCCGGCGCATTCGGATGACAAGAGTTCGGGGGCGTATGGCAACTGGCCGCGGACGGGTTTGCAGTGGGTGGAGTATAGATGGCCGCGGGCGGTGGAGACGGACCGGGTGGAGGTGTATTGGTTTGACGATCAGCGTGGGGTGCGTTTGCCGGTGTCGGTGCGGTTGAAGTATTGGGATGGCGGAGAGTTTGTAGACGTGCCGGGGGTGGAGGGGTTGGGGTTGGAGCGGGACAAGTTCAACGTGGGGCGTTTTCCGAAGGTGACGACGGAGCGGTTACGGTTGGAGTTTGAGGGGAGGGAGGAGTTTTCGACGGGTTTATTAGAGTGGCGGGTGATGGATACGGGGGCGTCGCCGAATTTTGCGCCGAGGGTGGATGCGGGGGTGGACCGGGTGGTGGTGGTTGGCGGGGCGACGCATTTGGCGGGAGGGGTGCGGGATGACGGGAAGCGTGGTGAGGTTATGGTGAAGTGGGTGAAGTCGGAGGGGCCGGGGGAAATTGAGTTTGAGGATGCGGGTGGGTTGGGGACGACGGCGAAGTTTTCTGAGGTGGGGGAGTATGGGGTGAGTTTGGTGGCGAGTGACGGGGAGTTTGAGGCGGTGGACGAGGTGCGGGTGAGAGTGGTGGGGATGCCTGGGGGTGAGCCGCTGGAGGTGGTTCCGACGTTGGGTTATGCGGTGAGCAGTTCATTTTGGCGGGGGCGGTTGAAGCCCTTGGTGGTGAATTGGATTCCGCACTGCATTCGTAAGATTGAGGATCCGGAGACGCGGGAGGGGGGGATTCAGAATTTTGTGGAGGCGGGTCGGAAGCTGGCTGGGGAGAAGGATGCGCGGCATGTGGGGCCGGTATTTTCGAATGCGTGGGTTTACAACACGTTGGAGTCGATGTGTTGGGCGCTGATGCTGGATGCGGGTGGGGATGGGGAGGTGGAGGCGGCGCAGGGTGTGATTCGACGGACCTTGGAGGATTGGATCCCGAAGATTTTGGGGGCGCAGGAGGCGGATGGTTATTTGCACACGCAGTATACGATTGAGGGGAGGCCGCGATGGAGCAACAAGCATGACCATGAGGATTACATGGCGGGGTATTTTCTGGAGGCGGCGATTGCGCATTGGCGGCTGGAGGGTGGGAGGGATCGTCGGTTGTATGATGCGGCGAGGCGGTTGGCGGATTGTTGGGTGAGGAACCTGGGTGAGGCGGGAGGGAGGTCGTGGTATCCGGGGCATCAGGAGATGGAGCTGGCGTTGGTGCGTTGGGCGGAGTTGGTGGACGAGGTGGAGGGAGCGGGGAAGGGGGATGTGTATGTGGGGTTGTCGAAGTGGTTATTGGATCAGCGAAGGGGTGGGGACGAGTATGACCAGAGTCATGCGCCGGTGGTGAGGCAATATGAGGCGGTGGGGCATGCGGTGCGGGCGGTCTATTCGTATGCGGGGATGGCGGATATTGCGATGCGGACGGGGGATGTGGATTACCACAGTGCGGTGATGTCGATTTGGGACAATCTGGTGAACCGGAAGTATTACGTGACGGGGGGAGTGGGGAGTGGGGAGACGAGCGAGGGGTTTGGGGAGGATTATTCGTTGCCGAACAATGCGTATTGCGAGACGTGTGCGGGGTCGGGGGAGTTGTTTTTTCAGCATCGGATGAACCGGTTGTATGGTGGGGCGCGTTATGCGGACTTGATGGAGGAGACCTTGTATAACGCGATTTTGGGGGGGATGGATTTGGAGGGGCGGAACTACACGTATACGAATCCGTTGGATTCGGGGTCGGGTCGGTATGGGTGGCATGGGTGTCCGTGTTGTGTGGGGAATTTGCCGCGGACGTTGTTGCAGTTGCCGACGTGGATGTATGCGAAGGGGAACGGCGGGTTATGGGTGAACCTGTATGCGGGGAGCCGGGTGAGCGTGGGAGAGGTGGGTGGTGTGGAGGTGGTGGTCGAGCAGGAGACTGATTATCCGTGGGGCGGGGTGGTGAAGTTGCGGGTGGAGCCGAAGCGGGCGGTGCGGTTTGCGTTGGGGTTACGTGTGCCGGATCGGGAGACGAGTGCGCTGTATCGGTCGGAGCCGGTGGTGGTTGGGGGGGCGAAGTTGCGGGTGAATGGGGAGGAGGCGAGTCCGGTGATGGAGAACGGCTATGCGGTGCTCATGCGTGAGTGGAGGGTTGGGGATGTGGTGGAGCTGGAGTTGCCGATGGATATTCAGCGGGTGCGATGTGATGAGCGGGTGGTGGCGAACCGGGGTCGGGTGGCGTTGAGGCGGGGGCCGTTGGTTTACAATTTTGAGAGCGTGGACCAGTCCGTGGACGGGGTGTTGTCGGCGGGATCGCAGTTGCGGTGTGAGTGGCGTGGGGATTTGCTGGGTGGTGTGGAAGTGATTCGGGGGGTGTTGATGGATGGGGCTGAGTTCATGGCGGTGCCGAATTACGTGCGGTTGAATCGCGGGGGGAGGTCGGTGGTGTGGGTGCGGGAGGCGCGGAGCGCTGAGCGCTGAGCGCTGAGGGCTGAGGGCTGAGGGCTGAGGGCTGAGGGCTGAGGGCTGAGGGCTGAGGGCGGAGGGCGGAGGGCGGAGGGCAAGTAAGGTGTTTCGGTAATTCGGAGTTTCTGTGTTTCGGAACAGTTAGTTCGGAGTTTCTGTGTTTCGGAACAGTTAGGCGCCGCGGGGCGGCGGTAGGGGAGCTCGCCGCTCACCAGAGCGGCTTGGGTGCACTGACGGACCGACGTGCAGGGGGCTGAGGGCGGAGCGCGAGTAGTGCACGTTCTCTTCTCTCTACGGTCTTCTGGATTCTCGCGCCTGCGGCGCGTTCGATTCCGATCTATTTTCTTAGCCGTTTTAGGTTTGGGGAGTGGGGTAGCGGTTCCAGGCGATCCAGTAGTAGCCGAAGGTTTCGAGGAGGGAGGTAAATTTTTGGAAGTCGACGGGTTTGACGAGGAAGCTTCCGGCG
>JBJOII010000225.1:0-4280 GCA_046047235.1 Verrucomicrobiota bacterium | reverse complement strand
GCCCTCTGCGCTCTGCGCTCTGCCCTCAGCCCTCTGCGCTCTGCGCTCTGCCCTCAGCCCTCTGCGCTCTGCGCTCTGCCCTCAGCCCTCAGCCCTCAGCGCTCAGCCACACTCAACCTCCCCGGTAACCCATTGTTCAAACACCGCCGACACCGATACCGATCACTCCGCACCGCCGCCGTCTTCGTTGCCCCACACACCGGACACAGATACTGATACAACCGACGTCGATACGAACTCGGCGCCAACCCCCGAATCTCCTTGGCCGGAATGGTGACGCGCGGATGATACCCCGCCTGCACCATCAGCATCTTCCATTGCGGACCATGCGGACGTATCCCCGGACCAAACTGCCAATGCGCCACCGCGTGCGCCGCCTCGTGGCACAATGTCTCCAATAACAACGCCTGATTCGCCGGATCCAACAACACCTCGTTCAAGCGAATCCGGCCCGACGCCGGTTCGCACCGTCCCAGCACCCGCTGTAACCGACCATCAAACTCATACCGAATCCGCCGATACAAAAACGGAACCCTCCAAGCCTTGGACCAACCATCCAACGCCACATCCAAATCCCGCAACAACTCCCCCGCCCTCAATAATGCTTCTTCCGATGGTCGCGCCATGGCCCCTACCCTACCCCAACTCTCCCAAATTACGACCCCCAGCGCTTCACCCCCGGAAGCCCGAAGCCGGAAGCCGGTGTTTCGGAGTTTCCGAGTTTCGGAAGTGCTACTCGCGGCGCTAGGGACGTTCTACGGCCCCGCAGTCAGTCCCGACCACCGGGATGGACCTTAGTCAGGGGGTGCCGCAGGCAGCACCCACAGTCAGGGCGAGCCCGTCGAGCCCCACAGTCCGTAGTCGTACGAGGCAACAAGCCGAAGGACCGTAGACGGTGTCGCGCTTACCGCTCTGCGCTTGCCGCTTACCGCACTTATCCCTAATCCTCACACCCATCACCATGAACCCCAATCACACCCCCTCCCCGCTTCCCGCACAGCACTCCCGTCCTCAGCAATCAGCTCTCAGCGCTCTGCCCTCAGCGCTCAGCCCTTACCTCTCTCCCCTCTCCTCTCTCCCTGCGGTCCGCCGCGCGGACCGCAAGAGCGCTTGCCGCTTCCCTCTTAGCGCTCTGCGCTCTGCGCTTTCCGCCCTCCTCCTCTCTACCCTCTCCCCTCTCCTCATGATCACAGGGACCGCCGACCCCGTGATCATGGACACCGCACCCGCCACCTCCTGGGACACCGCCTACCCCGTCGGTAACGGCCGGCTCGGCGCCATGCCCTGGGGCCTCTATCCCAATGAGAAAATCCTCCTCAACGAGGAAACGATCTGGGCCCGCACCACCCCCTTCCATATGCCCAGCCAAAGCCCCGCCTTCCTCGAGGAAGTCCGCCAACTCGAAGCCCAAGGCCAATACGCCGAGGCCGACGCCGCATTCGAGAAAAATCTCCAGAACGCCCGGGACCCTGATGGCTACCAGCTCCTCGGTTGGCTCCACCTCGAATACCTCGACCCCTCACCCCTCACCTCATCCCAACGCGAACTCAACCTCGCCACCGGTATCGCCAAAAATACCTGCACGCTCGCCGATGGCACCACGATCACTCAATCCACCTTCGCCTCCCATCCCCACGACATCATCGCAGTCCAAATCAACGCCTCCCGCGAAATCTCCGTCCGCGTCTCGCTCGATAAAGCCACTCCCTCCCGCAATACGCTCGTGCTCACCGGCCAGGCCGACGGCACCAACGCCACCCGCTACCACGCCATCCTCCAAGCCAACCCCGCCAACCATACTTTCATCACCAACGACGCACTCGAAATCCGTAACACCTCCTCCATCACGCTCTACCTCGCCGCCAGCACCAATTTCGACCGCACCAACAGCCAGGCCATGCTGCCCGATGGCTGGCAGGCCAAAGCCCAAAACGACCTCAACGCCCTCGCCAAACAATCCCCCACCCGCATCCAATGCGCCGCCGTCAACGACCACGCCTCCTACTTCAACCGGCTCCAAGTCGACTTCGGCCCCTCCCCCGCCGAACTCCACAAACTCCCCACCCGCGAACGCCTCCAACGCATCAAGGACGGACACACCGATGACCCCGACCTCATGGAAACCTACTTCCAATTCGGTCGCTACCTCCTCATCGCCTCGTCCCGACCCGGCACCTTCCCCGCCAACCTCCAGGGAATCTGGAACCCCCACACCTCCGCTCCCTGGGGCTCCGACTACCACCTCAATATCAATATCCAAATGAACTACTGGCCCGCCGAAACCACCCACCTCGGCGATACCCACGAACCGCTCTTCGACCTCATCCGCTACTACCAACCCACCGGTAAAGCCATGGCCGCCCAACTCGGAATGCAAGGCTGGGCCATGGGCCACTGCTCCGATATCTGGGGCAACGCCCAAATCATGAGCCGCACCGCCTTCTGGGGCGGCTCCTTCTTCGGCGGCCAATGGATGACCCTCCACATCCTCGAACACTACCGCTTCAACCAGGATAAATCCTTCCTCGCCAAGAACTGGGATATCCTCACGGCCTCCACCCGCTTCACGCTCTCCTGGCTCATCCCCTCCCCCGAAACCGGACAACTCATCGCCCGCCCCTCCTGCTCCCCAGAAAACTCCTTCCTCTACACCAACACCGAAGGCAAAGAAACCCGCGCCGCCCTCTCCGCCGGCAATACGTTCGACCAATGGATGGTCCTCCAAGTCTTTAATGACTACCTCGAAGCCGCTACCGCACTCGGCAAACTCAACGACCCCTTCGTCCAACAAATCCAAGCCACCCTCCCCAAAGTCCACCAACCCCAAATCGCCACCGACGGACGCCTCATGGAATGGCGCCTCCCCTTCAAGGAACAAGAACCCGGTCACCGCCATATCTCCCACGTCATCGGCGCCTACCCAGGTAACCAAATCAACCTCGACGAAAACCCCGCCATGCGCTCAGCCGTTATGAAAACCATCGAAGGCCGACTCGCCAAAGGCGGCGCCGGAACCGGCTGGAGCCGCGCCTGGACCATAGGCATGTTCGCCCGCCTCTCCGACCCCACCCGCGCCTACGAAAACCTCGTCGCCATCCTCCAACGCTCCACCCTCAATAACCTCTGGGATAATCATCCACCCTTCCAAATCGACGGCAACTTCGGCTCCACCGCCGCCATCGCCGAAATGCTCCTCCATAGCCATAACCACGAACTCAAACTCCTCCCCGCCCTCCCCCAGGCCTGGCCCACCGGCCACGCCCACGGCCTCCGCGCCCGCGGTGACCTCACCCTCGATATCAATTGGGAAAATAACCTCCTCACCTCCGTCACCATCCACGCCGGCCCCAACGCCCCCACCACCCCCCTCCCCCTCATCGCCCCCAACCTCCAAACCACCTACACCCCCAAACCCAATACCACCACCACCATCCACCCATAACCCGTGTTTCGGTGTTTCTGTACTTCAGTGTTTCGGATCAACCCGCTGCACCCTTGGGACGTTCTACGTCCCCAGCGACACCCGTAGTCCGCGCCCTGCGCTTACCCCTTGCCGCTTACCCCTCAGCCCTCAGCCCTCTGCCCTCTGCCCTCAGCCCTCAGCCCTCAGCCCTCAGCCCTCAGCCCTCAGCGCTCAGCCCTCAGCCCTCAGCGCTTGGCGCTTGGCGCTTACCGCTTACCGCTTCTCGCGTATCCACCTCAGCGCCACCGGCAACGCCGGCTCTACCATGTTGTGCCCATACCCCTGTAGCTCATGCAAAACCACATTCGTGTGACCGTTCACCCTCAGCATCCGATAAAAATACGCGTTCTCCTCATACCGCCCCAACATCTCCAACTCCCGATCCCCCGTAATCAACAACATCGGCGGCGCATCCCCCCGACAATGAAACAACGGCGCCATGTCATCCACCACCGCCTGCGTCCCCGGTATCCCACGCTCCTCCCGTACCGTGAAATGCGTAATCGTATGCCCACTCAACGGAATCAACCCCGCCAACGCATCCGGACTCGCCCCATACGCCTTCAACCAACGCGCATCCAACCCCACCATGCTCGTCAAATAACCCCCAGCCGAATGACCCGACACATACACCCGCTTCGCATCCCCACCATACTCACGAATATGCCTCAATACCCAAGCCACCGCCGCCGCCGCATCCTCCACATACGCCGGACTCTTCGCCTTCGGATAAAGCCGGTAGTTCACCGCCACCACCCCCCAAACCCCCTGCCCCGAAGGCGCCAATGCACTGTGCGGCAACGCAATCCCCAACCCC
>JBJOII010000224.1:0-5493 GCA_046047235.1 Verrucomicrobiota bacterium | reverse complement strand
ACGAAATCGCGGACCCAATGACGTGCGGCTCGTTGCGGACAAAGTGCACCGCATATCTGCAGCCATGTTCCTCTTTCGCTGGCAACCCGGACTCGAAGGAATCTTCATCAACCGTAAACCAGTCACCACCCTCCCAGCTGAGATGGAGCCAGGAGACTGGTGGTTCATCCAGGACGGTGAGACTTACGTTGGCGTCCGCCCCCTCGAGGCAACCCATCTCGCAGGCCCCTGCAAGACCCGTCTGGAACAACGCACCCGTCAAATAGCCCTATATCAGGACAATTATGTGGGCGACTCCATAGAGGGCATCAGCGATGAAAACTGGGTTCAGGCCCGGAGCGGGTTCATTGTCGAGATGGGCCATGCAGGGGAATACGGAAGCTTCGAGCGTTTTCGAGATCAAATGCTCCGAGCCAAGGTCAACGAGTCCGTGGATGGCTACGTTCGGACGATATCCTACCAGCGCCCAGGCCGGCATATGGAGCTACAGTGGCATTGCTACCTGGAGACCTACCTGAAACGTCGCGTAGATGGAAAGGATGTCCAGCCAACACGATTCCTGCAGTCACCCGAATTCGCCGTGGGCTCATCGGGAGAAATCAAGACCCACGATGCAGTTCTCAAAGGAAGACCTGGTGAAGCCGCCTGGCTACTCTCAGCGTCACCCTCCAAAACTTGGGTCGCCTATCAACCCAACCCGCACGTCCAATTGCCCCTAGATCTCCACACCCCTGTAGCCAATATCCAAAGCCAGCGCTTCCCCTTCGGCAAGCTGGTAGCCCAACAACAAGGCCGGTCGTTGCTTCTCGAAATCGATGCCGGCTTCCGCCCCTTCTGGAGCAGCGCACATTGGCGGGCTCAAATCTGGCAGGAAATGGGAACTCACCCCTCAGATCTCTTCATCCAAACCCAGGCCGCCCATGTCACCGCCACGATCAATGGCGATGAAATGCCGGTCACCTGGAACGAAAAGGAACAGCTCTGGACTCTCGATCCCTATGCCAAAATCCCCAGAGTCCTTGATCACGTCCAACCTGCCGGAAGACCCCCTGTCACCACTGCCCCATAAACACCCCAAGCCAACGAATCCTCCTTCCTCCAATAACCCATCTCGCGCACCCCATATCCCACCTTCAATCTCCCACCTTCAATCTCCCATATCCGATCTCCCATATCCGATCTCCCATCTCCCATCTACGCTCAGCGCCTATCGCCCTCAGCCCTCAGCCCTCAGCCCTCAGCCCTCAGCCCTCAGCCCTCAGCCCTCAGCCCTCAGCCCTCAGCGCTCAGCCCTCAGCGCTCTGCGCTTCCCGCTTACCTCTTTGCGCTTCCCGCTTTGCGCTCGCTTCGGCACATTCTCCTCAGGTCACGCCTGTCCCGAATATGTTGCACGAATACCACCCCGAGCATCCTGACCGTCACCGCCTCCCCCTGACCCGACGCGAGTTCCTGCAGCGCACGGGACTCGGGTTCGGCGCCCTGAGTCTCGCATCCATCCTTGGCCATGGTGAAACCGGCAGACAACCAGCCCCACACTTTGCGCCACGCGCCAGGCATGTGGTGCATATCTTCGCCCAAGGCGCCCCTTCGCAAATCGATACCTGGGATCCCAAACCTGCCCTGAAGCGCTATAACGGAAAACCCCTGCCCAATACGAAGGGCCTCGCCATGCCGTCCCCCTTCCAATTCGAGAAACGGGGGCAGTCAGGTATCGAGGTCAGTGAAGTATTCCCTAAACTCGGAGCCCTCGTGGATGACCTGTGCGTGGTCCGTTCCTGTCATACCGATATCCCCGCCCATGAGATCGCCACGATCTTCCTGAACACGGGCTCCACCCGACAACGCCGACCCAGCCTCGGGTCCTGGGTGCTCTACGGCCTCGGCAGTGAAAACGAAAACCTGCCCGGCTACATCTCGCTGCGCCCCGGAGGAACACCCCCCGGAGCCGCCTCCAACTGGCAGGCCTCCTTCCTCCCCGGCAACTGCCAGGGGGTAAGCATCAACACGAAAAACTCCCGCATCGACGCCCTGATCGAGAACATCCGCAACCCCCGTCTCACACCCCCCGCACAACGCGCACAAACCGACCTCGTCCAACACCTGAACCAACTCCACGCCGAATCCCTCCAGCACGAAGCCGCCCTCGACGCCCGTATCCAGTCCCACGAAATGGCCTTCCGCATGCAAACGGAAGCGACCGACGCCTTCGACCTCTCCAAGGAACCCGCCTCCATCCGCAACGCCTATGGCTCCTCCCCCCAAGGCAAACAACTCCTCATTACCCGACGACTCATCGAACGCGGCGTCCGCTTCGTCCAAGTCTGGGCCGGCGGATGGGACCACCACCAGGACCTCGCCGACAGACTGCCCGTCCAGGCCCGCGAAATCGACCAGCCCCTGGCCACTTTCCTAACCGACCTCAAACAACGCGCCCTGTTCGACGAAACGCTCGTTGTGTGGGGAGGCGAGTTCGGACGCAAACCCGTCCGCGACCCCAATGAGGAGGACAATCCCGGACGCGACCACAATGCCAAAGCCTTCACGACCGTGCTTGCGGGCGGCGGGGTTCGCCGCGGAACAGTCTACGGCGCAACCGACGAATTGGGCATGGCCGCCTCGGAAAACCCCGTCCACGTCCATGACCTCCACGCCACCATCCTGCACCTGCTGGGATTCGACCATAAACGGCTCACCTACCGCTACAACGGACGGGACTTCCGCCTCACTGACGTCTACGGCCACGTGATCCAGGACATCCTTGCATGAACTCTCGCAACCTGACTTTGCTCCTCGCCACAGCTTTCTGCCTGAGCACACCTGCCCTGGCCGCAGCCAGAATCCCGCCCGGCCAACTCGCCTTCTTCGAAAACCGCATCCGCCCCATCCTCACAGAACATTGCTACTCCTGCCACAGCACCAAAGCAGAACGGGTCCGCGGCGGTCTCCTGCTGGATTCCCGTGAATCCATCCTCCAAGGCGGCCACTCCGGCCCGGCTCTCATGCCAGGCAAACCCGACGACAGCCTCCTCATCCAGGCGGTCCGGCGCACGCACCCCGACCTCGCCATGCCTCCGAAAAAGCCGCTCTCCCAACGCGATGTCTCCGACCTCGAACGCTGGGTCACCATCGGCGCGCCCGATCCCCGGGACACCACCGAAGCCCAGCAGCGATGGCAACCGCCCAAGAAGAACTGGTGGGCCTGGCAACCCCTCCAATCCTCCGCCCCACCCGCTACCCGGGGAACCCACATCCATCCGCTCACACCCATCGATGCCTTCATCCTCGCCAAACTCGAAACCGCAAACCTCTCCCCCAACCCGCCCGCCGATAAACGCACACTCATCCGCCGCGCCACCTACGACCTCCTCGGCCTGCCCCCCACACCACAGGAAGTCAATGACTTCCTCCATGACAACCAGCCCGACGCCTTCAGCAAGGTCGTCGACCGCCTGCTCGCCTCACCCCATTACGGCGAACGCTGGGGTCGACACTGGCTCGATGTCGCCCGCTACAGCGACACGAAGGGCACCGTGCGCCGACAACGCGAGGATCCCCGCAACCCCCATGCCTACACCTACCGCGATTATGTCATCCGCAGCTTCAACGAGGACAAACCGTTCAACACGTTCATCACGGAACAAATCGCCGCCGACCTCCTGCCATCCTCCCCGGCACAACCCGCCAATCTCGCCGCGCTCGGCTTCCTCACCACGGGTGAACGCTTCATGGGCATGCGCCACGACATCATCAATGACCAGATCGATGTCGTTACCCGCGGCTTCCTCGGACTCACGGTCGCCTGCGCCCGTTGCCATGACCACAAGTTCGACCCCATCCCCACCGAAGACTACTACGCTCTCCACGGGGTCTTCGCCAGCACCTCGTTCCCCGACGAAAACCCGATCATCCAACCCGCCCCCGGCAGGAAAGAGTATCAGGATTACCTCGCGAAGAAGGAGCAGCTCAGCCAACGCCAAAGCGACCTCGAACCCGCTCTACGCCAAGCCCGACGCCAAGGCGACCCCGATACCGCACGCCGCCTCCAACGACAACTCCGTCAGACGATCACTCAACTCACCGACCTCGAGATTGAACATCCCGGAGCCCCCATCCGCGCCTGCACAGTCGAGGACTTTCCCCGCGCCCGCAACTCCCCCGTCTTCATCCGGGGCGAAGCGAATAACCGCGGCACAATTGTCCCCCGCCATTTCCTTACGCTCCTCGCCGGGCCCAACCCCAAAGCCTTCACCCAAGGCAGCGGTCGACTCGACCTCGCCCAAGCCATCACCAACCCGTCCAATCCCCTCACCCCGCGCGTCCTGGTCAACCGCGTCTGGCAACACCACTTCGGCCAGGGACTCGTCCCCACCCCCGATGACTTCGGCACCATGTCCGAACCACCCTCCCACCCGGAACTCCTCGACTACCTCGCCCTCCAGTTCCAATCCGAGGGCTGGAGCATCAAAAGGCTCCACCGCGTCATCCTGCTCTCCCATACCTACCAGCAAAGCTCCGCCCCCAACCCCAAGGCCCAATCCGTCGATCCGGAAAACCGCCTCCTCTCGCACGCCAATATCCGACGCCTCGATTTCGAATCCCTCCGCGATTCAATCCTCGCCATCACCGACGGCTTGGACCCACATCTCTACGGCCCACCCGTCGATTTCGAAAATAATCCCCTCTCACCACGCCGCACGGTCTATGCACTCATCAACCGCAGCGACCTCTGGGAACCCCTCGTGAACTTCGACTTCGCCAACCCCGACACGGTCAACGGGTTCCGCCACGAAACCACCGTTCCCCAGCAATCCCTCTTCCTCATGAACAACCCCCTGGTCATGGAACAAGCCGTCCGTCTCACCTGCATCACCGATTTCCAGAACCGAACAGACGCCACCCACCGTATCCAATTCCTCTACTCCCGCATCTACCAACGCGAACCCACCCCCGAAGAACTCCAGCTAGGCCAAGCCTACATCCAACAGGCCCAAACCCTCCAAAACAACCCACCCCCCGCAAACCGCAGGCGAAACCACCCCGCCAACACCCTGCCCCCATGGGCCTCCTATACCCACGCCCTCCTCCAAGCCAACGAGTTCTCCTTCCTCCAATAACCCATCTCCCATCTCCCATCTCCGATATCCGATATCCCATCTCCCCTCTTCGATATCCCATCTCCCATCTACGCTCAGCGCCTATCCCCCAGCTCCCAGCTCCTAGCTGCCAGCTCCCGTGCCGCACACGCGGCACTACCCTCAGCCCTCAGCCCTCAGCCCTCAGCCCTCAGCCCTCAGCCCTCAACCCTCAACCCTCAGCCCTCAGCCCTCAGCGCTCTGCGCTTCCCGCTCTGCGCTTCCCGCTTCCCGCCCACCTAGCCACCTTCGCAAACTGGATTATGTTGCAGGAGCCCAATGAAAGGACTTCGCAAACTGCAGCGCCGACTCGATGCCATGGGCCTTCGCCAGGCCCGCCGCTTCGTTGTGTTCCTCCTCG
>JBJOII010000223.1:0-4290 GCA_046047235.1 Verrucomicrobiota bacterium | reverse complement strand
CGCATGGGGATTTAGCGCGGAGGGAGCGTGGGGAACTGGTGCGGGAGGCGATTGGGGGGTTGCCGGAGGATTTGCGTGAGGTGGTGATTTTGAGTGAGTACGAGGGGTTGAGCCATGCGGAGATAGGGGAGGTGGTGGGGTGTAGTGCGAAGGCGGTGGAGATGCGTTTGTATCGGGGTCGGCAGGTGTTGAGGGAGCGGTTGCGGCCGTTGTTGGGGGATGGGGCCGAGTAGGAGGGAGGGGGAAGGCAGGTTTTTCTGGAGGGGTTTTGGTTTATGGGGCGTAGAGAGAGTGGATATGCGACACCCCGCGGTTTTTTTTCAGGTTTGTTCCTTCCTTGTATTGGCGTTGGGAGTGGCGGGTTGTCGTGGTGTAACAGGCGGTGGTGAGCGGGAGATGCGGGAGCGGGTGGAGAGAGTGGGTGGGGAGTATCGGCCTGGGGGTGCGCGGCCTGAGCTTCCGGTGTTGCGGGAGGGAGGGGAGTTTTCCGGTTTTCTGCGTTTTGCGTTATTGAGCAGTCCGCGGGTGGCGGCGGCGTATTACCGGTGGGTGGCATCGGTGGAGAGTATTACCGTGGAGCGATCGTTGCCGGATCCTGTGCTGAGCTTTGAGGCGGACATTACGGATGTGGTGATGACCTTGATGCCCGGGGTGATGCAGGAGTTTCCGGGGCCGGGCAAGTTGAGGGCGAGGGGGGCTGTGGCGACGGCGGAGAGTGGGGTACGGTGGGTGGAGTTTCGGAACAGCGTATTGGAGGTGGCGTTGGAGCTGAAGCGTTCCTTTTACGCGCGCTATTATGTGGAGCGGCAGGTTGGGATTCATGAGGAGAACCTGGCGTTATTGGGGGAGCTGGAGGCCGTTGCGCGGGCGCGGAATGAGGCGGGCAAGGTGAGTTTGCAGGATGTGTTGAGGGCGCAGATCATGCGGGACCGGGTTGCGACTGAGTTGGACAACCTGCGGGATTCCCGGTTGATGTTGCGGGCTGAGTTTAAGGCGGCGATGGGTTTGCGGAGTGAGGAAGCGGATCCTCCGCTGCCGGGGTATCCCGGGGGAGGGATCGAATTCACGGACGAGGCGGTATTACTGGAGGCTGCGTTTGCGGGGAATCCGGAGTTAGCGTTGATGCGGGCGGAGGTTGCGGTGATGGAGGCGAGCATTGAGGTCGCCTATCGGGAGAGGGTGCCGGATTTTCGAGCCGGTTTGATGGCTGACGTGAAGTCTACGCCGGTGATGGTCCGGCCGCAGTTGGGGATGACGCTGCCGATCTGGCGGGACAAGGTAGCGGCGGGGATTGCGAGTGCGGAGGCGGGGCGGATGGCTGTGGAGACGGGGCGGGCGGAGGTTGACTTGCGTTTGGCGGCGGTGGTTGCCGGGAAGAGCTTTGGGGTGCGGGAGGTGGGGCGGACATTGCGAGTGTTGCAGGATTCGTTGATTCCTAAGGCGCAGCTTTCGTTGGAATTGGCGAGAGTGGGGTATTTGTCCGGGGAGATTTCCTTTTTCAACCTGATTGATGCGGAGCAGACGCGGTTGGAGTTACAGCTGGCGGAGGTGGAGGCGAGGATGCGTCGGGACATTCTGCTGGCGGAGATTTCCTATTGGGTGGCCGGGGTGCAACCGGCTGAGGCGGATTGGTGGCAGGGATTGGAGCGGCAGGAGACTGGAACGGAACCATGAGAACCTTACTGAAGACATGTGGTGTGGTGCTGGCCTTGGTGGTGGCACTGTGGGTGGGTTATGTGGCGGGGCGTGGGGCGGGGCGTGGGGCGGGGGCGGGAGGAGGGGGTGAGGCGTCCGGAGCCGGCAGCGTGGAAGAGAAGCAGATGTATACGTGCGGCATGCATCCGCAGGTGTTGCAGGATCATCCGGGTAATTGTCCGATTTGCGGCATGAAGCTGACGCCGGTGCTGGGGGGGGGTGGAGGTGGTGCTGGCATCGTGATAGATCCGGTGACCATGCAGAACATGGGGTTACGGACGGCGGTTTTGACGAACGGGCCGTTACGGAGGGTGGTGCGGACGGTGGGGACGGTGGATTACGAGGAGCCTTCGTTGGCGGATGTGACGACGAAGTATGAGGGGTGGGTGGAGGAGTTGTTGGTGGATGCGGTGGGGGCGAGTGTGCATCGGGGGGATCCGTTGTTTCGGGTGTATTCGCCGGAGCTTTACAGTGCGCAGCAGGAGTATTTGCTGGCTTTGAAGTCGGGCGGGGTTGCTTCTGATTTGAGGGAGATAGCGAGGACAAAGCTGCGTTACTGGGATATTTCGGATGATCAGGTGACGGAGTTGGAGGCGACGGGGCGGCCGACCAAGACCTTGGAGGTGCGGGCCCCGATGGATGGTTTTGTCTTGGAGAAGCGGGTGGTGGAGGGGCAGCGGGTGATGGCGGGGGAGCCGTTGTATCGGTTGGCGGATCTGGCTTTGGTGTGGGTGCATGCGGAGGTGTATGAGCAGGAGTTGCCCTTTGTGCGTTTGGGGCAGGAGGCGGTGGTGAGCTTGTCGTATTTGCCGGACCGCAAGTTTCGGGGCCGGGTGACTTTTGTGTATCCGACGGTGAATCCGGAGACGCGGACGGCGAGAGTGCGGATGGAGTTTCACAATCCCGGGTATTTTTTGAAGCCGGGGATGTTTGCCTCGGTGGAGTTGGTTTCCGAGTTATCGAAATCTGCGCTGCTGGTGCCGGACATGGCGGTGCTTCGCTCCGGGGAAAGGAACACGGTCTTTGTGGCGGAGGAGGGGGGCAAGTTTAGTCCCCGTCAGGTGAGGCTCGGTCTACGGGGGGAGAGCGACATGCTACAGGTGCTGGGTGGGGTGGATGCCGGTGAGCGGATTGTGGTTTCGGGGCAGTTCTTATTGGACAGCGAGAGTCAGTTGCGGGAGGCGGTGTTGAAGATGGGGGGGGTGAATGGGGGGGGGGGAGGAGCTGGTGATGCGGGATCGGGGGTGGATTCCGGTGAGGGAGATCCGGGTCGTGAGAGGGCGGTTTACATCTGTCCGATGCCGGAGCATGTGGCGATTGAGTATGATCATGGCGGGGACTGTCCCTTGTGCGGCATGGCGTTGGTGCCGGTATCGGGGGAGTCACTGAGTCGTATGCGGCCTGGAGGGGTGGTGGAGTATTACACGTGTCCGATGCCGGAGCACGCGGACGTGAGGGAGGTTGGGCCGGGGAAATGTCCGAAGTGCCGCATGACCTTGGTTCCTGTGATGAGCGAGCCTGAGTCGTTGCCTGAGCCGGAGCTGCCGGGTTTGCCTGCCGGAGTCACACTCTACACCTGTCCGATGCCTTCACATGCGCACGTGGTGGAGGATCATCCGGGGAGGTGTCCTGAGTGCGAGATGGTGCTGGTGGAGACCGGGGGTGTGAAGCACGGGAAGAGGTCGGAGGCGATCTGGTTGCGGAGGCGGGGGGATGCGGCGGTTGGAGGTGGAAAGTAGAGAGGTTGATCATGCTCGCACGCGTCATCGATTTTTCATTACGGAACCGGTTCCTCATCCTGGTGATGACCGTGTGTCTGGTATTGGGGGGGATACACGCTGTCCGGCACATTCCGGTGGATGCGATTCCGGATTTATCGGATGTGCAGGTGATTGTGTTCACCGAGTATCCGGGGCAGGCGCCGCAGATTGTGCAGGATCAGGTGACGTATCCGATCACGACCAAGATGTTGTCGGTGCCCTTTGCGAAAGTGGTGAGGGGGTATTCCTTTTACGGTTTTTCCTTTGTGTATGTGATTTTTGAGGATGGGACTGATCCTTATTGGGCGCGGAGTCGTGTATTGGAATACGTGAATGGTTTATCGGGGCAGTTGCCGCGCGGGGTGAATCCGTCGTTGGGGCCGGATGCGACGGGTGTGGGTTGGGCGTTTATGTATACCCTGCATTCGAAGGAGCGTGATTTGCAGGAGTTGAGGAGTTTGCAGGACTGGCATTTGAAGAACCAGCTGACGGCGGTGGAGGGGGTATCCGAGGTGGCGTCGATTGGTGGTTTTGTGAAGCAGTATCAGGTGACCGTGGACCCGGTGAAATTGCGTGCGTATGGCTTGCCCTTATCGACTGTGGAGATGGCGGTGAAGCGAAGCAGTGGGGAGGTGGGGGGGCGTGCGCTCGAGCTGGCGGAGAAGGAGTTTATTTTGCGGGTGAAGGGGTATGTGGATGACGTGGAGCAGTTGAGGCAGACGGCTGTGGGGGTGGGGACGAATGGGGTGCCGGTTTTGTTGCGGGATGTGGCGAATGTGCAGGTTGGGCCGGACATGCGGCGTGGGATAGCGGAGTGGAATGGTGAGGGGGAGAC
>JBJOII010000222.1:0-5600 GCA_046047235.1 Verrucomicrobiota bacterium | reverse complement strand
GTTGATTGGGTGTGGGGGGAGGGGGAGTGGGGCGGTGGCGGTTGTGATGCGGGGAGGGGAACGGGTGTTGGGTGGTGGGGGTGCGGTGCGGTTGGTGGCGATGGCGGATTTACGTCAGGACCGGTTGTATGGGTCCTACAACACGTTGCGGGATGCGTTTGGGGATCGGGTGGATGTGCCGGCGAGCCGGAGGTATGAGGGGTTTGACGGGTATCGGGAGGCGATTGATGCGTTGCGGCCGGGGGATGTGGCGATGTTGGCGACGCATGCGGCGTTTCGGCCGGTGCATTTGGAGTATGCGGTGAAGCGTGGGGTGAATGTTTTTATGGAGAAGCAGTTCGCGGCGGATCCGGGCGGGGTGCGTCGGGTATTGGCTGCGGGCGAGGTGGCGGAGCGGAAGGGGTTGAAGATTGCGGCGGGTTTGATGTGTCGGCATTCGGCGGCGCGGCAGGCGTTGGTGCAGAAGATTCGGGAGGGGGAGATGGGGGAGGTGGAGTTGATTCGGGCGTATCGGATGGATCCGGGTTATCGGATGGGGCCGAAGCCGGCCGGGGTGAACGAGTTGATGTGGCAACTGAGTCCGGGGCATCCGTATCAGTTTATGTGGGCGTCGGGGGGGATTTTTCTGGAGTTGATGATCCACCAGATTGACGAGTGTTTTTGGATTAAGGATGCGTGGCCGGAGTCGGCGCATGGGGTTGGGGGTCGGTATGCGGGGAGCACGGATTGCAGCCAGAATCTGGATAGTTATGCGGTGGAGTATACGTTTCCGGACGGGACGAAGGCGCAGGTGACGGGGCGGTATATTCCGAACTGTCACAATGATTTTGCGACGTTTGTTCACGGGAGCAAATGTGCGGCGAAGTTTTCGGGGGACATTCATGCACCGGATTCGTGGATGTATCGGGGGCAGAGAGTGGCGTCGTCGGAGGTGGCGTGGCGTGCGCCGCGGGAGGAAGTGAGTCCATGGCAGGCGGAGTGGGAGGTGTTGTTGAGGGCGATTCGGGAGGATCGGCCGCATAATGAGGCGCGCCGGGCGGCGTTATCCAATCTCGGGGCGATGATGGGCCGGGCGGCGGTGCATATGGGGACGGTGGTGACATGGGAGCAGGCGATGGCGTCGGACTTTGCTTTTTATGGGGATGTGGATGGCTTGACGCCGTCGAGTCCGGCGCCGGCGCAGGCGGATGGGGAGGGGCGGTATGAGGCGCCGGTGCCCGGGGTATGGCGGGAGGTGTAGGGATTCGGCGGAGCCGAATCCCTGTTTCCTTCGACTCGGGGCGTTGCCCCTCGCTCAGGATCAGTCCCCTACGGTGGTTCAGTAGAGTAAGGCGCGTCCGGTGACGCGCGAGGGGGGGCTGACGGTTCCTGGGGTTCGGCTGTGGGAGATTTATTCTGTAGAGTTGCTTGGTGTGAGTGGGGTTGCGTAAGTTGGCGGGCCGGTGAGCGAACCAACTGAAAACCAAGAGCCGTTGCGGGTGGGGATGATTTCCCTGGGGTGTGCGAAGAACCTGGTGGATGCGGAGATCATGCTGGGGACTTTGTTACAGGAGGGGATGGAAGTGACGCCCGATGCGGGTGAGGCGGATGTGGTGATTGTGAACACCTGTTCGTTTATTGACGCGGCGCAGGAGGAGAGTGTGGACACGATCCTGCAGTCGGCGGCTTTGCGGGAGGCGCATCATCGGGGGCAGGGGTTGGTGGTGAGCGGGTGTTTGCCGCAGCGTTTTCGGGAGGAATTGCCGAAGTTGATGCCTGAGGTGGATGCGTTCATGGGGATTGATCAGGTGGCCGGGGTGGGTCGGATTGTGCGGGAGGCGTTGGAGCGGCGTCAGAAGCGGGTGGCGCCGGCGGTGCGTGGGTCGAAGAAGAAGGCGGCCAAGAAGAAGGTGGCGAAGGCGGGGGTGAAATCGCGGTCGGCGGCTGAGCCGGCGGCCTTTGAGGTGACGCGGAGGCCGAAGTATATACCGGACTACGGGACGCCGCGGTTTCGTTTGACGCCGCAGCATTTTGCTTATGTGAAGATTGCGGAGGGGTGCAATCATCCGTGTAGTTTCTGCATTATTCCGCAGATGCGCGGGGGGCATCGGAGCCGGGGGCAGGCGGATGTGGTGGAGGAGGTGCGTCGGTTGGTGGCGGAGGGGGTGAAGGAGATCAACCTGATTTCGCAGGACACGACGTATTACGGTTTGGATTTACGTCCGAAGCGGACGGGTGGGGCGTCGTCGCCGGAGAAGTTTGCGGTGGCGGTGCGGGAGGCCGGGGCGGCGGGGCCGACGTTGTCGGGTTTGCTGCGGGAGCTGAACAGTTTGGAGGGAGATTTTTGGGTGCGGCTGTTGTATACGCATCCGGCGCACTGGACGGACGAGTTGATTGGGACGATTGCGGAGTGTTCGAAAGTGGCGCGGTATGTGGACATGCCGTTGCAGCATATTCATCCGGTGATGCTGGAGCGGATGAGGCGGGAGACGTCGCGGGAGTATATTGAGGATTTGATTCGGCGGATTCGGAAGGGGATTCCGGGGATTGCGTTGAGGACGACGTTTATTGTGGGTTTTCCGGGGGAGACCGAGGCGTGTTTTGAGAGTTTGCTGGAGTTCATCCGCGAGGTGCGGTTTGAGCGGATGGGGGTCTTCACCTATTCGCATGAGGAGGGGACGCGGGCATCGAGGATGAGCCAACTGATTGCGGACGAGGTGAAGCAGGAGCGTCGGGATCGGGCGATGGCGGAGCAGTTGCTGGTGTCGCGGGCGCATGGTGCGGCGCAGGTGGGGCGGGAGCTGCGGGTGTTGCTGGAGGAGCAGGCGAAGGCGAAGGATTTACCGCCGGTGGATGTGAGTTCGTGGGAGCACGGGCTGGTGCGGTCGGGTGAGGATGCGGGGAAGGGGTTGCGGGGCAAGTGGACGGTGGGGCGGGGTGAGGCGGATGCGCCGGACATTGACGGCCGGGTGTATGTGCGTGGGGCACTGGGGGCGGGCGAGTTTGCGCGGGTGCGCGTGGTGAAGTCGACCGACTATGACCTGTTGGCGGAGCCGGTGGGTGACTGAGGTGGAGGGAGGCGCATGAATTTACCCAACAAACTCACCGTGGGTCGGCTGGTGTTGACCGTCTTGTTTCTGCTGGTGTTTTTTTCCGGGATACCGTGGGGGGAGACCGTGGCGCTGGTGTTGTTTTTGGTGGCGAGCATTACCGATCACTATGACGGGAAGATTGCGCGGCGGGACGGGTTGATCACGAACTTCGGGATTTTGATGGATCCTTTGGTGGACAAGATCCTGACGTGTTCGGCGTTCATTGCGTTTGTGGGTCGGGATTTGATGCCGGCGTGGATGGTGGTGATTATTGTGGGGCGGGAGCTGGCGATCACGGGGTTACGCTTGTTGGCGGCGGCGCAGAACATTGTGCTGGCGGCGGAGGGTTTTGGTAAGCACAAGACCGTTTCGCAGATTGTGGCGATAGTTGCGACCCTGGTGCTGGTGAGTTACACGCAATGGGGCGGGGTGTTGCAGTCGTTTTTTGCGTGGCCGGTGCTGTGGATTCCGTGGGTTGAGATCGTGGCGGAAGTGTCGCAATGGGTGGCGGTGTTCTTCACGGGGTTGTCGGGCTACATCTATTTGCGGAACAACAGTGAGTTGTATTTGAAGGACGTTTGATGGGGGGCGCGAAATCCAGTGGCGGTTGGCTGGTGTGGGTGGCTCAAGGGTTTGGGAGTGGACGGATGCCGGTGGCGCCGGGGACATGGGGGACTTTGCCCGGGATAGCCGTGACGGCCGGGTTGCTGATGTCGGGTCATCTTCTGTGGTATTTCCTGGGAGCTGTGCTGCTGGTGGTGGTGGCGGTGCCGTTGTGTGGGTATGCGGAGCGGGCGATGGGGGAGCATGATCCGTCGTCGGTGGTGTTTGATGAGATTGTGGCGGTGCCCTGGTGTTATGCGGGATGGGTTTGGGTCCGGAGCGGTGAGGGGGGAGTATTGCCGGGGGTGGGAACCTTCCTTGCCGGGGGAGGATGGTGGTGGGTGCTGGTGGGGTTTGTGGTGTTCAGGATTTTGGATGCCTTGAAGCCATGGCCGATAGGGGTGTGCCAGAAGTTGCCGGGTGGCTGGGGTGTAGTGGCGGATGACGTGGTGGCGGGGTTGATTACGGGGCTGGTGGTATGGGTTGACTCCTGACTCCTGACTCCTGACTCCTGACTCCTGACTCCTGACTCCTGACTCCTGACTCCTGACTCCTGACTCCCGACTTTCCTCCTTCGCTCCGAGAGCTACGGCGGACAGGCTGGCTAGCGCTTTCGCCGGGGGTGGGTTGGAACACGGGTCTTGAGGTTTATGAGGTGGGGTAGTTGGCTTTGGTGGTGGACGGAGGTTTGGACATCCAGATCGGTGGGTGGGTAGTTGTGGGCATCTGCTGGAAATGCCGGATGAAGGAGGTTTCCTGTGGTGTGAAATGTAAAAGAACGTCGGTAAACTTTACACATCCACAAGTTCTTGATGATGTGGCGCTTGTGGAAAAAATAGTCCTGGCGTCGTATGCAAAAGTTTACGGTTTTTTTTGCGTAAGATTCCTGTAGTAGTCTTCTAACATGTTTCCTGACAACAATTTACAATGTGCGTGTAGTCGCATGAAGATATGGCATTTGATCTGCTAATTCACGCCCTCTGAGCTTAACGCACAAAACAGGAAGACTTAATTAAGTTATGAAATATTACGGTCAAAGAGTCAGGAGTTGGTCGTTGCTGGGGCTGGGGCTGGTAGCTGCCGCGGCGACGCACTTAGAGGTTCAGGCGTCCTTTTTGGATTATGAGGTCCAAACCGTTCAGAACCTCGGTGGACTGACTGCTTATCAGGTATTTGCGAAGTTCGATGGTGCCACGGACACGGTGCTCAACGCTTTTGAGTTACACAACACGGATGGCAGCGGCGTGATGGATGGGTTTTACCACGCCGATGCCCTCAATGGCGGTGTTTCCAGCAATGTTGCGGGCACTTGGAATCCGCAGTTTGTGCTCGTGCCCGGGGCCATGGACTCTTGGGTAGCTATTGGAGGAGGCACGGGTTTCGCATCCGGGAATTCCACTGCTGCCGATCCGGGTTGGGGTGCTGCCGGTTTCAACCAGGCTGGCATTCCGGATACAGCTGTTGGGGGGACGGTGGTTTGGTTCAATCAGAATCCACCGAATCTTCAAGGGCGGGTTGGTGTGGGGCCGAACCCTCTTGATGCCGTCTTGCTGGGGCAGTTTGTGTTGAGCGAGACTGATTCAAAGACCCTGTTTTTGAAGATCGGTTACAACGATGGGGTCGCAGGCAGTCCCACTCAATTTGGCGAAGGCACCTTTACCTTGGGAACGGCTTCCACACCTCCTCCCACGCCTCCTGCGACTGGGGTTCCGGATGGAGGGTCCACCGTAGCGCTCTTGGGCTTGGGGCTGCTGGGTTTGGGAGCGTGGCGCCGCCGCGGTCAATAAGTTTGAGCAGAGCAGTATTGCATGTGGGTCTCCGCGCTTGGCGCGGAGACCCTTTCTTTTTTGGGGCAGTTTGGTCGAGTTTTGGGGTTTTGGTGGAGGGCGAACACGGGTCTTGAGGTTTGGTTGGTGGAGGAGGATG
>JBJOII010000221.1:0-4403 GCA_046047235.1 Verrucomicrobiota bacterium | reverse complement strand
GCCTTTTTGATGGTATTGCCGTTAGTGCAGAAATGCTTGCGGAAGTTTCCTGGCTACGCCCCGCGAGGAAACCTCCGGAGAACACCCTCAGGGTCGCTGAATTTGCAACCAGGTGAGTGGATAGAAGTCAGACCCAAAACAGAGATTTTAGCAACACTCGATGAGAAGGGTTGCAATAGGGGGCTTCGTTTTTCTGACGTTCTCTATCGTTTCTGCGGAAAGCGTTATCGGGTACGCTCGCGAGTTGATCAGATCATCCTGGAGGGGCACGGCAAAATGCTTGCTATGAAAAACACGGTGACTCTTGAGGGGGTTGATTGTGTGTGTTCCGGGGTTGCGTTCGGTGGGTGCCCTCGTGGTGAAGTCGCATATTGGAGAGAAATTTGGCTGCGACGAGTGGAGGGTCCTAAGGGATAGCAATGCGCAGGTGTGAGAAGTGATTGTTGTTGGTGACCGTGGGATTGATGGCGCGATTGAGGTGGGCACGGCAAGGGGTTGGGGGAAGGGGGCTGAGCGCAAAGCGCTGAGCGGGCCGCTGCGTGGCAGGAGTTAGGAGCTGGGTATGCGGGCAGGGATGGGAGCAGGACTGACTGAGCTGTTCCTTACATGAACCGGGGTTTAGTGGGTTGTCTCCTCTCTAGCCGCGGACGACACGCAGGTCGTCCCTACCTGAGCGAGAATGTTGTGCGAGGGCGGGGTGGTGGTTTTGTTTTCGATAGCGATTTCGATTTGGATGGGGGGGCGGGTAGGCGGGAAGCGCAGAGCGCGGAGGGCTGAGGGCTGAGGGCTGAGGGCTGAGCGCATGGGGTGGTTCGATACCGATAGCGATTTCGATTTCGATTTGGATGAGAGCATGAGTGAGCGAGAGGACATGATGGAGGGCGTAGCCATTATTGGGATGGCGGGTCGGTTTCCGGATGCGGAGTCTATTCGGGAGCTATGGTCGAATTTGGTAGCCGGGCGTGAGAGCGTCCGGTTTTTTTCTGATGAGGAGCTTTTGGCGGCCGGGGTGTTGCCGGAGGCGTTGAAGGATCCGGCGTTTGTGCGGGCGCGGAGCGTATTGGATGGCGTGGAGTTTTTTGATCCGGGCTTTTTTGGGATGACGGTGCGGGATGCGGAGGTGACGGATCCGCAGCAGCGGATATTTTTGGAGGTTTGCTGGCAGGCTTTTGAGGATGCGGGGTTGGATCCGGCGGAGGTGATGGGTGCGGTGGGGGTGTATGCGGGGTGCAGTTTTAACACGTATTTATTGCGGCAGGTCTTTGGGGCTGAGGGGGCGGGGGAGGCATTTGCGCAGGTGTTTCAGGCGGATGCGTATAACGTGCTGGTGGGGAATGATAAGGATTATCTGGCGACGCGGGTGGCGCACAAATTGAATTTGCGGGGGCCGGCGATGACTGTGCAGACCGCGTGTTCGAGTTCATTGGTGGCGGTGGGGCAGGCGGTGGCGGGTTTGCTGGCTTATCAATGTGACCTGGCGTTGGCGGGTGGGGTATCGGTGAGTTTTCCGCAGGAACGGGGGCATGTGTATCAGGAGGGGGCGATACCGAGTGCGGACGGGCATTGTCGGCCGTTTGATGCGGAGGCAACGGGGACTGTGTTTGGGTCGGGGTGTGGGGTGGTTTTGCTGAAGCGCTTGGCGGAGGCCGTGGAGGATGGGGATCCGATTTATGCGATGATCCGGGGTGCGGCTTTGAACAACGACGGGGGTGCGAAGATGAGTTTTTTGGCGCCGAGCGTGGAGGGTCAGGCGGAGGTGATTGCCTTGGCTCATGCGTTGGCGGGGGTGACGGCCGACAGCATCAGTTATGTGGAGGCCCATGGGACGGCGACGCCGTTGGGGGATCCGATCGAGGTGGCCGCCTTGACGCAGGCGTTTCGGGCTTCGAGTGAGCGGAAGGGCTTTTGTGGGTTGGGGACCCTGAAGAGTAATTTCGGGCATTTGGAAGTGGCGGCGGGGGTGACGGGTTTGATCAAGACTGCGTTGGCGTTGCGGTATGGGCGGTTGCCGGCGACGCTGCATTTTAAGTCGCCGAATCCGAAGATCGATTTTGCGAACAGTCCGTTTTATGTCGTGGACAGCGTGCGGGATTGGGAGCGGGGAGAGACGCCGAGGCGGGCGGGCGTGAGTTCCTTTGGGGTGGGCGGGACCAATGCGCATGTGGTGTTGGAAGAATCGCCCGTGGCATCGCGAGAGGGGGGGGATGATGGCGGGGCGCAGGTGTTGTTGCTTTCGGCGCGATCGGAGGGCGTGGTGGAGGGGATGGCGAGGAGCCTGGCGGATCATTTGGAACGGGAGCTGGGTGCAGGGCATGGGCCGCGCCTGGCGGATGTGGCGTGGACCTTACAGCGGGGGCGACGTCGGTTTGGTCAACGTCGGGCCGTGGTGGCGGGGAGTGTCGAGCAGGCCGTGGAGCGATTGCGAGGGGGGGTGGGGGAGAGTGGGGTTGCGGGTCGGGTGATGGAGGCGAAGCCGAGAGTGGCGTTTTTATTTTCGGGGCAGGGGTCGCAGCATCCGGGGATGGGGCGGGAGTTGTATGTGGCGTATCCGGTGTTTCGTGAGGCGATGGACCGGTGTTTGGGTTTGTTGGAGCGCGGGCATGGCGTGAGGTTACGGGATTTGGTGTTGGGGGCGGGTGGGGAGGAGGCTGCGTTGGAGTTGATGCAGACCGGGAATACGCAGCCGGGGTTATTTGCGATTGAATATGCGTTGGCGGAGTTGTGGATGTCATGGGGGGTGCGGCCGGCGTTTGTATTGGGGCATAGCATTGGTGAATTTGCTGCGGCCGTGGTGGCGGGGGTGATGACTTTGGAGGAGGCCATGGGGCTGGTGGTGGTTCGGGGCAGGGCGATGCAGGAACAGGAACCGGGGGCGATGTTGTCGGTGCGGTTGCCTGAGGGGGAGTTGGGGTTGAGCGAGGGGTTGTCGCTGGCGGTGGTGAATGCGTCGAAGTCCTGTGTGATTTCGGGTCCGGAGGACAAGGTGGAGGCCTATCGGCAAGGTTTGGAGGCGAGGGGAGTTGCGTGCAAACGGCTGCATACCTCGCATGCGTTTCATTCGGGGATGATGGCGTCGGCGGCCGAGCAGGTTGTGGCGGCGGCGAGGGGCGTGGCATTCAAGCCGGCGCAGGTGCCGATTGTATCGACCTTGACGGGTGCATTTGCGGGGGAGAGCGGGATGTCGGCTGCGGAGTATTGGGGTCGGCAGGTCTTGGGTACTGTGCGTTTTGCGGATGCCCTGAGGGCGTTGCTGGCGGAGGAGGGAGTGGTGTTGTTGGAGGTGGGGCCGGGGCAGGTGTTGTCGACCTTGGCGAGCGGGCAGCGTGGGGGTGTGGCGTGTGCGGTGGCGGCGTCGATGCCGCCGGTGACGGAGTTTGGGGAGGTGGAGGCCGTGCAGTTGGCGTTGGGTCGGCTATGGGTGGCAGGCGTGGAGCCGGAGTGGTCGGTGGTGTCGGGGGCTGGGGCGGTGCGGGTTCATCTGCCGGGCTATGTCTTTGAGCGCCAGCGATGTTGGTATGAGCCGCGGCGTGTGAACAAGGAAGATTCTACAGTTGCCGTAGGCAATATTGACTGCGACAGTATACGTAATCGTGGCGAGCGGGTGGAGGAGATGGTTCTCCAGCAGTTGAGAGTGATGCAAGAGCAGCTGCGTGCTTTGGCCAGGTCGGGTTCGGGTCGTGAGACCGGGGCTGAGTCGTAATTTTGCGGGCGGCAGGTAAGAGAGAGAGAATCGTGGTTATGAGCGAGCGACGTAATGCGCTGTTGGGGCAGTTGCGGGCATTGCTAGGGGATTTGGCCGGGCAGGTGATTGAGCCGGATGCCGTGGGGCAGAGCTGGTTTGATTTGGGGTTTGATTCCTTGTTTTTGACCCAGGCGGCGACGGCGGTGAAGAGCCGGTTTGGGGTGAAAGTGACCTTTAGGCAATTGCTGGGGGATTTGGGTAGCGTGGCTCAGTTGGCGGATTATCTGGAGCCGCAGTTGCCGGAGGAGGCGGTGTCCGTGGCTGCGGCTGAGCCCGTGGTAGGGGGAGTGGTTGGGGGCAACGGATCGGCGGTGGGGAGTGTGGACGTCTTGTCTGCGGGGTTATTGGATGCGGGGATGGGTGAACTTGGACTGACGGGGACCGTCTTGGAGCGGGTGATGCGGGAGCAGTCCAAGGTCATGCAGATGCAGCTGGCCTTGTTACGGCAGAGCACGCCGAGGGCGGAGCAGCTGGCTCCGGCTGGGGTCGTGCCCTCGCCTGCGTTGTCTGCACCGGTGAAGACCGTTGAAGCGACTGCGGCTTCGGCGGAGGCGTCGGCGGCTTCCGTGCAGCATGGTCCTTTTCGGGCGATACAGAAGGGTTCCAAGGGCGGTTTGACTTCGGGGCAGCAGGCGTATCTGGATGGTTTTGTTCAGCGGTA
>JBJOII010000220.1:0-4422 GCA_046047235.1 Verrucomicrobiota bacterium | reverse complement strand
GAGTTTGATTCGGCGGGCGGTGGGGTTGGCTGGGGGGCGGATGAATGTGGGTGCGGGGACGGTTTTGACCTTGGGGCAGTTGGAGGCGGCTTTGGAGGCGGGGGCGAATTTTATTGTGACGCCGGTGGTGGGGGAGGCGGTGATACGGCGGTGTGTGGAGCTGGGGGTTCCGGTTTTTCCGGGGGCGTATACGCCCGGGGAGATCGTGCGGGCCTGGGGGTTGGGGGCGACGATGGTGAAAGTATTTCCGGCGGATTATTTGCCGGTGGAGTTTTTTCGTGCGGTGAAGGGGGAGTGGCCGGAGATCAAGTTGATGCCGACTGGTGGGGTGAGTTTGGGGAGTTTGGCGGGGTATGCGGGGTGTGCGGATGGGTTTGGGGTGGGGAGTCCGTTATTTCATGCTGAGCGGCTGGCGCGGGGTGACTGGGGGTGGGTGGAGGAGCGGACGCGGGAGTGGTGTGCCGCGTGCGCGGCACGCGAAGCGCATAGCGCATAGCGCATAGCGCTGAGGGCGGAGGGCGGAGGGCGGAGGGCGGAGGGCGGAGGGCAGAGGGCTGCCTGTCCTTCGAAGCTCAACGAGCGAAGGAGGAAGGGCCGAGGGGTGAGATCGTAGATGGGATATGGGTTAACAGGAGGACATGGAGAACGCGGAGGCGTGCGCAGGTTCATGCTCTGAAGCACAGAAACTCCGAAACTCCGGCAGGGTCCCGGGGGGAGGGGGTAGGGTTTAGGCCATGGCGCGGCTGATGGAGTTCCACCAGAGGTCGTGGAGGGATGCGAGGTTCCAGGACCAGTCGGATCCGCCGGCGGTGATTTGGAGGGTAGAGTTACCGGTGACGGTGCCGATACGGGAGGCGGGGATTTCGAGAGTTTTGGCTTGGGCGAGGATGAGGGGGGCGTTGGTGGGGTTGACGGAGATGACGATACGGCCTTGGGACTCGCCGAAGAGGAGTGCGTCGAGGCGTATGTCCTTCATTTGGCTGAGGTCGATTTGGGCGCCGGTGAGTTTGGGGGTATTCCGGGCTTCGAGTTGGGATATGCAACTTTCGGCGAGCGTGACGGCGAGGCCGCCGTCGCTACAGTCGTGGGCACTGTTGACGAGGCCGGAGCGGATCCAGCCGAGGAGGGCGTTATGGAGGGCTTTTTCTGTTTCGAGGTTACAGCGTGGGGGTGTGCCGGTTTTGAGCTGGTGATTGGCTTGGAGGTGGGCGGAGCCGCCTAGGCCTTGGAGGGGGTCGGAGTCATCGACGATATGGCCGAGGAGGAGGATGGTGTCGCCTTCATTTTTGAACCACTGGGTGGTGATATCGGCTTCTTTTTCGATGAGGCCGACCATGGCGATGGTGGGGGTGGGGTCGATGGGGCCGTTGGGGTTTTGGTTGTAGAGGCTGCAGTTACCGCCGGTGACGGGGGCATTGAAGGCTTTGCAGCCGTCGCTGAGGCCGCGGACGGATTCGCGGAGTTGCCAGAAGAGTTCCGGGTTATGGGGGTTACCGTAGTTGAGGTTATCGGTGGTACCGAGGGGGTGGGCACCGGAGCAGGCGAGGTTACGGGCGGCTTCGGCGACGGCGATTTTCCCACCTTCGTAGGGGTCGAGGTAGACGTAGGAGCCGTTACCATCGACGGCCATGGCGATGAATTTGTCGGGGGCGGTGGAGGGGCTGGATTTTTCTGAGTCGGGTTGATCCGGGAGGCTATCGGTTTTGATGCGGAGGACGGCGGCATCGGAGCCGGGTGCGACGGCGGTGCCGTTGCGGACCATGTAGTCGTATTGGCGGTAGACCCAATTTTTGGAGGCGATGGTGGGCCAGCTGAGGAGTGTTTCGAGTTGGGGTATGGGGTTCGTGGACTCGGGGATTTGGGAGAGTTGGAAGGCGCGGACTTTTTGGAGGTAAGCGGGTTCGCGGGCTTCGCGGTCGTAGACGGGGGATTCGCTGGCGATGAGTTTAGCGGGGACGTCGGCGACGATTTGGCCGTGGTGACGGACGACCATGCGGCCGGTATCGGTGACCGTGCCGACTTCTGACCAGGGGAGGTCCCATTTATCGAAGATGCGTTTGACTTCTTCTTCGCGTCCTTTTTCGACGATGATGAGCATGCGTTCCTGCGATTCACTGAGCATGATTTCGTAGGAGGACATGTTGGGGGCGCGTTGGGGGACTTTATCGAGTTCGATTTCGATACCGGTGGAGGCGCGGGCGGCGGTTTCGCAGGTGGAGCAGGTGAGGCCTGCGGCGCCCATATCCTGGATACCGGCTACGGCGCCGGTGGCGAGGAGTTCTAGGCAGGCTTCGCAGACGAGTTTTTCCATGAAGGGATCTCCGACTTGGACGGCGCCGCGTTGTTGTTCGGCGGATTCCTCGGTGAGGTCCTGGCTGGCGAAGGCGGCGCCGGCGAGGCCGTCGCGTCCGGTGGCGGGGCCGACGTAGAAGACGGGGTTACCGATGCCTTTGGCGGCGCCGCGGGCGATTTGGTCATGGCGGAGGACGCCGAGGCAGAAGGCATTGACGAGGGGGTTGCCTTCGTAGGCGGGGTCGAAGCAGACTTCGCCGCCGACGGTGGGGATACCGAAGCAATTGCCGTAGTGGGCGATACCGGCGACGACGCCGCGGAAGAGGCGTCGGACTTCGGGGTTGGAGAGGTTTCCGAAGCGGAGGGAGTTGAGGGCGGCGATGGGGCGTGCGCCCATGGTGAAGATATCGCGGATGATACCGCCTACGCCGGTGGCGGCGCCTTGGAAGGGTTCGACGGCGCTGGGGTGGTTATGGGATTCGATTTTGAAGGCGATGGCGAGGTTATCGCCGATATCGATGATACCGGCATTTTCTTCGCCGGCGCCGACGAGGACTTTAGGGGAGGAGGTGGGGAAGGTACGGAGGAGGGGTTTTGTATTTTTGTAGGAGCAATGTTCGCTCCACATGACGGAGAAGATACCGAGTTCGGTATAGGAGGGGGTGCGGCCGAGGATTTCCTCGATTTTGGCGTATTCCTCGGGGGTGAGGTTATGTTTCTTGACGAGTTCGGGGGTGATGGCGGGTTCCGGCGCGTTCATGGTCGGTTTAGGAGTTTGGGAGTGGTGCAAGGTGGGTGGGTGGGGGAGTTAGGCGGCGGAGGAGGTTTTCCGGTTTTGGAGAGCGCTGATCATGCTTTGGAGGATTGTTTTGCCGTCGGCGCTGCCGAGCACAGATTCGGTGGCGCGTTCGGGGTGGGGCATCATACCGCCGACGTTTCCGTTTTGGTTACAGACGCCGGCGATGTTGAGGAGGGAGCCGTTGGGGTTGGCGGCTTCTGTGAGGTTGCCGGTGGCGTCGGAGTATTGGAACAGGATTTGGTTATTGTGTTGGAGGGACTTGAGGGTGGGTTCATCGGCGAAGTAGCAGCCTTCGCCGTGGGCGATGGGGACGCGGATGGGTTGGTTGGCTGGGGTTTGGTTGGTGAAGGGGGAGTTATGGTGGGCGGGTTTGAGGTAGACTTGTTCGCAGCGGAAGGTGAGGTCGCGGTTCCGGACGAGGGCACCTGGGAGGAGGCCGGATTCGCAGAGGATTTGGAAGCCGTTACAGATACCGAGGACGAGGCCGCCGTTTTGGGCGAACTGGCTGACGGCCTGCATGACGGGGCTGAATCGGGCGATGGCGCCGCAGCGGAGGTAGTCGCCGTAGCTGAAGCCGCCGGGGACGAGGACGGCGTCGACATCGCCGAGGCTATGTTCCTTATGCCAGACGTATTTGGCGTATTGGCCGAGTTGGCGCAGGGCATGGACGGCATCCTGGTCGCAATTGGATGCGGGGAACTGGAGGACGGCGAACTTGTGGGGGTTCATTCGATGGTGAGGTGGTAGTCCTCGATGACGGGGTTACTGAGGAAGCGGTGGCAGGCTTCGTCGAGGGCTTTGCGGGCCTGGTCGGGGTTGGTGCCGTCGGCGAGGTCGATTTCGATGTATTTACCGACGTGGACGGCGGCGACGTCGTTATAGCCCATATGGGCGAGGGCGTTTTTGACGGTGATGCCCTGGGGGTCGACCACGGCTTTTTTAGGCGTGATGGTGATTTTGGCTTTCATGATTTGCGGGGCACCGGCTTGGGTTGCGTGGTTGCCCGGAAATGGCAGGGGGGATGTTGGGGAAAGGCGTGGTGCGGGGCGAGTGAAATTTCACGGGGTTGGATTTTCCCTAGCAATTTGGCGGGGTCGGGTATTTCTTGTGGCATGATCAAGCGCATTTCAGGAGTTGTGGGAGGTTTGTGTTTTCCCGGGTTGGGTTGGGGTGGGGGCATTTTGGTGATTGGGGTGTTGGTTTGGCTGGGGTGTGGGGTGGTGCGGGCGGATGGGGGTGGTTTGTTTTTGGCGGGGTTGGGGTGGGCTGGGGGCATTTTGGTGATTGGGGTGTTGGTTTGGCTGGGGTGTGGGGTGGTGCGGGCGGATGGG
>JBJOII010000219.1:0-4461 GCA_046047235.1 Verrucomicrobiota bacterium | reverse complement strand
AACGTCGTGGAGGAAGTCCTCGGCCGCCTCGGCCAAGCCACCACCACAACCCCCTCCACTCCTTCCATCTCAACCTCCAACCGCACCGGTTCCCGGAACTTCGGCGTGTTCTCCAATGCCGACGACGCCTGCGAAGCCGCCCACCAAGCCTACCTCCAACTCTCGGAACGTGGCGTGGCCGGACGGAAAAAGGTCATCGAGATCGTCAAGGAACTCTGCTTCACCAACGCCAAGGAATGGGGCCGTATCGAACTCGAGGAAACCAAGATCGGCCGTCTCGACCACAAGATCGAAAAGCTGCTCGGCCAGCGCGGCATCCCCGGGATCGAATTCCTCAACCCCTACGGCCTCAGCGGTGACCACGGCATCACGCTCGAAGAATACGCCCCCTTCGGCGTCATCGGCGCCGTCACCCCCTCCACCCACTCCATCCCTACGATGGCCTGCAATATCATCAGCATGGCCGCCGCAGGAAATGCCGCCGTCTTCAATGCCCACCCCGCAGCCTACCGCTGCGCCGTCATGGCCGCCCGTGTCTTCAATGAAGCCATCCACCGCGAACTCGGTATCGAAAACCTCGCCTGTATCATCGATCCCCCCACGCTCGAATCCTTTACCGCCCTCGCCAAAAACGACCGCGTCCGCCTCCTCTGCGTCACCGGTGGCCCCGGCGTCGTCAAAGCCGCCATGCAATCCGGCAAACGCGCCATCTGCGCCGGCCCCGGTAACCCGCCCGTGCTCGTCGATGGCACCAGCTGCCTCGATAACGCCGCCAAATGCGTGGTGTTCGGCGCCGCCTACGACAACAACCTGCTCTGCATCGGCGAAAAGGAAGTCTTCGTCCTCGACCGCTACTGCGACGCGTTCATGAACGCACTCGCCAAGCATGGCGCCGTCCGCCTCACCAACAGCCAGGTCGACCAGCTCCGCAAAGCCGCCTTCACTTTCCCGCCCGGACAAGGCGCCGGCTGCCCCCACCCGGTGGTCAATCGTGACCTCGTCGGTCGTGACCCCCATGTCCTCGCCCAGGCCGCCGGAACCTCGGTCCCCAACGGAACCCAGCTGCTCTTCGCTGAAACCTCCGCCGATGACCTCTTCGTCGAGGAAGAACAGATGATGCCCTTCCTCCCCATCGTCCGCGTGCAGTCAGTGGAGGAAGGGATCCGCCTCTCGAAGAAAGCCGAGCACGACTACAAACACTCGGCCATGATCCATTCCCACGATGTCGCCAACATGACCGCCATGGCCAAGGCCCTCGAAACCACGCTCTTCGTCAAAAACGGATCCTGCGTCGCCGGCCTCGGCAACGGCGGCGAAGGCTACTCCAACTTCTCCATCGCCACCACCACCGGCGAAGGTATCTGCAACCCGCGCACTTTCACCCGGGTACGGCGCTGCGTCATGGTCGATAAACTGCGCATTTTCTAATGTTCCTCGCCCGCGTCGAAGGCACCGTGATCGCCACCCGCAAACACACCAGCTTTGATGGCTGGCGCCTCCTCATCTGCCAGCCCATCAGCGCGGACGGCGACCCCCAGGGCGCTCCTCAAGTGGCCATCGACCCCCACGGCGCAGGTATGCACCAGCGCGTTATCATCTCCTCCGACGGTGCCGCCGCACGTAAAGCCGTCGGCGATAACCTTAGCCCCGTCCGCTGGATCGTCACCGGTATCGTCGACGAAAAAGAACCCGGAGTGCCCGTATGAAACTCGGCGCTGTCATCGGTCGCGTTACGCTCAGCCGCACCGTCCCCGCTCTCGAGGGCGCTCGTTGGCTCATCGTCAGCCCCTTCACCCGCGACCACTTCCAGCAAGGCCCCGATACCCCCGAAGGCCTGAGCTCCGACCCCAGCCCCGTCGTCTATGACAACCTCGGCGGCGGAGTCGGCCAAACCATCGGCTACGTCGAAGGTCGCGAAGCCGCCGCCCCATTCGAGTCCCCCACACCCATCGATGCCATCAACGCCGCCCTCATCGACAATATTTTCTACAACCCGTTCGAGAAGTAAGGACCCAGCATGAAACAAATCATCAGCGCACGCGACGTCGAGGACATGATCCGCCAAGGCCAGGATCTGAACCAAATCCCGGACAATGTCCTCCTCACGCCCTCCGCCCGCGACCTCATTCGCGACTGGCAGGACGGCACAAGCCGGATCACGCCTGTCGCCCAGCCGGCCCCCAGCACGCCCGTCGCCGCCGCCAAACCCGCCGAGGCCACACCCCCAAAACCCATCAACTCCAAAAGCCCCCGCGCCGACCTCGAAGCCTTCTTCGAATCCCCCTACTGCGAGGAACTCAAAAAGCAAATCGTCGAAGTCGGACAACGCCTCTGGCAACGCGCCTACGTCGATGGCAATGGCGGCAATATCGCCATCCGCGTCGGTGACGACGTCGCGCTCTGCACCCCCACGCTCGTCAGCAAAGGGTTCATGAAACCCCAGCACATGTGCCTCGTGGATTTTGAAGGCAACCAGCTGCTGGGCTCCAAGAAACGCACGAGTGAAATTCTCATGCACCTCCAAATCATGCAGCGGCAGCCCAAGGCCGTCGCCTCCGTCCATTGCCACCCCCCCTACGCCACGGCCTTCGCCGTCGCCGGTGTGGAACCCCCCACCTGCATGATCCCCGAGTTCGAAGTCTTCTGCGCCGTCGCTACCGCCCCCTACCGCACACCCGGCACACCCGAAATGGGTAAGCTCGTCGCCGACCTCGTCGATAAACACAACACCATCCTCATGGCCAACCATGGTGTGGTCACCTGGAGCCATAACAACGTCGAGGAAGCCTACTGGCGCATGGAAATCATCGAGGCCTACTGCCGTACGCTCATGGTCGCCGCCCAGCTCGGTAAACCGCTCAATACTTTCTCCAAGGGCCACCTCAAGGACCTCCTCAACATCAAACAGAGCCTCGGCTTCGTCGATCCCCGCTACGGACTCAAGGAATGCGAACTCTGCGACAATGATGAATGGCGCCCCGGAGTCGTCTGCAGCGCACCCCAAAACCCGCCCAGCACCCCCGCCCAAATCACCAGCACCCCCGCCGATCCCAACGCGGAATCCATCGTCCAGGCCGTCACCGCCCAAATCATGGCCCAACTGCAAAAGCGCTAGCGAGCACGATGAAGTCTCTCGACGCCAAGATCGCCGAAATCAAAGCCAACCCTTCCTCCCGCGCGTTTATCCTCGCGGATGCCAAGGATGCGGATATGGCCTTCGGCGTCCGCGCCACCGGACCCCGCTCCTACCTCGCCAACCCCGGCGACCGGCCCGCACGCTTCTCCCCGGAGATCTGGAGCCGCGACGAATTCGGCTACCGGAACCTCCCCGAGTTTCTCGACATCATCCGCGAAGTCACTCAGCAGGGTCTGGTCGACATCATGCTGATGTCCGCCTACGTCAATGAACAGCTCGCCATCAAGGAAGGCCTGTTCAAAAACTCCGCCGTCACCCCCGCAGCACGCGCCAACGATACTACCGACGTCTGGGCCATCCGCCACGGCTGCTACACCCACGAACCCGCCCAACCCTTCCGCTCCGCCACCATCGACCACATCCAGTGCGGCCAAATCGAGTGCGACCGCACCACCACCGATTTCCCCGGCGCCAACCTCGGCCTCTACTCGGTCACCTTCGTCAACGAACTCGAACAGGACCGCGAAACACTCCACTGGTTCAAGGCCTTCCGCGAAGAAGCCGAACGTAAGCAATTCCGCTACTTCCTCGAAGTCTTTGACCCCAACGTCAATGCCCGGATCGCCCCGGAAAAACTCGGCGAATACATCAACGACCAAATCCTCCGCACGCTCGCCGGTGTCACCGACGCCGGACGCCCTCTCTTTCTCAAAATCGTCTACCACGGCCCCAAGGCCATGGAAGAACTCGTCCAATACGACCCCAACCTCGTCGTCGGTATCCTCGGTGGCTCCGCAGGAACTACCTACGACGCTTTCAAACTCATCCACGACGCCCAGAAATACGGCGCCCGGGTCGCCCTCTACGGACGAAAAATCAATAACGCAGAACACCAGCTCGGCTTCATCGAGATGCTCCGGCAAATCACCAACGGCAACCTCAACCCCGAAGAAGCCGTCCGCGCTTACCACGGCATCCTCCAAGCCAAGAACATCACCCCCAAACTGCCGCTTGAAAAAGACCTCGAACTCACCGACCAGGCCATGAGCTACGATAGCTCCGCCGCCCGCTCCTCCGTCCCCATCCAAAATAATCCGCTCGCCACCAAACCCGGCGAAGCACCCAAACCCGCCTCCGATCAAACCCAGGCCACCAGCCAAACCTGGCCCACCCTTCCCGACGGCGCCCCCGACTTCGCCAAGATGTCCACCACCGAACGCGCCGCATACGACAACTACCGCCTCAAACGCCGGTTCGGATAACCCGCTCCATCCCGCTACCATTCAGTCCGTAACCGCTCCAACGCGTACCGATTATTGGCCCAC
>JBJOII010000218.1:0-4481 GCA_046047235.1 Verrucomicrobiota bacterium | reverse complement strand
CCCGGGTGCCCTCTGCCCCAAAACATCCGCCCACAAAAATAAACCCGCCAAAACCCGCCGCATCCAAGTCAGCCCGGAGCGTTTTGAGACGGTCTCTGCCCCGCGTCCGCCAAATCATTGCACCAGTTCATTGCAGGTAGGGACCCGCTGTTTACGGCGTTCTACGCCGCCGCGTGACCGCGGAAGCATGGAGTGGGTGCATGGTGTTGCAGGCACACGGGAGTGTGCCTCTACCTGAGTGGGATAGATGCAGGTAGGTCACGCCCGCTGGGCGGGACAAGCCACACCCAATCCTTGCAGCAACCTCGCACCACCCTTCGAAATCGAAATCGGGATCGAACGCGACTTCGTCGCGAGAAACCAGGAGAGCGGAGAGAGAAAAAAGTGTGTCGCTCACGCGCAGGAGCTGGAAGCCAGGGCTACGCCATCCCTTGCACCACGCTTCCCGCTTACCACTTACCGCTTTGCCACCCTCTCCTCTCTCCACTCTTCTCTCTCCCTGCGGCCCGCCCTCAGCCCTCAGCCCTCAGCCCTCAGCGCTTCCCGCTTTGCGCTTCCCTCTTACCGCTATGCCCTTCCCGCTACGCCCTCCCCGCTTGGCGCTTCCCGCTTTGCGCTTCGCGCTCACGTCAGGCCCTCACAAACCGTCGAATCAGATAGACTGTTCGTTCGTAAAGACTGGACAGGTAAAGCACAGTCGACCGCTGATCTGCAGTGCCGAAGTTGCCCTGAGCCACATCGATTCGCAGGCGTTCCATTTGGGCCCCTCGATCTTGCGTCAGGTTATCCAGCATCTGTGCATCCAACTCATCGCCCTGCTTGAGAAACGTCAGCAGCGCATGCAGGAGCAGGTCCATACTCTCAGCCAACCGTCCCACAAATGCCCGGGACTCGCTCCCTTGGGGCAGATCCCCCCCGCTGGCCACCAGCTTTCGGAGGTTGGACAACAACTCCCTCACCAGACGCTGGCGATGCAATAACTCCACCTGCTGATGCTTCAAGTCGGCGTCCTCAGTCCGGTCCATTGCCTGCGTCACGTGGTCAACAATTTCACCGTTCAGCCTGAGGAGCGATTCAGCCAGCGACTTCGGATTCAGGGACTCTCCCCCGGCCCCATCCAGCCGGATGGTCTGCAGCAACAAGGGAAGGGCTTTGAGCAGCCGAAGCTGTTCCTGCCGTGCCTCACCCAGAGCCAAGTCAGCTTGGCGACTCCCCAGCGCCGACAGAAAAGCCGGACGCGCATAGTTGTCCTCCTGGACATCGGGCACCAACCGTTGCGCCAGTCTTAAAAGCGCTCCAGAGAAAGGGAGATACAGCGCTGGACACATGAGCATCTGAAAGACGAATGCCCCCGCCATCAAGCGTGGCAGATCGAGATGCAAACCCGACAACAGATCCAAGACAGTCGGAACGCCCAAGCGATTTCCGGCCACAAACCAAACAAACATCAGCAAACCACCCAGCAGGTTCAACAGTGCCTGCACAAAGACCAGCCGCAACGCATCACCCCGCATGCCGCGGCACAACACCAAAATCGAAACGCCGGCGCCTATGCCTATCCCGGCCAACGCGATCATCACGACCTCCAAACCAATCAACCCCTTCGAACTCAGCGTAATCAAAACAATCGTGCTACCACCAGTGCTCTGCATGAGTGATCTCAGCAACGCCCCGATGACCAACGCCATAGCCGGATAATCCCTCAGTAAACCTGCCACCCCTCCAATCCACTGCGCCGCACTTTCCGGATCGGTGGCCTCACGCACCCGGGATAACCCGAATAAAACCATCCCAACCCCCACCAACAGGCTGAATGCCCACTGAAAGCGATCCAATCGCTTCTGCTTCCAAAGCAAACCTGCAATGCCAATCAGCCAAAGCGTCGCCGCGTTCAGGTCAAAAGAAGCAAACAAAACCAAAATGACTGTCCCCACGTTCGCCCAAGCCACTGCCGCCATCGCGCATCGCAATGACAAAACACCACCCGATACAGCTCCAGCAAAGGTCATCGCCACCGCCACCGCGCTCTGTGTCAACCCTCCAAACGCAAACCCCAAAGCCGATGCCCGAACCGGACTCCCCGCCAGAAACCGCATCCGCTCCCGCATCGTCTTCGAGGCCATCCCCTTGAAAGCCCCCGTGACCCACTCCAAACCCAGCGAGAAAAAGAACAATCCCGTCAAAAACAATGCAATGCTGCCCCCGGTCGACTGCATGGCTAACCCAATAAAGCCCGCGCAGCAGCCCGATCAGGGCAAACCTTCAATACCCCAACCATTCCCGAAAGCTCCAATACCTGAAGAACCTCCGGCTTCGGCGCTACCAAAACCACAACCCCACTCCCCGCACTCAGACGACGAGCCAAAACCAGCAACACCCGTAAACCCGCGCTCGCAAGAAAATCCAAGGCCGACAAATCCACAACATACCCCCGCACCCCCGCCTCCAACAGCTCCAGCAGACGCTTCTCCGCATCATCCGAACTCACACTATCCAACCGACCCGATACACAACACGCAACCAGCCCAGAATCCCCGATAGGCTCACCCTCTGCCCATTCCTGCAACCGGCTGAACGAATACGACATGCCAAACCCTCACAAGTGGACATCCGTCTAATCCAGCTAATTCACACGCTTTAACACAACTGTAACAGAGCCGGCGGAGGGGTATCCCTGATACGCCGTAAGTCAATCGGGCGAGACCTGCCGCACCCAATCCATTGCACCCACCTCGCACCACCCTTCAGCGCTCAACGCCCAGTGCTTCAGAACCCCCAAGCTGCGCGAAAGCGCAGCCACTGGATTTCGCACAGCGAAATCCATCGGGATCGAATCAGACCACAGGCTTGCCTCACGACAAGCCGACCACAGTGCCGCAGGCCGCAGGACCGTAGTCGGTGCCGCACTTGGCACGTTCTACGTCCCAGCGGCACCGCGCTTTCAGGCTCGACACTCCGGCTTTCGTAGTAGAGATAATTACCGACTTAATACTTGGCGCTTATGACACTTCAACCAGCTTCTCCAGCCTTACACCGTCTCGCCCTCGCCATCTTGGTCAGCCTTTCCCTGACCTACACCGCCCTCCCCCAATCCCCCGAACTCACCATCACCCGCACCCCCAACGGACAGGTCCAACTCAGCTGGCCCGACCACGGCACAGCCTACGCCGTGGACCGTATCTCCGACCTCTCCCCCGGCGGCACCTGGCAGGCGACCGGCCTCACACCCACCACCACCGTCGGCCAAAACCAGCTCCAGCTCAGCCCCGGCTCCGATACCGAATTCTACCGCCTCCGCTCCACCAGCCCCGTCCCCACCCGCCTCGCATCCATCTCACCCGCCAATGGCGAAGCCGGCGTCTCTGTCACCCGCGAAACGATCATCCAACTCTCCGCACCCCTTGCCGAAACCACCACAGTCACAACCAACGACCTCCTTGCCCGACTCGGTAACCAGCCCATACTCTCCCGCACCCACATCTCCGCCGACCGCAAACGCATCACGCTCTTCTACCTCGAACCGCTCCCTTCCTCCGCCCGCGTCCAGGTCGATTTCCACGGCGATAACCTCCTCGATGAACAAGGCCTCGCTCTGGATGCCAATGGCGATGGCCTGCCCGGCGGCACCCGCACCATCACCTTCGATACCATGAGCCACTTCGTCGTCCCCGGCACAGTGGTCATCGGCCGCGTCCTCGCCTCCGACCCCATCCCTACCCCAGGCGGCTTCGAAGACCGCCCCCTCGAAGGTGTGATCCTCACGGTCGACGGCGCCGAAGAATCCACCTGGACCACCACCGACGCCCAAGGCTACTTCCGCATCGACCCCGCACCCACCGGCCGCTTCTTCGTCCACATCGATGGCCGACTCGCCCCCGGCAGCAGCTGGCCCGATGGCAACTACTACCCCGTCGTCGGCAAAACCTTCATCGGAATCACCGGCGCCACCAATAACATGACCGGCGGACAGGAAATCTACCTGCCCCTGGTCCAGGCCGGCACCCTCCAAACCGTCAGTGCCACGGAAACCACCACGGTCGAATTCCCCAACACAGTCCTCACCCAACACCCCGAACTCACCGGAGTCAGCCTCCAAGTCCCACCCAATAGTCTCTTCACCGACAACGGAACCCGCGGCGGCCAAGTCGGTATCGCCCCCGTCCCCCCCGACCTCCGCCCGCCGTCGGGCATGTCGACCGTCCAGCGAAAGGAATGACCGGGGCCGGGATTGGGGGCGAAGAAGCGGTAGCCATGCCCCAACGCCAGCGCCCCGATCAGCGGTCGAAAGGGCTGGATCATGCGGTTGGCAAGCAGGCTCGCCGGAGGCGGCCCCGCCAACGGAGGCAGCACGACCGCGAGCAGATAGACGACGATCGCGACCGACACGACACACCGCAGCCACCGCGGCCAGGGAGAACAGATTTCCATCCCGCTACTCTACCAAGCCGACCGCTGCCATCCACAAACGACTCGCTCCCGCG
>JBJOII010000217.1:0-4585 GCA_046047235.1 Verrucomicrobiota bacterium | reverse complement strand
TGGGTGGTGGCGATGGCTTGGGCGAGGTCGGTTGGGGAGGGGAGTTGCTGGTTTTTTTCGGCTGCCTGCCAGAGTTGGTAGAGCGACTGGGTTCCGGCGCAGAGGGCGCCGCGGCTTGTTTCGTGCCAGGTATCGTAGAGTTTGAGGAGGTCGGTGAGTTCCCGGGGGATTCGGGTGGGTTGGTTGGTGGTTTCGAACCAGTGGGAGTAGGTGCTATTGGGGTCGTACGAGCTGATGATTTTTGAGACGCGATCGATTTCGTCGAGCGCGGCTTGGGCGGCGGCGTTGGCGGTTGATTCAGATTCGGTGATGATTTTGAGGTCGAGGGAAGAGCCGAGGATGTTGTCGTAATGGAACTGGAAGGCGGTGGGTGTGGCGGCGGTCAGGGGGGTGAGAGTGGCGGCGAGGAGAGGCAGGGAGAGGAACAGGTACTTCATGGGTCTTGGGGGTTGTTTCGGGGTGTGGGGTGTGAAAGGGACAGGGGGTTGGCCCCTGTCCCTGAGTTGTGAGCCGTGGGGGTTGGAGTTTAGCGTGGGCGACGTCCTTCGCCGGGGCGTTCGCCGCGTTGGGGTGCGCCGGCGGGGGCGTTATTGGCGGCGGCCAGTGCGGCCAGTTCTTCGCGGGTGAGGAATCCGTCGTTATCTTTATCGAGGCGTTGCATCAGGGCCTGCATTCGCTCGGGGAGTTCGGCTTGTGAGAGTTTGCCATCGCCGTTGGCGTCGGCCTGCATGAGGCGGTTGACGAGCACTTCGGGGTTGCTGCCGGGGGCGGCGCCTTCTCGTCCGCGAGGGGGCATTTCGGGGCGGAGTTCATCGGGGGTGAGTTTTCCGTCGCCATTTTTATCGAGCGTTTTGAGGGCTTTGGAGGCGTTGGTGATTTCGACTTCATCGATTGTGCCGTCCTGGTTGGCGTCGAGAGCGGCATTGATGGGGGAGAGGCGGAAGAAGTCGCGTCCGCCGCGTTCGCCGCGGCCTTCGCGTTCACCGCGTTCGCCTTCGAACCTGGGGGGAGGGCCTTCGCCGCGCGGGGGTTGTTGGGCGAGCGTGAGGGTTGTGGGGAGCAGGCAGGCTGCGGTGAGGGTGAGGGAGAGGAGGAGGCTGGGATTTTTCATGGTGTTGCTATTTTGCATGTTTCAAAGGACGCGCTGGTGATAGCAGAGGTTACCTTAAAAGAAGGTGAAGGGAGCTGGGGTCTTTGGTCCGGAAGCTAGGAGTTGGTAGCTGGTAGTTAGGGGGTAGGCGCGTTGCGCGGGAGAGGAGAGGCGTTTGGTGGTGGGGGGGTATGTGTCTGCGTGACCGGTGGAGGTGTGGGGTAATGAGCCTTGGGCACGCAGGAGTGCGCGGCTACCTTTTCGAGGTGGGGTGAGGGTTTCGATACCGATTTCGATTTCGAGGTGGGGGAGTTTGCCTTGTATGGGGCGCGATGCGGGAAGGGAGGGAGGGGTTTGGTGTGTTTAAGCATGGAGGTCTTGCGCTTGGGGTGGGGATGATTAACCTCGCGCGAGTTGTACATGAGCGAGGTATTAGTTATCGGCCATCGGAATCCGGACATCGACGCGATTGTGTCGGCGTTGGGGTATGCGGAGTTTAAGCGTCGGACGGGGATGCCGGAGGCGGAGGCGGCGCGTTGTGGGGAACTGAATGACCGGATTAGTTTTGTGCTGCAGCAATTTGGGGTACAGGCGCCGCGGTTTGTGACGGACGTGTCGCCGAAGGTGAGTGATGTGATGCAGGAGGGGGTGATTTGTGCGAAGCCGGAGTCTACGTTGGCGGATGCTTTGGGGATGATGGATTCGAAGAACATCCGGATACTGCCGGTATTGGGGGAGGATCGGCGGTGTGTGGGTTTGGTTTCGTTGTTCAAAGTGACGAAGTTTTTGTTTCCTTCGCCGGACCGTTTGATTTACACGCGGCGGGTTTTGTCGACGTTGTCGAATTTGGCGGGGACGTTGGGGGGGGAGTTGTTAGTGGGGCACGAGGCGGAGCGGGAGGAGGATTTGATTTTGATGATTGGGGCGATGGAGGTGGAGAGTTTTTCATCGCGGTTGGACCGGTATCCGCACGAGCGTTTGGCGGTGGTGGTGGGGGATCGGTGGGACATTCAGAACCTGGCGATTCGGGAGGGGGTGCGGGTGGTGATTGTGACGGGTGGGTTGGCGGTGGAACGGAAGACGATCCAGGCGGCGGAGCGGGCTAAGGTGAGTTTGATATCTTGTCCGCATGACACGGCGACGACGGCGTCGTTGTGCCGGGCGGCGGTGCAGGTGCGGCATGTCTTGGACGAGGAATTTGTTTCGTTGCGGCATGATGCGCATTTGGAGGAGGCGCGGGGTTTGGCGGCGGGGGCGTCGCAGTCGTTATTTCCGGTGGTGGACGAGGATGGGTTGACGGTGGGGATTGTCTCGAAGTCGGATTTTTTGAAGCCGGTGGATCGGCGTTTGATTTTGGTGGATCACAATGAGATTGGGCAGGCGGTTCCTGGGGCGGACAAGGTGGAGATTGTGGAGGTCTTGGATCATCACCGGATTGGGGCGATGCGGACGGCGCAGCCGATTTTATTTCGGAACGAGCCCGTGGGGTCGACGAGCACCTTAGTGGCGGAGTGTTTTTTCCGTGGGGGTGTGGAGATGCCGAAGAGTGTGGCGGGTTTGTTATTGGCGGGGATGGTGGCGGACACGTTGAATTTGACGTCGCCGACGACGACCGAGCGGGATGTGGAGGTTTTGGCGAAGCTGGAGGCTTTGTCGGGGGTGAATGCGAAGGAGTTTAAGGACAAGATGTTTGCGTCTGGGTCATTATTGATATCGCGGACGGCGGCGCAGGCGATTGTGGCGGACTGCAAGGAGTATAAGGAGGGGAGTGCGACATTTAGTGTGGCGCAGATTGAGGAGGTTGGGTTTGACCAATTTTGGGAGCGGAAGGGGAAGTTACAGGAGGCGTTGCAGCAGTATTGCGATTCGCACGGGTATTTCTTCAGTGCGTTACTGGTGACGGATGTGGTGAGTCAGGATTCTCTTTTATTGGTGGCTGGGGATGGCGGATTTATGGATCGGATTGATTATCCGCGGGAGGAGCCGGGGGTATATTTATTGCGGGACGTGGTTTCGCGGAAGAAGCAATTGCTGCCGTATTTGGTGCGGTGTTTGCAGCGGTTTCGGGCGGGGGCTTAGCGGGTGTTGGGATTGCCGGGGTCTGATGGTGACGCGAGAGATTATTTCTGGATGTAGGTGGCGCCGTTGTCTTGGGGGAGGGAGAGGTTCCAGTTGGTGAGGGAGAGGGTGAGTTGGGCGACGAGGTCGGGGTGTTGGCTGGCGAGGTTGCTGGTTTCGGAGGGGTCGTTGAGGAGGTGATAGAGTTCGGGTTGGGATCCGTCGTATTCACAGAGGAGTTTCCATGGCCCGTTACGGATGGCGAGGTCGGGGAGGTCGGCGTCACCGTAGAAGGAGTTGCGATCGGGGGGGCGTCGGAAGTAGAGGGGTTGGGGGTGGGAAGCGGAGCTTTGGCCGAGGAGGACTTGGGGCATGGGGGAGCCGTCGAAGCGGGTGTTGTCCGGGTAGGGTGTATGGGTGAGGGCGAGGAGGGAAGGTGCGAGGTCGATGGCGGCGAAGACGGAGTTGGTGTTGATGGTGTTTTCGTTGTTTTTGGCGATGAGGCCGGGGCCCCAGGTGATGAGGGGGGAGCGGATGCCGCCTTCGTAGAGTTGGGTTTTGAAGCCGCGCAGGTGGGCGGCCTGGCCGGCGCCTTGTTCGGGTCCGTTATCGGAGCAGAGGAGGATGAGCGTGTTATTGCGCAGCGTGGGGGAGTTTCGGATGTGATCGAAGAGCTTTCCGAGTTGGCGGTCCATGTTTTCGAGGACTGCGAGGTAACGGGTGCGCTTGGCGCCATCGCCCCAGGTTTCAACGGGTGGCCAGAAGGGGCTGTGGACATCGTCGGGCCAGACATTGACGTAGAAGGGTTGGCTTTTGGTGGAGGCTTGGTTGATGAAGCGGATGGCGGCATCGACGAAGCCTGCGGTGATGTCGGAGCGGAGCATCCAGGTGACGGGTTGGCCGAGGCGTTCGGCATCGGCCCAGATGCGGTCGGGTTCCGTTTGGCCAGGTTTGAGCGTTAGGGGCAGGAGTTTGGCGCCCATGCCTTCGAAGTTGGTGAGGGATTCATCGAAGCCGTAGGAGGAGATGGGGGGGGCGTCGTTGACGTCGCGTTGTCCGCCCATGTGCCATTTTCCGAAGTGGCCGGTGGTGTAGCCGGCCTGGTGGAGGAGACGCGGGAGAGTGGGGGCTTGGGGGTCGAGCCAGTTGGCAATGCCGCGGTCGTGGTTGTCTTTTCGGTGGGCGAGGTAGGAGGTGATATCCCAGCGTGGCGGGTATTGTCCGGTGGTGATGGCGACGCGGGAAGGGGAGCAGATGGGGGAGTTGACGTAGAACTGGTGGAAGCGGATGCCTTCACGGGCGAGTTGGTCGATGTGGGGTGTTTGGGCGTCCCGGTTGCCGAAGCAGGAGAAGTCGCCCCAGCCGAGGTCATCGATGAAGACGAGGATGATGTTGGGTTGGCGGGGCGGTTCGGCGAGGGGGTGGAGGGGTAGGAGG
>JBJOII010000216.1:0-8237 GCA_046047235.1 Verrucomicrobiota bacterium | reverse complement strand
GATCCTGGAGCGGGTTCAGGCGTTGTCGGAGTATGTGACCGTGAAGTATGTGATGGAGAAGGTGGTCGTGGTGGAGGATGTGAAGTGGTACGGGGACAACCGGGTGTTACTGGTGGCGCACGGGGTGGTGAAGGCGGGGTTGGATTTGGGGGGGCTGGGGGTGGAGGCGTTGGAGGTGGAGGGGAAGCGAGTGAAGTTGAAGTTACCGGAGGCGAGGGTGACGGAGGTTTATCTGGACGAGGGGGAGACGAGGGTGGTGGAGCGTACGACGGGGATGTTGCGGATGTTTGACAAGGATTTGGAGCAGCGGGCGAGGGTGTTGGCGGTGGAGGAGATGGAGCGTGCGGCGAGGTATGCGGGTATTATGGAGGAGGCGGGTGAGAATGCGCGCAGCCAGTTGCGGGGGATGCTGGGGTGGATGGGGTATGAGGTGGAGTTTGTGGAGTAGGTTTATTCGGGGCCGAAGCCGGGTCGGCGTTGGAGGATGGGGAGGAAATTGATTTTGGGGGCGGCCCAATCGTTGATGAGGAGTTTTTCCCTGCGGTTCCGGTTTTCCTCGGAGACGTGTTGGCGGAGTTCCATGAGGTAATAGCCGGAGCCTTTGTGGGGTTTGGAGTGTCCAGAATTGGTGATGGTTTGGAGGCTCATATAGGCACCTATGGTTTAAGTATCGGTTTCTTTGGGCGTGTTCTTTAGCTGCTGGATATGGGGAGCAGGTCATGGGCCATTCTCTTCGGTTGGTGTGGTTTAGGTTCAAAACGGCGCTGGTCATGGGGGTGGGGGTTTGTTTAGCCTTTGGCGCTTCATGAGGTGGCGTCGAATCATCATGATTATATTGCTGGGCCCGGGTTTGGGTCTGGTCGGGGTATATGGGGGGGAGGATGAGGGGGGGCGGGTGGTGGAGATTGAGGCGTTGGCGCCCGGGGATATTTTATACAATTACGAGACGGGATTGGGTGTGGTGACCAACACCTTTGTGGTGCGGGTGGAGGGGGCGACACTGACGGCGGACAGGGGGCAATTTGATGAGCGGACGGGGGATGTGTTGGTGGAGGGGCGGGTGATCTTGAGTCAGGACAACCAGGTATGGCGGGGGTCGAGGCTGCAGTATAACTTTTTGGATCGGAGGATCAGGACGGCGGATTTTCGGACGGGGCGGTGGCCTTTGTATGCGGCGGGGCGGGGTTTGGATTTGGATTTAACGAACGAGGTCTATATCGCGGAGGGGGCGTATATGACTTCGGATGATGTTGCGGAGCCGGGGTATCGGGTGAAGGCGCGGCGGTTGACGATTGCGCCGGGGCGGTATTTTGAGGCGCGGGATGCGGTGGTGTATTTGGGGAAGGTGCCGGTGTTTTATTTCCCGTATATGCGTCGGGCGTTGGGGGAGCGGGTGAACCGGGTATCGGTGTTACCGGGGTATCGTTCATTGTTCGGACCGTATTTGCTGGGGAGTTATGAGTGGTATTGGGAGGAGAAGCTGGGTGGTTTGGTGCATGTGGATTACCGGGTGAAGCGTGGTTTTGGGGGGGGATTAGATTTGAGTTATGACGGGGGGCGGCGGTTGGGGCAGACGGATTTCAAGGGGTATTATCTTCACGACATTGGGTCGGACGACACGGAGGGTGAGTTTGGGCAGTTGGTTCCGTTGGATTCGGACCGGTATCGGATTGCGTTCACGCATTTGTCAGAGCCGTTGACGAACTTTACGATTCGGGCGGCGGTGCGGGCTGACAGTGATGCGTATTTGCGTCGGGATTTTTTTGAGACGGAGTATCGGGAGAACCAGCAGCCGGCGACCTTTTTGGAGTTGGATCGGTCGTGGTTGAATTTGGATTTGAACCTGATGACGCAGAAGCGTTTGAACGACTGGTATGGGACGACGGAGCGGTTGCCGGACTTGAAGCTGACGTCGTATCGGACGCAGCTGGGGCCGACGCCATTTTTTTACGAGGGTGAGTCTTCGGTGGGGTATTTTGAGCGGCGGTTTCCGGTGGAGGTTGTGGCGGATGATTTTTCTGCGTGGCGGGCGGACACCTTTCATCAGTTGTTGATGCCGCTGACGTATTTCGGGTGGTTGAACATTACGCCGAGGGCTGGGGCTAGGTATACGGGGTATGGTGAGACGGACAGTGTGGGGATGGAGTTGGAGGCGGCGGACCGCTGGGTGGTGAATGCGGGGGCGGAGATGTCGTTCAAGGTTTCGCGGTTATGGTCGGGGGTATCGAACCGGTTTTTTGAGTTGGACGGTATTCGGCACATTATGCAGCCGGCGTTGAACTACACGTATGTGCCGGATCCTTCGACGCCGGTGGCGGAGTTGCCGCAATTTGATCCGGAGTGGCCGAGTTTGGAGTTATTGCCGCACTGGTTTCCGGACTACAACTCGGTGGATTCGATTACGTCGCGACAGGCGACGCGGTTAGGTTTGCGGAATCGGATACAGACCAAGCGTGGGGGGCAGGTTGAGGACGTGGTGGACTGGGATTTGTATGGGGACTGGAATCTGGAGAAGCCTGAGGGGGAGGGGCGTTTTTCGGATTTCTTTTCGGACATGGATTTGAAGCCGTGGTCGTGGGTGACGTTGACATCGCAGCTGCGGGTGGATGTGGAGGATCCGCGGATTCGGATTTCGAACCACACCGTGACGTTATCGCCCAACGACATTTGGAGCTGGCAGTTTGGGCATCGGTATTTACGGGAGGAGCCGCAGTTGGGGTTTACGCAGGGGCATGATTTGTTACTGAGCACCTTGTATTACCGGTTGAACGAGAACTGGGGTTTGCGGATGTCGCATCATTACGAGATGAGCGATTCGACCCTGGAGGAGCAGTATTACACTGTGTATCGGGATTTCCGGAGTTGGACCGGGGCGTTGACCTTTCGGGTGCGGGACAACCGGTCGGACGAGCTGGATTTTACCGTGGCCTTTACATTTCAGCTGAAGGCGTTCCCGCGGTATTCGCCGGGTTCGGATCGCAACAAGCCATCCTTGCTGTTGGGGGGGTAATTAGGAGCTAGAAGCTGGAAGCTGGTAGCTGGGGGGATGGCGCTTTGCGCAAGGGGGAGATCGCAGATGGGAGATGGGATGCTGGATAGGGGTTATTAATGATTAAGGGGTGGGGTTTGAGGGGAGGATGGGGGGTATGGGGCAATGGAGGCTATCGGCGAGGGCGCGGAGGAGTTCCATTTCTTCGGGGGTGATTTTGCGGTCGGCCATGATGACTTTAGCGGAGGCGTAGAGGAGGTTGCGCTGGTGGAGGGGGGCGACTTCCTGGAGAGATTGGATGGCGTGTTCCAGTTCGGCGAGGCCGCAGCTATCCTGGGGCCGCCAGCGCAGGGAATTTGGGGGAAGGTTGATGGAGGCGGATCCGGCTGCGAAGGCTTGTTGGGCTGTTTGGGGATGGGGGGAGGTGAGGTGAGAGAGGACGGAGAGGACGATTTCGCAGGCGTGGGCGACGGGTTTCAGGGAGTGGTGGCGGATGGATGGGCGGCGGGGGGGAAGGGACCCGGCGACGAACGGTAGAGCCGGGGGGGGGTGGGGGGGGGGGGGGGGGGGGGGTGTGGGGGGGCTGGAGGTGACGCTGGAGGCTTTTCTGGATGGCGAACTCGAGGAGGTTGATTTCCTGGTCGGCTTCGATCAGCGCGCGGGTGGTATTTAGGAAAGAGGATTGATCGTTGGGGGACAGTTCACGGAGGGCGGGGAGGCAGAGGTCTGTGAGGGGGAGTTTGGCGCCTTGGGGGAGGGAGGCGAGGTGTGGGGCGAGGGTCTGGGTGGTTTGGGTGAAGTCGGGGCCGTAGTTGGTGGTGATGGTTTCGATTTGGGCGGGGAGCGTGTTGATATCCTGGGAGAGGAGGAGGGCGAACATTGTCTGGGTGGCGCCCTGTGGGGTGTGGAGGACCTGTTGGATTGTTGGGGGGAGGGCATTGCGCCAGGCCGCGGCGCGTTGGAGGAGTTGGGGGTCGAGCTGGCCGGCGGAGCTGATCCAGGATTCTGCGGTGAGGGGTGGAGGGGTATGGGGGTGGTGGGGCGAGAGTTGGGAGATGGGGGTGGTTTCGGGTGAGGGCGGTGGGGGCAGAGTGGGGGTCAAGCGGCCTTCGAAGGAGGGGTCGATGGCACGGATGCGGTCGGTTAGGGGCGGGTGTGTAGCGAAGAGGTTGGACCAGCTGGAGGTGAGGCTACTGGCAAAGAAGAGGTGACTGGCTTCGGGGGCGCGGGCGGAGTGGAGTTTGGAGCCGGCGAGGAGTCCGCCGATTTTCTTGAGGGCGCCGGCGAGTCCGTCCGGGTTGCGGGTGAATTGGACGGCGGCGGCGTCGGCGAGGAACTCCCGTTGTCGGGAGACGGCGCTTTGGATGAGGCGACCGGCGAGAACGCCGATACCACCGATGGCGATGAGGCCGAGGCCGAGGAGGGGGAGGGGGTTTTTGCGGCCGCGGGTTCGGAGGAGGACACGGCCGATCATGGCGAGGCAGAGCAGGCCGAAGAGGACGCCCATGAGGCGGATATTGAGGCGCATGTCTCCGTTGAGGATATGGCTGAATTCGTGGGCGATGACGCCTTGGAGTTCATCGCGGGAGAGTTGTTGCAGGCAGCCTTGGGTGACGCCGATGACGGCATCGTCGGGCGTATAGCCGGCGGCGAAGGCGTTGATGGCCTGTTCATCGGGGAGCACGTAGATTTCGGGGATGGTGACGCCGGCGGCTATGGCCATTTCCTCGACGACATTGCGGAGGCGTTTTTCGGATTCATTGCGTGGTTGGGCGGGGAGGCGGACACCGCCGAGGGACTGGGCGACGACGCGGCCACCGGAGGCGAGTTCAATGATGCGGTAGAGGCTGCCGATGCCGATGACTCCGAGGGTGGATGCGCAGACGATGGCGAGGGCCTGGGGTTGCCAGAGCCAGTTAGCGAGGGTGGCGTGTTGGGGGTTGGGGGGGCGGAGGAAGATCAGGACGACGAGCAGGTAGACGGCGGTGACCGTGAGGAGGACTGCGAGCGAGAAGGCCACGAGGAGCCTGCCGGTGAGGTGGCGGGCTTTGTCTTGTCGGGCGAAGAAGTCCATGGGGACCGTTGCTGTGTCTGGCCCGGCGATCTTTTAGGAGAAGGAGACTTTGGGGGCGGTGCGTTCGCTGGGGTTTTCGACTGTGAACGATTCGGCGGCGGTGAAGCTGAACATGCCGGCGATGATATTGGAGGGGAAGACTTCGCGGGCGGTGTTATAGGACATGACCGAGTCGTTGTAGGCTTGGCGGGCGAAGGAGACGCGGTTTTCCGTGGAGGTGAGTTCTTCCATGAGGCTGGCCATGGTTTGGTTGGCTTTGAGATCGGGGTAGGCTTCGGCAAGGGCGAAGAATTTTCCGAGTGCACCGGTGAGAGCGCTTTCGGCGCCAACGAGGGTTTGGACTGCGGAAGGGTTGCCGGGGTTGGATGCGGCGGATTCCCGGGCTTGGGAAGCCTGGTTACGGGCGTTGATGACGGCTTCGAGCGTTTGGCGTTCGTGTTGCAGGTAACCTTTGGCGGTTTCGACGAGGTTGGGGATGAGGTCGTAGCGGCGTTTGAGTTGGACGTCGATTTGGGCGTAGGCGTTTTTGAATCGGTTCCGGAGGCCGACGAGGCGGTTATAGATGGAGACGACGATGATGGCGGCGACCACGACGATGCCGGCCAGGATGAGGAGTAGGATGATGGGTGTGATCAGCATGGTGGGTAGAGGGTGTCAGGGTTTTGGTTGGGTCTGGTGATGCAATTGGGTGAGCTGGACTATGGGATACGAGGTAGCACGGGAGTGGGGTGAGTAGAAGTGCAAAGCCGGGTGGGATTTGTAATGCGGGGAGGGGAGTGGGGATGGAATTGGCAGAACGGCGTTGCCTCGGTGGGGGGATACGACTATAGCCTTGCGGTTAACAAGGCTTCATGAACGCGCGATGCACACCCATATTGTGGTCTGGCAGAAAATCACTTTGGAGCGTGGGCTGGGTATTGGTTTTCTGGCTGGTGTGCGGGCTGGGGGTGTTCCGTTTGGAGGCGGAGCTTCAGTTTGATGTTTTTCTGGGGTATGGGAGTCAGCCGACGGGGTATGACGGTCAGGTGAGGGAGGCGGGATGGTTTTCCATGGGTTGTGAGGTTTACAATGACGGGGCGGGATTTGATGCGGTGGTGGAGGTGAGGAGCCGGTCTGGTGGTGGCGAGGATATTCGGCGTGTGGAGCTGGAGTTGCCGAGTGGGACGCGGAAGCGCTTTTCGATTCCGGTGTTTTCGGCGGGGCGGGCTGGGGTGTGGGATGTGAGGCTTTTGGATTCGCGGGGCAGGGAGAGGGCGAAGTACGAGGGGTTACGGCCGCGGGTGGTCCTTTGGGAGGGATTTCTGATGGGGACAGTGGCGAGGACCTATGCGGCTGCGCCGCGGTTTCCGGAGTTGGGGAATGATGGTAACCGGCGGGATTTGCAGCCGGTGGCGGCGAGGATGCAGGTGGAGATGTTGCCGGATCAGGTTGTGGGGTATGAGGGGATGGACGCGGTGTATCTGAGTAGTGAGCGGGCATTGGAGATGGGGCAGCCGCAGGTGGATGCGTTGTTGGCCTGGGTGGAGGGTGGCGGGCATTTGGTGATGGTGGTGGAGCAGGCGGCGGACGTGAATGCGACGCCGTGGTTGCGTCGGTTGGTTCCGGCTCAGTTGGGGGAGGCGGTGCCGGTGCGGGCGAAGGGGGCTTTGCAGCGGTGGTTGATGTCGGAGGCGCCGGTTTCATTGTTATCGGAAGGGGACGGGCGACGTTTTGTGCCCTCGGGTGGAGTGAATTCGCAGGGTGTGGAGAAGTATCGGTATACTGCGGGGGGGGCGGGGATATCGGGCAGGCGTTCGTCGGTGAACCCGTTTGTGCGGTTGGAGCCGGACCTGACGGTGGACGAGTCAGATTTTCTGGTGGTGGGTGCGCGGTTGCGGGATGGGGCGCGAACTGTGTTGGAGGTGGATGGGAGGCCGTGGATTTTTGAGGCACTTCGTGGGCGGGGTTATTTGACGGTGTTGTTGTTTAGTCCGGAGAGGGAGCCGTTTCGTGGGTGGAAGCAGCGGGACTGGTTTTGGGTGAGGTTGTTGGATTTGCCGTGGAGCTGGTTTGATGCTGGGCAGTTTTACACCTATGGGGGTGAGAGTGTGGATGGGGTGTATGGGTTGATGATTGACAGTCGTCAGGTGCAGAAGTTGCCGGTGAAGTGGCTGCTGCTTTTGCTGGTGGTTTATCTGCTGGTGATTGGTCCGGTGGACCAGATGGTATTGAAGCGATTGAACCGGCAGATGCTGACGTGGCTGACCTTTCCGGCGTACGTGGTGTTGTTTTCGTTGCTGATTTACTACATCGGGTATCGGCTGCGGGCGGGTGAGACCGAGTGGAACGAGCTGCATGTGGTGGATGTGGTGGATCGGGTGGAGGGGATGGGGATGAGGGGGAGGACGTATGCATCGTTGTATAGTCCGGTGAATGATCGGTATGCGCTGGCGAGCGATTTGGCGGACTCGACGTTGCGGGGTGAGTATACGGGTTCGTATGGGGGTGGGCGCAGTTCGGCTGAGTTGGTGTTGAATCGTCGCGACACGGGTTTTGATGCGGAGGTTTATGTGCCGGTGTGGACGAGTCAGTTGATGGTATGGGAATGGTCGCAGTTGGGGGAGGTGCCGTTGGGGGTTTCGGTTATCCCGGAGCGTGGTGAGTTGAGCGTGATGGTGACGAATAATTTGGCGCAGCGTTTGGAGGGGGTGGCGGTGGTGCAGGGGGATCGGTACACCTTATTTGACGGGGTGGAGGCCGGGGGCGTGATGAGCGGGACGGTTCGTCGCGGTTCAGGGCTGCCGATGACCGAGATGGTCTTTGCTGAGGCGCAGCAGTTCCAGTCGCGGGTGAACCTGCGGCAGCAGGCTTTTGGTTCGACGTCGCAGCAGTGGCTGGACATGGATTTGCAGAATCTTCTGGTGACTTCGTTTTTGGGTTTGGCGCAAGCGGTGAACCAGGGTGGTCAGCGTCAGTTTATTGCTCCATCTGGTGTGGATTTGAGTGAGGGGCTGGGGGCTGATCGCGTGGTGGTTTTGGTGTGGGTGAAGGATTACGGGGCGGTGGCTTCGTTGCGGCGGTTCAAGTCGTCACGGGTCCAGGAGAGCACCCTGTATAGGTGGGTTGTTCCGGTGGGTTCACCGGTGGTTCCTTGAAGAGAGCATATATGTCAGAGACACCTCCTCCTTTGGTTGA
>JBJOII010000215.1:0-4719 GCA_046047235.1 Verrucomicrobiota bacterium | reverse complement strand
AAAAAACGACGCCATAGGTTCCTCGGGTTGCCGGCATTGCGTTGGGGGCGCTATGAGGCTCAAAACAGCCCCGAAAAGCGCTCCATAAGGCGTTTTTAGAGCCTCGAATGGATGTATCTGACTGGTGTGGAGAAGGTTGCCGTGGTCCGACCACGACATTAGAGGGCAAAGCGGGAAGCGGGAAGCGCAGAGCGCAGAGGGCTGCCTGTCCGCCATAGTCCCGCCGCACGGGCGGGGACGAAGGCGGAAGGGCGGAGCCACGGTTTTCTCTCTACGGGCTTCTGGCTACACGGACTGGAGGCGCGCTCGATACCGATAGCGATCCCGATTTCGATTTCGATGGGCTTGGGGGTAAGCGCAAAGCGGGAAGCGGCAAGCGCTGAGGGGTAATCTGGTGCGTGTTCCGAAACTCGGAAACTCCGGCAGGGTCAGGGGCAAGAGGCGGGGTGTTGAATCCAGCGTCGTGAGCGGGGGATGAAGAGTGCGGGCTGAGTATGGGTGGTGCCGCGGGATGTGGTTGTGATGGTGGTGCTCCAGGCTGGTTCAGCCAGGAGCAGCAGGGCGTCCCAGTGCGGCAGTACGCGGATCTCGTGGCGCTGCACCTGGTCGGTCCGACGACGGTCGTGCTCGGCTCTTGCGGCGGCGAGGCGTTCGTCGGCCTTGAGTTTGGTGTTTTCGTTATGGCTCCGGCGCACACGTTCCTTGAGTTCGAGTTCGTAGCCTTCGAAGTAATCCTGCACACGCTGCAGTTCGCGTCGGAGATGCTTTTCCTGTCGCGCTCGAATGGCCTTGAGTTCCCCGGCCATTTCCTGCTGGAGAGAGGCAGCCAGCAACTCACGCAGGCGGGCGTTGCTTAGGGTTGGCCATGTGATGGTAGAATCCGGCCTGGCAGCCCGGGAGAACGCGAACGATGCGGCCAGGTCATCATCGATCGCGCCATCTGGCAGGGAGATCGCCAGTCTATGGAGTGACCAATGCTGGTCGATGGACTGGATTTCGACTCGAACCAGGGCAAGCAGCGAGAAGTGGTGGGCCGTGACGAATGGCGTTTGCAGTTGCCATCGGGTTGTTCCGGGGTGTTGGGCGTGCCAGAGCTTTTCGGCGACCGCGGTGACTGGGGGATGTGGTTGGGCATCACCGCTGATGAGGATTCGTTCGAGGGGGAGCGGTTGTGGACGCAGGGTTTCCGTAAGGCGGAAAGTGAGCGGACAACCGGGAAACACCTCATGCTGGGCATCGCGTGGGCCCGCGGCATCGGGTTTGGGGAAATGCAGTTCGATCTCGCGCAGGGAGTCTTCCGGGCCCCACAGGCGGGCCGCTGGGCCTTCGGCCACCACTTGGATCTTGTCGAACCAGGTGCGTTCGCAAAGGGCGCCGAGCGTCTCCAGAGATTCCTGGTAAAAATCCACCAGCGCAGCGGGCTCATGCGGGAGGCGTTCGAGTTTCATATCGATTCGTAATCCTGGGCGAACAAGGTTTCGTCCAGTTGACGGACTTCGCGGTAATGATCCCGTGCAGTGGTGAGTTCATTGCCGAGGCGTTCCATGGCCTCGCCCAGGCGTCCTTCGGACTCGCGCCAGCGGCGCAGGATTTCATCGGCAAACTCGTCACCGGCGAACCGTTCACCGAGGATGAGGCCTGTTTCTCCGACGACCAGTTCGAAGAGGTTGAGTTTTTCCTGGAGCAGATTGAGCAGGTGTTCCTGGAGGCTGCCGCTTTGGACGAGGTTATAGATGCGCACCGGGTGTTTTTGGCCGAGGCGGTGCAGGCGGCCGATGCGCTGTTCGATTTCCATGGGGTTCCAGGGCAGGTCGAAATTGACCAGGTGATGGCAGAACTGCAGGTTGCGTCCTTCGGTCCCGCTGTGGGTGAGAAGGAGTGCGCCGCCGCGCTTTTGGAAGGCTTCGGTGATGGGTTGTCGCTCGGTTGCCGGGGTGCTGCCGTTAATGACGAACGTATCGACGCCTCGGGCTTGCAGTGTCTCGGACAATGCGTGCTGGGTGCGGAGGAATTGCGTGAAGAGGACTACGCCCCCTTCACTGCGGGCGAGTTTCGGCAGCAGGTCGATCTTGTGTTCCCAGCTGTCCTGCAGGGGGGCGCGGTCACGCCATTGGGCGGCGCGGTCCGGGTTGGGGAATTTCTCCAGTGCGCCGACCCATGCGGGGGGACTACTGCCTGCCGCCTGCAGCAACAGTCGTCCCCAGAGGTTCTGTTGGTTGAGCGGGAGTTTCGCCAGTTCGACGCGCAGTTCGGCCTCCCATGCTTCGCGGAAGGCGGCTTCGTCCGGATTCGGTTGGAAGAGCACTGTTTCGGCGCGGCGGGGTGGCAGGTTGATGCCGGCGTTGGCCCGGGTGTTGCGGATCATGACCTGGCCCAGGAGCCGGCGAAGCTCTTCCGGCTCACGGGGTTGGCGCGGGCGTTTCGGGTCCATGAACCGGGTGCGGAATTCTTTGGGGGAAGGCAGCTGTCCGGGTTGGAGCAGAGTGACCAGGTTGTAGAGTTCGTCCAGCGAGTTCTGGACGGGCGTTGCCGTGAGCAGTAGCAGGAACTGTCGGGGCAGGGCATTCACCGCCTGCCAGGCCTGCGATTCCCGGTTTCGCAGGTAGTGGGCTTCATCGACGATGACGAGGTCCCATTTGATGGTCTTGGCTACCTCGAGATGAGCGGGTTGCTTGAGGGTGTGCAGGCTTGCGATGATGGCGGGGTGTTCGCGCCAGAACATGCCGGCATCGGAGCGGAAGCAGGCGTGATTGGTGGTGGCGGTTGTGAGGTTGAACTTGTCGGCCAATTCCTCCTCCCATTGGTCCACTAGAGAGGGCACGGTCAGTACCAGGAAGTTCCGCACCATGCCACGTGTCATCCACTCCTTGAGGGCGAGGCCTGCTTCAATCGTTTTGCCGAGGCCTACTTCATCGGAGAGCAGGGCCCGCCCGCGAAGTGGTCCGATCACGCGGAGTGCGGAGCGCACCTGGTAATCGAAGCGTTGGATGCGGCAGAAGGGCAGGGAGATCAGGTCGTCGGACTGGTTGGACACCCACCATTGTGCGGCGCGTTCACGCAGGAAGTAGTCGCTCAGGCTATCGAGGGTTAGGGCGGTGTCCTGGAGGGCGAGTTCGGGCATCTCGATGTGCTCTGGCACGGGGGGGCACTCGAGAATCGGTGTGGCGGGCTGGGGCTGGGGTGTCTGGTGTGACTCTTTTGCCCGTTGAGCCTGGATGGCCATGCGGCGGGCGAGCTTGGCCGCTTCTTTTTGCTCACGCTCCGCAGCGAGGCGGCGCATAGTTTCGTGCCGGCGCTCCTCCTCCTCGATTCGGCGCTGTTCCTTGCGCAGCATGCGTTCCCTGTACTTGTCCAGGTCCGGGTCGACTCCTGCAGGGCCATTGAGGATGGCGGCTAGCGGGGAGAATTGGGCTCCCAGCGCGCCGGCCATCTCCTGCACCATTCTTCCGAGCCAAGGCAGGGCCGGGTCCTGTCGACAAAACGGAGGCTCTTCGCGGATCACGGTCTTTGACCGGTGGTCTCCCGTGGAGACTATCCGGGCGGTGAAATACTCATCAGCCACGGGCAGACGTTTGAACCAGTGTCCGATCTGTGCGCGGATGGAATTGGCATGATGTCTCGAGGGAGTGGTTTCCGTGTTGCCGGAGGAGGACAAATCCCAGCGCAGCTCATCCCGTCCGGTGCACGTGATCTTTCCGGTTGCCACGGTCTCGGCGCCTCGCGTCCATTGGAGTTGAATGAAACCGCGGTTCGTGTCGACGGTCGCCAGGACCCGCAGTCTGGGCTTTGGTGCGGCCGACGGACTGCTGCTTGGAACCGGTTCCTGTGCGAGGCAACTTTGGAGGACGAATTCCAATGCTGCCCGGCCGATTTGCTCGCTGTCTGCCTTTGTTCCTGGCGGCAGTTTTTTGAGGCATCCAACGAAGTCGCGCAGGAGTCTCGACAGCCAGGAGGACCAGTCCTGATCTTTCGGCAGCGGAACGCCATAGAGGGCGCCGGCCTCCAGAGCTTGCATGGGAGTAGCCAGCCGAAAGGCCAGGTCGACGCAACCCTCTGCCAATGGCAGTCGCAGCCGAATGCGTCTGACCAGCGCGCGGACTGACTGCGAAGCAGGGCTGCAAGAGTCGGCTTCGCACTTGTCGCCCAGCTGGAAGTCCCAACTGAGTGCTATCAGGCTGAAGAAGCTGGGTTCGCCCGGCATGAGTTGCCCTGAGGCCACAACTTCGTCCGAGCCCGGCAGCGTCCATTGGAACAGGAAGCCGCCCAGCTCGGCATCCATCGTGATCAACAGCCGATATGCCTCCTGGCCCGTTAAGTTCAGGGGGAGATCCTGTGAGCGGGGATTGGTATCCATCGGGTCGGCCACGGCGGGACTCTAAGGATCGGGTGGTATTTGCGCAAAGGCTGAGTCATGGACGGTGGCATGATTCGCAAGGCACATTGCGGAGCTGGAGGGGGGGTGACGCAGGGGTTATGGCGGTTAACGGGTTTTATGGATTCGCTGTTTAACAGGAGGGCACGGAGAAGGCGGAGGGGTGCTCAGGTGCATGCCCTGAATCACTGAAACTCCGGAAGATTCTTTTAGGAATTCTTTAAGGTTGGTTTGTGCCCATCGTGGCCCATCGTGGTCCGACCACGGTTTTGGTTGGCTGTTAGCTGTAGGCAGTTAGTAGTGGGGAGTTAGCAGTGGAGCGTTGGGTTGGAGGGGGGGCTGCACAC
>JBJOII010000214.1:0-4808 GCA_046047235.1 Verrucomicrobiota bacterium | reverse complement strand
TTCGGGTTGTGGGGAGGGGGAGGGGACGGCGTTGGTGGTGAAGAGGCTGAGGGCGGGTTGGAGTGGGGGAGCGGGCTGGGATTTTTTGGAGGTGGGGTTGAAGGTATGGGCGGTGGTGGTAGAGGGGACGAGGTCGCGGAGGATTTGGGCGAGGCCGAGGGCGGCGAGGAGGGTGAGGCTGAGGACGAGGGTGAAGTCGCGTTGGAGGCTGGATGGCATGGGGGTGTGGGTTAGTCGGAGTTGCGGTTAAAGCGGATGAAGCAACTGGCGGTGAGTTCGAGGCGGGCGTGGTCCGGGGGTTCGCGGCCTTCTTTACGCATGACGAGGCCGCGGATGAAGATGACGGGTTTGGAGGGTTGGGTTTCGGGGAGGTTACGTTCTTTGATTTCGCCGGCGCGGAGGGGGAGTTGTTCGAGGTATTTGGCGAGGCTGGGGGCTGGGCCGGAGAGTTCGATATTGGCGGAGAGTTCGGCGAGCCATTGTTGTTGGTCGCTGGCTGAGGGGTGGAATTGGACGCGGTAGAGTTGGATCGAGTGGATTGCGGAGGCGCCGCACTGGATGGCGCCGGCGGCGAGGAACTGGCACATTTGGAGTTGGGGCCAGAGGAGTTGGGGGTAGGCGATTTCGGCGTAGTATTCGGGGAAGCCTTCGGCGACTTCGGGGGCGAGGGACGTTTTGGTTTTTGCGGCGAGCTGGGAGAGATCTTCGAGGTGGGTTTTGCGTTCGTTTTGGAAGGCGAGGAGTTGGAAGGGTTCACCGATACGGGCGCGGGTGACGGCGTCGGGTTCGATGCGGGCGCCGGCGGTGAGGTCGATTTCCTGGATGAGGCGGTTTTGGTTTTGGGCTTTTTCGAGTTCGGCCTGGGCGTAGTCGAGTTGGAGGCTGAGGTTTCTGGCGGCGGAGGGGTCGATGGCGGCGAGTTCGGCCTGGGCTTGTTGGAGTGGGGGGAGGAGGTTATTGACGCGGGCGGAGAGGGGGCGATAGACGGCGAGGTAGTAGGCTGCGAGGCAGAGCGTTAGCAGCAGCAGGTTACGTTGGGATCGGGCTCTTCGGCGTCGGCTGAGCATGGGGTGCTATTGGGGGGCGGGGGTTGGGGTTGCGGGTGCGGGAGTGTTGGTATCGGGGGTATCGGGTGGGGGTGTTGGTGTGGGGGTTTCGGCTGGGGAGGGGGCTGGTTCCGGGGTGGTGGTGGCGGCTGGTTCGGGTGTGGTGGTGGTTGGGGTGGGTATGGGGAGGTTTTCGGTAAGAGGGAGGTTTCGGCGTTGTGGTGAGGGGTCGGTGGTAGTGAAGGGGTTGGGCAGGGTTTCGAGGTCGAGGGCGAAGTGACCTTCGGGGAGGGTGATTTGGGGGTCGGCGAGTGGGCGGCGTCGGTCATCGGGGAGGGAATCGACCGTGAGGAATTGTTGGCTGGAGCGGAGGTTAGTGGCGAGTTGGCTGACGATGCGGCGGCCGGCTTCACCGGTTTCGGGGATGGAGATTTCGACGATGTAGCCGGGGCGTTGGGGCAGGTAGGGGATGGAGTTGGAGGTGGTGAGAGAGGGGGGTGGGTTGGTGGAGGGGAGGGGTTTAGCGGTGTAGTAATCGCGTTTTGTGCTGAAGAGGACGTACCAGAAGGCCTGGTTGGAGCGGGCTTGTTGGAGGAGGGTTAGGGTATTGAGCGTATCGAGCGTTTCGCGTTGGCGTTCGAGGATGGGGCGGACGCGTTGGTAATTTTTTTGGAGGTTATCCTGGAGGGTGGCGACATTGCGGGCGGTATTGAGGGAGGTGCGGCTGGTTTGGAGGTCGGCGCGGCGTTCCTTATCGAGCTGGTTGAGGTGCCAGGTGGCGATACCGAGAGTGATACCGAGGAGGCAGAGTGTGGCGAGGAGGAGGGATTGGAGGAGTTGGAGGAAGTGGCTTTGGCGCCAGTAGCGTCGGGTTTCGTGGGGGAGGAGGGAGGCGGGTTGGTTTGCTTTGCCGAGGGCGTGGAGGGCGGCGCCGAGGGCGGTTGTGAAGCGTGGGCTGACGTGATCTTCCGAGGGGTTTTGGGGCCAGGGGGCGAAGTTAAGCTGGGAGGTGGGCTGGAGTTTTTCGAGGAGGCTAGGGAGTTCGCTACCGCCGCCGGAGAGGATGCAGGTGAAGGAGGAGGTTTGGAGTTTGAGGTTGGGGTGTTCGAGGATCCATTCCTGGAGGAGGCGGGTGAGTTCGGTTTCCCAGCGGGAGAGGGCTTTGGGGAGGGGTGAGTTGGGTTGGGGGTTAAGGAAGCCGGACTGGGTGAGTTTGGAGCGGGCTTTATTGAGGGGGAGGGATTCGTGGTGGGCGAGGATTTCGGCCCAGAGTTCTGTGCCCATGGCGAAGGAGGCGGCGTAGGCGGGTTGGCCGTCGAGGAGGAGGGTGACGAGCGTTCCCATGGCGCCGATATCGACGAGGGCGGTGGGTTGGGTGAGGTCGGGTTGGGCGAATTGGTAGGCGGCGACGAGGGCATTGGCGGTGGTGGTGACTTCGCAGAGGTCGAGGTCACCGAGGCCGCAGCGGCCGATTTGGTTTTGGACTTCGCCTTCCTGGCAGAACGTGACCCAGAAGGGATTGGAGTAGTGGGAGAAGGGGTTGAGGGCGGAGAAGTCGTGGATGATGGCGCTTTCGCCGAGGCCGCTGAGTTTACTGGATTCCTCGGTGATGGCGTGTTGGACGTCTTCGGGTTCGGTGGAGGGGAGGTCGAGGACTTGGGAGAGGGCGCGGTAGTGGGGGAGGGCGAGGGCGACGGGGCAATCGCCGACCTGGTGGAGGAGGGCGCGGACGCGGAGGAGGCAATCTTCGCGAGAGTCGTCGTCTTCGCTGGCGGGTTCGAGGAGTTTTTGTTGGAGGATGCGGGTACGGCCGAGGAATTCTTCGACGAGGACAATTTTGACGGTGCGCGAGCCGGCGTCGACGGCGAGGAGTCTACGGGTCGGCAGGATACCGGCCAGGAGGCGGAGTGGGGATGGGCTTGGGGGAGCGGCCACGGTGGTGGTTAGGGGGTCGCTGCCTTGTCCTGGTAGACGACGAACTCACCTTTTTCGTTGAGGATGGTGGCGGTGACGAAGATGAGGAGGTAGCGGGGGCGGTCGATTTCGGATCGGCGTCGGAAGAGGGGTCCGATGATGGGGATACTGCCGAGGACGGGGACGGATTCGACGAAGGTGGATTGTTCACGTTCGAGGACGCCGCCCATGGCGACGGTTTCGCCGGAGCGGACCATGACGCGGGTGGCGATTTCCTGGGTGCGGGATTCGGGGAGGCGGATATCGAAGGTACTGGTGACGTTGCCGTCGGCGTCGGTATCGCTGAGGGTTGCGAACGTGACGAGTTGGACGTCCTGGCTGACTTTGGGGTTGAGGGCGAGGACGATACTTTCGCCGTCGTTACTGATACTGGCGAGGACATCGAGTTCGACACCGGCCTGGAGTTTGGTGGGGCGGCCGGCGGGGACGAAGGCGGAGGCGGCGTTGCGTTCTGTGAGGGTGGTTTTGACCGTATATTCCTCGTAGTAGTATTGGACTTTACCGTCGCTGATTCGGGCGGGGCGGTTATTGAGGACGGTGAGTCTGGGGGCGCTGAGGGTTTGGCTTTCGCCGCTTTGTTCGAGGGCGGTGAGAGTGGCGCTGAGGGTGGTACTTCCCAGGATATTGGTGAATGTTTCCTGTATGCCTAGTCCTGTTCCCCTGACGTTATTGGGGGAGACGAGGCCGGTGAAGTCTTGGGGGGCGCGGGCGACGCCGAACTGGCGTCCGGTTTCCCAGATGACGCCGAGCTGCATGAAGGCGGGTTGGGAGACCGTGATGAAGCGGGCTTCGATGAGGACTTGTTGGACGGCGCGGTCGAATTCTGTGATGAGTTTTTCGAGGACTTCGAGTTGTTCGCGGGTGGAGCGGGCGACGATGAGGTTGCGTTCGTAGTCGATGTAGTATTTACCGGTGAAGAAGTTAGTGATGGCGGATTCGATGGAGGGGATGACTGGGGCTTCGTCATTGACGAAGGTATTGAGTTCCATTTGTTGGGTGATGGCGGCGACCGTGCGGGTTTTGGGGTCGAGCTGGCGGGTTTCTGAGAGGGTTTCGGGTCCGAACATGGCTGGGAGGAGGAAGCCTTTACGGAGTCGGTAGAAGCGGGTTTCTTCGTAGAGTTTAGTGGCATCCTTGGCATCGACGATCCAGATGAGGTCATCGCCGACTTGGAATTGGAGGTCCATGTTACGGGAGACGTAATTGAGGAATTCGCGGAGGCTGACGCGGTCGAGGTTCACGCTGAGGGTTTTCTTGAAGGCTTCGAGGCCTTTATCGGCGACGAAGTTGATACCGTGGGATTGGCCGACGTTAAAGATGATGGTTTCGAGGGGGGCGTTATCGAGTTGGACGGAGATTTCCTTATCGAGGATTTGCTGCATACGGCCTTGTTGGGAGGCGAAGTCGAAGAGGGGGCCTTCCATGTAATTGGTTCGGCCGAAGGAGGGGGGGACGTAGGGGGTGGATTCGATTTGGTCGAGGGCGTTACGGACGTCTTTACGTGGTGGGAGGCCGCGGTCTTTTTGTTCGAGGAGGAGTTCGGGGATGGTGGGGTTGAAGACGGAGTTACCGGAGTCGATTTCGCGGATGGCGGCTTCGAGGTTTTGGGCTTGGCGGAGTTCGCGTTGTTTTGTGATCCAGGAGCGGACGCGTTCGACGGCTTCGTCCCCGGGGTCTTGTTCGGAGAGGGTTTCGATGCGGGTGCCGGCTTCTTCCCATTTATTTTTGCGGGCGAGGTCGAGGATGGCTTTGAGTTCGGCGTCGTGTTCGACGCTGTAGAGGACGCGT
>JBJOII010000213.1:0-4843 GCA_046047235.1 Verrucomicrobiota bacterium | reverse complement strand
GATGCCGAGTGGGTCCCGGGCGAGGAAGACGATTCCCATGCCGCCGCTGCCGAGTTGTTGGAGGATTTCGAAGCGGTCGAGTTTGGCGAGTGTTCCGACTTTCTGGGGTGGGGCGACTTGCCGGTGGTGGAGGAGGGTTTCCCAGCGGTGTTCGCAGCTTGATATGGGGGCTTGGGGTGCTTGGGGTGGGGAGCTGTGACGGGGAGTTGGGCGCATGGGTAATTTGGCGTGACGGTCCATGCGTTGGGGGTGGGGTTTAGAGGGAGGTTTGCCAGGAGGAGAAGGACTGGGCGGTTTGTGAGAGGATGGGGCGCAGGTCCGGGTGGAGCCAGTTGTAGCTGAGGATTTGGTGGAGGCCTTGTTGGAGGTTGGCTGGGGTTAATTCGGAGATGCGTCGATGGAGGCGGGTCCAGGCGGTGGCGATACTGGTGTAATAGAGGACGGTGGCGACTTCTGGCGGTAGGGGGCTATCGGGGTGTTGGAGGTGGTTTTTGGCGAAGCTTTTGGTGAGTTGGAGGAGGTGGAGGGGGGGTGATGGATGGAGGAAGAGGTCGCGGAAGGTTCGGACTCCTCCGGTTTCACCGCAGGCGCTGGCGGCTTGGAGGAGGCGTTGGCTACCGGGATCGAGCGTGCTTAGGTCGAAGTCGACGCGGGTGGAGAGCTGGTGGTCGAGGATCGTGCCCAATTCCTGCGGGTGGAAGTGGGGGCGATGTTCGAGGGCGACGGCGAACAGCCGCTGCAGTTTTCCCGGGTCACTGTGGAAGACCCCTGCTGTGGAATCGATCAACATAGGCACGACATAGTTGGCGCGGGTTATGGGCGCCGCTATTTATGACTACGCAGCGGTTGGCTGAATCTGGCTGAGGAAATGAGATTTTTTTAGTTGGGAATGCGGGGTGCGAGGAATTGGTTAAAGCCCCGGGAGTTGAGAATGATGGTATTGGTGCCGTGGAGGTAGGCGATACGGGCTTGGGAACCGGGGTAATGGTGGAGGAGCATGAGGCCGTCTTTGGGGGGGAGGATACTGAGGGTGGTGGAGAGGCTATCGGCGGTGACGGAGCGGTTGGCGACGACCGTGATCAGGGCGTGGTTAGTGAGGCCGAGGCCGGTGTGAGGGTTGACGATATGGGAGTAGCGTTGGCCGTTCAGTTCAACGAACTGGAAGAGGTCACCGGAGGTGGCGACCGCTTTATTTTTGACCAGGAGGAATTCTGAGGGGGCGTTGGTGGGGTTATCGGTGGGGGTGAGGGCGACGCGCCAGCCATCTGAACCTGGCGGGGGGTTACTGGCCTTGAGGTCGCCTCCGCCTGAGACCAGAGCGGAGTGGATACCGAGGTTGTGGAGAGTTTTGATGGCTTCGTCCATGGCGTAGCCTTTGGCGATGCCGCCGAGGTCGAGGCGCATGCGTTCGACTGGGAGCGTGGCGGTGTGGTTGGCGGGGTTGAGGTGGAGTTTTTGGTAGCCAACGCGTGTGCGGGCGATATTGAGGAGGTCTTCCCGGGGGAATTCTTTTTGTCGTCGTGCCCGGCGCCAGAGGCTGGTATAGGGGCCGACGGTGACATCGAAGGCGCCGCTGGAGAGGGTGGAGAGTTGTTGGGCTTGTTGGAGGATATCGAAGAGTTCGGGGCTGAGTTTTTGGGGTTGGCTGGTTCCTGAGGAGCGGGAGAGAGTGGTGAGTTCGGAGTCATCCTCGTAATCGCTGAAGATGGCGTTGAGTTGTTGGATGCGATTGAAGGCGGCGTTGGCGGCGAGGGTGGCGGTGGGTTCATCCGGGGCGTAGAGCGTGATGCGGAATTCCATGCCCATTTCGGTGCGTGAGCTGGTGAAGCGTTGGAGGTTTGGGTGAGCGGGGGTGGCGCAGGAGGTGACGAGGGCCAGGATGATGCAGGACAGCAGCGTGCGCATGGGGCTGGATGGTATGGGAGGAGAGTTGGGCTGTGCGAGCGGGATCGGGCATGGATTTAAAAGCTAGTCGTGGGCGGTTTATTTTCGTTAGTTTCCGGCGCATCGTCCTGGCGGCTTATATCCCTGAGAGGGGAGGTCTGTGCCTTGGAGTGGACGGGATAGAGAGAGCGTTATGAGCGAAGAAAAGCGGCATCACAAGGGGGACGAGTTTGAGCGCGAGCCTGTGCCGGAGAAGGCGCGGCGTGGGGCGAGTTCATTTTGGGGGATGTATGCGGGCGAGCACACGGCGGGGACTGAATTTGCGATTGGGCCGTTATTTGTGGCTTGGGGGGTGAGTGCGTTTGATTTGCTGGTGGGGTTGTTGTTGGGGAATTTGCTGGCGGTATTGAGCTGGAGGTTTTTGACGGCGCCAATTGGGACGCGGATGCGGCTGACCTTGTATTATCATCTGGAGCAGATTTGTGGTCGGCGGATGGTGGTGTTGTATAACCTGGCGAACGGGGTGGCGTTTTGTTTTCTGGCGGGGGCGATGGTGACTGTATCGGCGACGGCGGTGGGTGTTCCGTTTGAGAGTTTCAAGATGCCGACCTTTGCGGACACGATGCCGACGGGTGTTCCGTGGTGTGTGGCGGTGGTTTTGATAGGGGGAGTGATGACCTTTGTGGCGGTGAGGGGGTATGGTTTGGTGGCGCGGGTGGGGCATTTGGCGGCGCCGTGGATGTTTCTGGTTTTTCTCGCCTGTGGTTTGGTGACGTTGCCGAAGCTGGAGTCGTTGGAGCTTTCGAAGATCTGGACGGGGATTCCGGCGGAGGGACAACCGAAGATTAGTTTTTGGGGTGTGGTGTTTTTCTCGTGGTTTTGCAATGCGGCGATGCACATAGGGATGTCGGACCTATCGATCTTCCGGTTTGCGCGGAAGGCGTCTTATGGGTGGGCTTCGGCGGCGGGGATGTATCTGGGGCATTATGTGGCGTGGGTATCGGCGTCGTTGTTATTTGCGTTGGCGTTGCAGCAGGAGGGGGCGGGGGCGAGCAGTGCGCCGGGGCCGATGGTGTATGCTGCGACGGGCTGGGCGGGTTTGTTATGTGTGGTTATTGCCGGCTGGACGACGGCGAATCCGACGATTTACCGGGCGGGTTTGGCATTTCAGTCGTTGTTTCCGCGGATGGCACGCTCGACGGGGACGGTGGTGGCGGGGGTGTTATGCACCGTGGCCGGGTTGTTCCCTGCGTTTGCGATGAAGCTGCTGGATTTTGTGGGGATATACGGGACGGTGTTGGCGCCGGTGGGGGCGATTATTCTGGTGGATTTCTATTTGTCGAAGCGGCTGGGGTTGATTCCGTTGTGGGCTGCATCGACGGGCAAGGCGTTTAACGTTGCGGCCTTGCTGGCCTGGCTGATTCCGATTGGGATCGGGGCGTATTTTTATTTGGTGCGGGGTGTATTTCCGTCGTTCCTGACTTTGCCGGCGTATTTGCTGACGGGTGTTTTGTTTGTGGTATTGAGTCGGCTGTTGCAGGGGCGAGTGCGGGCAGGGGTGTGAGTTTTTGGTGAGGAGGATGCGATGAAATCGATGACGATGATTTTGGGTCCGTTGGGGTTGGTCCTGACAGTTGTTCCGCCGTTACTTTTTATGGCGGGGATGCTGGGGGACGGGATGATGAAGGGATTGATGCTGGCGGGGGCGCTGGTGTGGTTTGTGGCGGCCCCCTCGTTTATGGGGGGTGGGGAAGAGTAGGCTGGTTGTGCTGTGGGGCTAGAGGAGGCCGGCTTGGTGTCCTGGCTCGGGTTTGACGCCTGCTTTGCGCGCGCCCAGTTCAGTGGCGACCCGGCCTTGGGGGGTGCGTTTGAGGTAGCCTTCCATGATGAGGTAAGGCTCGTAGACTTCTTCGAGTGTATCGGCTTCTTCGCCTACGGCGACGGCGAGTGAATGGATTCCCACTGGGCCTCCACCGAATTTCACCATGAGTGTTTCGAGGATCCGTTGGTCCATTTCGTCGAGGCCGTCCTCATCGATCTCCAGCATTGCGAGGGCTTTGTTGGCGATGGACTGGTTGACCTTGCCATCGGCTCTGACTTGGGCGTAATCGCGGACACGTCGGAGCAGGTTATTGGCGATACGCGGTGTGCCGCGGCTGCGGCGTGCGATTTCGCGGGCGCCGTCGTGATCGAGTTCGATACTGAGGAGGCGGGCGGAGCGTTGGACGATTTGGGTGAGTTGTTCGGCGTGGTAGTAGTCCAGGCGTTCGCGGATGCCGAAGCGGGTAAGGAGGGGTGCGGTGAGGAGTCCGCTGCGGGTGGTGGCGCCGATGAGGGTAAAGCGAGGGAGGTTGAGCCGGACACTGCGGGCGTTGGGTCCTTGGTCGATGATGATATCGAGTTTGAAGTCCTCCATGGCGGGGTAGAGGTATTCCTCGATGGTTTTTTGGAGGCGATGGATTTCGTCGATGAAGAGGACGTCACCTTCTTCGAGGTTGGTGAGTAGGCCGGCGAGGTCGGCGGCTTTTTCGATGGTGGGTCCGCTGGTTGCTTTGAGCGAGCTGCCCATGGCTTTGGCGAGGATATTGGCTAGGGTGGTTTTGCCGAGTCCGGGTGGGCCGCTGAGGAGGAGGTGATCGAGGCAGTCGCCGCGTTGTTTGGCGGCTTGGACGGCGATTTCGAGACGTTCCTTGGCTTTGGCCTGGCCGCTGAAGTCGCTGAACAGGGCTGGGCGGAGGGTCATTTCCAGCGCGACGTCTGGTTTGGAGAGGGCGGTGGTGGAGGAGGGGCCGTCCATGTGGCGAGGAGGATGGGAAAAGGTGGTGTAAGCGGCAAGCGGAAAGGGTTAATCCAGCTGATCGCAGAGGGCAGAGGGCAGAGGGCAGAGGGCAGAGGGCAGAGGGCAGAGGGCAGAGGGCAGAGGGCAGAGGGCAGAGGGCAGAGGGCAGAGGGCAGAGGG
>JBJOII010000212.1:0-5068 GCA_046047235.1 Verrucomicrobiota bacterium | reverse complement strand
GTTGCTCACAGAACAAACGCTCACTGCGAACCGAATACAGAGGCATCAGGATCCGGCTCTTGAGAAGCTGGTCCGGTGGAATCGAGGGGCGTCCTCCTTGGGGCTACAACTCATTGAATGGTCCAGAAAGCCAGCCCAGCACCTGATCTACCCGCGTCATGATTCCTTGAAGCGGATGATCAGCAGGAACCCGCTGTTCGAGGAGGATGACGGTTAGAAACTCCGGTTGCGGCCTGTGTTTTCCTCGCATCGGCCCTGTAGGCGTAGCTCCTCGAAAGGGGTTGCACCCAACCTCAGACCTTTTCAGCAACCTGTTAGAGGGGGGATTGGTAGATGCGGTAGGTTTTGTAGGCTTCGGCTCCGAAGACTTCGAGGACGCGGCGCATGGGGACATTATCTTCGAGGATCCAGGAGGCTTCGGCGGCTTTTAGTCCGAGCTGGTAGCCGACTTGGAGACCTTCGTAGAGCATGACGGACTCGAGGCCGCGGCCGCGATGGGAGGATTTGACGCCGAGCGTGATGACGCGGCACATGTCGGGGTTTTTCCAGTGCAGGAAGTAGGGCAGGGCCTTGAGCAGGCCGGGGGAGAGGAGGCTGCCTTTGAGGGGTTTGAGGGCGACGTTGAAGTCCTGCATGGCGAGGAGGAAGCCGATGGGTTCGTCTCCTTCTTCGGCGAGCCAGATGAGGCCTTCGTGGACGAGGGGAAGGAGGCGGGCGGCGAGGAAATCAACTTCGGCGTCGGTCATGGGGGTGAAGCCCCAGTTTTCTGCCCAGGCGGAGTTATAGATATCCTTCACCTTATCGAGGTCTTCCTGGAGTTTTTTACGTCGGACGCGGCGGAAGGAGAGGGAGGGGTTGCGTTGGCGGACTTTATCGGCGATGCGGCCGAGTCGGTTCATGGGGCATTTCGCGAGGTCGATATAGAAGGCGAGGAGGTCTTTGGCTTTGGAGAGGCCTTCGTTTTCGAGGAGTTGGATATAGTATTCGGGGTTATAGGGCATCATGAACACGGGGGAGGAATCGAATCCATGGATGAGGAGGCCGCATTCGTCGTTGGTGGTGGGGTTCATGGGGCCGAGCAGGTTTTTCATTCCTTTTTGGCGGGCCCATTGGCGGACGGCATGGAAGAGGGCTTTGGAGACTGCGGCATCTTGGGTGCATTCGAAGAAGCCGAAGAAGGCGGAATCGTCCCTTTGGTATTTGAGGTGGTTTTGGTCGATGATACCGGCGATTCGGCCTACGGGTTGACCGTTGCGGGAGGCGATCCAGAGTTGGATTTCGGCGTGTTTCAGGAGGGGGTTGGCGGGGGAGAAGACTTTGGCGAGGTCGGATGTCAGTGGGGCGATCCAATGCGGGTCTCGGGCATAGATGGGGTGTGCGGCGTTGATGAACCGTTTGACGTTGGCGGGGGAGAGGGAGAGGGGCTGGATTGTGGTGCCGTCGGGGAGGGTGACGGGGGCGGTTAGATTGGCAGGTGTGGAGTCCATGGACGGCGGGTGTGATACCTTGGTGGTTGGTCTGGTCGCAAGTCAGCAAATTCGTGACAGGGCAGTTATGGGGCGTCAGGGTGGCGCGATGCAGAGGCATTTGGTTTTGCTGGACGGGATGGCGTTGGTGTATCGGGCGCATTTTGCGTTGATTCAGCGGCCGATTGTGACTTCGAGGGGGGTGAACACATCGGCTTTGTATGGGTTTACGCAGACCTTGTTGGAGTTGCGGGATTCGCAGGGGGCGACGCATTTGGCGGTGGCGTTTGACACGGCGGCACCCACGCGTCGGCACGAGGAGTATCCGGAGTATAAGGCGCAGCGGGAGGAGATGCCGGAGGCTTTGGTGGATGCGTTACCGCAGGTGCGGCGGATGTTGGAGGCGTTGCGGGTGCCAGTGTTGAGTTTGGACGGGTATGAGGCGGATGACTTGATTGGGACTTTGGTTTTGCGGGCGGAGCGTGAGGGTTTTCGGTCGTTGATGGTGACGCCGGACAAGGATTTCGGGCAATTGGTGACGGAGCGGACGCGGTTATATCGGCCTGGGCGGATGGGGACGAAGCCTGAGGTGATGGGGCCGGAGGAAGTGTGTAGTCGTTGGGGGATTGAGCGGCCGGAGCAGGTGATTGATTTATTGGGATTGATGGGGGATGCGTCGGACAACATTCCCGGGGTGCCGGGGATTGGGGAGAAGACGGCGGCGAAGTTGATTGGTCAGTTTGGGAGTGTGGAGGGTTTGCTGGGGCGGTTGGGGGAATTGAAGGGGAAGGTGAGGGAGAATCTGGAGACGCATCGGGAGCAGGCGGTGTTATCGAAGCATTTGGCGACGATTGATCGGGATGTGCCTTTGGAAGTGGATTGGGCTGATTTGGAGGTGAAGGAGCCGGACTTGGAAGCGTTGCGCGGTGTGCTGGTGGAGTTTGAATTCAACTCGCTGGGGCGGCGGTTTTTTGGTGAGGACTTTAAGGCGGGGCGGGGTTTTGTGGCTGAGGCGGGGCCATCGGAGGTGCCGGTGGAAGAGCGGGGGGGTGATTCTGCCGTGGGCGGGGTTGTTGTGCCGGAGGTTGCCGTGGAGTTGCGGACGAGGGGGGATGTGAAGGTTGACTACGTGGTAGTGGAGAGTGAGTCGGCGTTGAGGAAGCTGGTGGAGAGGTTGCGCGGGGTTGGGGTGTTGGGGGTGGCGGTGGGGCCGGAGAGTGCGGTGCCGCGGTTGGCCCGGTTGTCGGGAGTGGCGTTGAGTGCTGGGGCAGGCGAGGCGTGGTGGGTGCCTTTCCCGTCCGGGGCGGCGGGTCGGGAGAGGTTTAGGGAGGTGTTGCGGCCGTTGTTGGAGGATGAGGCGACCGAGAAGTGCGGGCACGAGCTGAAGTCGGATTTGGCGATGTTGAGGGGGGAGGGGCTTGGGTTGGCGGGGCGGTTGTTTGATGTGAGTTTGGCGCATGCCCTCGTGGCGCCTGAGCTGAGGCATTCGCTGGCGTTCATGGCGGAATCGCGACTGGGGTATTCGCCGATGGCGGTGGCGGTGGCATCGGGTGGGCAGGGCGAGTTGGGGTTGGGGCTGGAGGAGGACGGGTTAGTGGGGGAGAGGGCGATGGAGCGTGCTGATTTGGTGCTGCAGTTACGGGGGTTGCTGGAGGTCGACTTGGGGGACAGGGGGCAGGAGCGGGTATTTCGCGAGATGGAGATGCCGTTGGTTCCTGTGTTGGTGGGGTTGGAGGCGGAGGGGGTGCGGGTGGATGCGGGGGCGTTGCGGGAGTTTAGCGAGCAGTTGGCGGGTAGCATGGCAGCTGAGGAGCGCAGGATTCACGAGTTGGCGGGTGAGGAATTCAACGTGAATTCGCCGAAGCAGCTGGGTGAGGTGTTGTTTGAGCGGATGAAGCTTTTGAGCAAGCCGAAGAAGACGCGCACGGGCCAGTATGCGACCGATGAGCAGACCTTGCTGATGCTGGCGGGGGATCACGAGATTGTGCGTCGGCTGTTGGAATATCGGACGGCGAGCAAGTTGCGGTCGACGTATGCGGAGGCTTTGCCTGCGGCGATTGATTCGAGGACCGGGCGGATTCACACGACGTTCCAGCAGCTTTTGACGGCGACGGGGCGGTTGAGTTCGCAGAATCCGAACCTGCAGAACATTCCGATTCGTACCGAGTTGGGGCAGGAGATTCGGAGGGCGTTTGTGCCGAGGGATGAGGAGCATCTTTTGCTTTCGGCAGACTACTCGCAGATTGAGCTGCGGATTATTGCGGCGTTGAGTCGGGAGGCGGGATTGTTGGAGGCCTTTGAGCGTGGGGTTGATGTGCATACGGCGACTGCGGCGCGCGTTTTTGGTGTGACTGAGGAGGGTGTCACGGCGGAGATGCGCAAGAAGGCGAAGATGGTGAACTACGGGATTGCGTATGGGATTTCGGCTTTCGGGTTGGCGCAGCGGCTGGGCATACCGAGGAAGGAGGCTGCGTCGATTATTGAGCATTACTTTGGTCAGTTTGCGGGGATTCGTGCGTTTATGGACCGGACCATTGAAGGATGTCGGCAGCGGGGTTATGTGGAGACCGTGACGGGGCGGAGGCGGTATTTGCCGGAGATTGATTCACGGAACGCGACTATTCGCGGGGCTATGGAGCGGAATGCGATTAATGCGCCGATTCAGGGTACGGCGGCAGACATGATCAAGCTGGCGATGGTGAAGATTGCCGGGGAGTTGGGGCGGTGCGGACTGCGTACGAAGATGGTTTTGCAGGTTCATGACGAGCTGTTGTTTGACGTGGTGAAGAGCGAGCGGGGGGAGGTGGAGCGGTTGGTGGAGGAGGCGATGCGGACGGCTTTGCCGCTGGATGTTCCGATTGTGGTGGATGTGGGGGTGGGGCGGACCTGGTTGGAGGCGCATTGAGGAGGTTGTGGTGGGATTTGCAGACGAGAGCCAGTTGGGGGTGAAGCGGGTGGGGCGGCTGTATGATGCTCACAATCATCTGCAGGACGAGCGGTTTGGGGGCATGCGGGAGCGGTTGATATCGGAGGCGAGGGTTGTGGGGGTGGGGCGGATGGTGGTGAATGGGACAAGGGAGGAGGACTGGGGAGGCGTGCTGGAGTTGGCCAGGCGGGAGGTTGGGTTGGTGGTGCCGTCGTTTGGAGTTCATCCGTGGCATGTGGGCGGGTTGTCGCCGGATTGGCGTGAGAGGTTGTGGGCGTGTTGGTGTGAGGTTCCATCCGGAGTGGGCGAAGTGGGGTTGGACCGGTGGAAGCCGGGTTTGGCGTATGAGGGACAGGAGGAGGTGTTTCTTTGGCAGCTGGGTGTGGCGGTGCGGTATGATCTCCCGCTGACCGTTCATTGTTTAAGGGCGTGGGGGAGGTTATTGGAATTGCTGCGGTTGCATGGGGTGCCGAGGCGGGGGTTTTTGTTTGTCTGAGAGGAGAAAAGAGCCATATGCCTGATTCCCAGGAACGACGGATACGCGCCGGAGTCTACGGCGGCAGCGGCTACGCCGGGCAGCAGGACGAGCACGCGCTCGCGCCGGACGAGATCGTCGACGCCCTCTGCCTCGCCGCCGACCTCTGGCTCGCCTCCTCGAGCCCGATCCAGGTCCGGC
>JBJOII010000211.1:0-5215 GCA_046047235.1 Verrucomicrobiota bacterium | reverse complement strand
TCGGGGTGGTGGTGGAGGCGGAGGCGGAGGCGGAGGGTTCTGGGGTGGGTTTGGGGTCTTGGGTCGATTTGCAGCCTTGGGTGGCGAGGAGGAGGCAGGTGGCGAGGAGCGAATTCAGGACTAGTTTTTGGGTTAGGGCTGTCATCTGAGTCTTCGCGGCGGTTGCATCGTCGGGCTGGGCCCGGGCGAGGCGGGTTGTTGCTGCAGGCGGGCTTAGGAGCCGGGCGTGCTGGCGGGTTGGGGTTCAACCGGGTTTTCTACCAGCTGGTACCAATTATTCCGTTGTTTGGGTTGATAACCCAGGTCGCGGATGAGGCGTTGCATATCCTGGACGGTCATTCTGTAGGTGGCTCCGGCTTGGGAGACCACATTTTCCTCGAGCATGATACTGCCGAGGTCATTGGCGCCGAAGCGGAGGGCGACCTGGCCGACTTCCGGCCCTTGGGTGACCCAGGAGCTTTGTATATTGTCAAAGTTATCGAGGACGATGCGCGCCAGGGCCTGCATACGCAGGTATTCGTGGGCGCCCACAGTCGGTGCGCGGAGTTTGGTATTTTCGGCTTGGAAAGTCCAGCAGATGAAGGCTGTGAATCCGCGGGTACGGTCCTGGAGGTCACGCAGGCGGATGAGGTGTTCGAGTCGGTCTTCGATGGTTTCGACGTGGCCGAACATCATGGTGGCGGTGGTGGCGAGGCCGTGTTTATGGGCGACTTCCATGACTTCGAGCCATTGGTCGCTGGTGGCTTTGAGTGGGGAGATACGTTTACGGACGCGGTCGACGAGGATTTCGCCGCCGCCGCCGGGGATGGAGCCGAGGCCGGCCTGGGTGAACTGTTGGATGATCTCGTCGAGGGGGAGTTGGAAGACTTCGCGGAAGTGGATGAATTCGCTGGGGCTGAAGCCGTGGACGTTGAGGGTGGGGAATTTTGTGCGGAGGTGATTGAGGAGGTTGAGGTACCAATCGATGGTGAGGTCTGGGTGGTGGCCGCCTTGGAGGAGGATTTGGGTTCCGCCTTGGGCGAGGGTTTCCTCGATTTTCTGGTCGAGTTCGTCGAGGGAGATGACGTAGGCGTCGGAGTCACCGGCGACGCGGTAGAAGGCGCAGAACTTGCAGTAGACGTTGCAGATATTGGTGTAATTGATGTTTCGGTCGACGATATAGGTGACGATGTTGTTGCCTTGGTGATTGAAGGCGGAGGCTTTGGCGAGGTTACGTCGGTGGTTGGCGAGGATACCGAGTGTGTCGAGGGGGAGTTGGTAGAGTTCGAGGGCATCCTGGGGTGAGATACGTTGACCGTCCCAGACTTTTTGGATGATCGGGTTGGATAGTTCGGCGACCATGGTGGGGAGTATAGCGTTGGGGTGGGGGTTAGGCGACGTAGTTTGGTGGGTAGACGGGGCCGAGGTGATGTTTATTCAGGAGGTCGATGAAGCGTTGGACGCCGCGGCGTTCATCCTGGCCGAGGTGGTAATGGATATGCCAGGTGAGGTAATCGCGGCGGAAATCGGGGGTGAACTCGGTTTGTTCCTGGATGAGGGTTTCGATGGTTTCGAGGCCGAAGGATTTGGCTTCGCGGAGGATTTGGCGGAGTGGGGCGAGTTGGGGGTTACGTTGGAGGACCCAGACGGCGTAGACGAAGGGGAGGCTGGTGAGGTCGGTCCAGGCGCTGCCGAGGTCCCAGGTTTCGTATTGGTGGTTAGAGAGGAGGAAGCGGAGTGCGCGGTCACCGATCATCATGAAGCAATCGGGGAGAGGGGCATTGGGGTTGAGGGGGAGGAATTGTGGGTGGAGGTTTTGTTCGGCGAGGAGGACTTTAAGGAGGAGGACACTGGTGAGGGAGTGGGTATCGCAGTGGACTATTTGGATTTCGTGGAGGGGTTTGGTATGGGCGAGGAAGACGCTTTTGACTTCGCCGAGGGAGGCGACGGCGACGCCATCGAGGACATCGTAGTGTTTATGGCGGAGGGCTTCGGTGATACTGAGGAGGGCGGCGTCGAGCTGGTTATGGAGGAGGGCTTGGGCGAGCTGGGAGGGGGGCAGGAAGGTGGTTTTCTGTTCGAGGCCGCGGGTGAGTGGTAGGGCATTGAGGTGGGGGACTGAGCCGATGCGGAAGTTGGTGGTATTGTCTTCGAGGGCGTTTTCTTTGGCGGAGAGGACGCGGCGGCGTTCGCGTTCGTAGCGTTGGGCGAGTTGTTCGGCGGACTCGACTGGGGCCATGCGCAGGTGGGGTGTGGGGTCGCTCATGGTTGGGTGGGGGTGGGTTCCCAGACTTTGACGGGTTCGTAGAAGGTATTGCGTTGGACGGGGGTGAGGCCGGCTTCGCGGATGGCCTGGATCATGTCCTTTTCTGTTTGGAGCTGGGGAGTGGAGGCTCCGGCCATGTGGAAGATATGTTCTTCGCCGATGGTGCCGTGGAGGTCATCGGCACCGAAGCTGAGGGCGACTTGGGCGAGTTTGAAGCCCATTCCGACCCAATAGGCGGTGATATGGGGGATATTATCGAGGTAGAGGCGGCTGACGGCGAGGGTGCGGAGGGAGTCGGCGCCGGTGGGGGCGCAGCGGACATTGAGCTGGTTATTTTCGGGTTGGTAGGGGAGGGGGATGAAGCCGGTGAAGCCCTGGGTTTGGTCTTGCAGTTGGCGGAGGTGGTGGAGGTGATCGACGCGGTCTTCGAGCGATTCGAGGTGGCCGTAGAGCATGGTGCAGGTGCTACGACCGCCGAGCTGGTGCCATTGCTGGTGGAGGTCGAGCCATTCTTGGGCGGTTTCTTTGCCGCGGGCGATGGCTTCGCGGATTTCGGGGCGGAAGATTTCGGCGCCGCCGCCGGTGAGGGAGTCGAGCCCGGCTTCTTTGAGGGTTTGGAGGATTTGGGGGACTGGGAGTTTAGTGATGCGGGAGAAGTGGAGGATTTCGATGGCGGTGAAGCATTTGAGTTGGAGTTGGGGGCTGACGGCTTTGAGGGCTTTCAGCATATCGGTGTAGTAGGAGAAGGGGAGGGAGGGGTGGAGGCCGCCGACGATATGGAGTTCTGTGATTCCGATTTGGAGGGCTTCGCGGGCTTTTTGGACCATTTCATCGACGGAGAGTTCGAAGCCGTCCTGGTCACGTTTTTTGCGGGCGAAGGCGCAGAACTGGCAACTGAGGATGCAGTAATTGGAGTAATTGATGTAGCGGTTGATGATATAGCTGGCGCGGGAGTGGTTACGTTGGCGGTTGGCGAAGTCGGCGAGGCTGCCGACGGCGGCGATATCGGGGTGTTGCAGGAGGAGGAGGGCGTCCTGTTCGGAGATGCGTTGGCCGGCGTGGATTTTATCGGCGACGGGGCCGAGGATTTGGCGGACTAGGGGTAGATTCATCGTGAGACTCGGAAAGAGGGGAATACGACTTCAATGATCACCACGGCGAGGAACACGAGGCTGATGAGGGCGTTGAGTTTAAAGAACGCCGTGTTGATCCATTTCAGGTTTCGTTTACGTGCCAGCCAGTGCTCGAGGAGCAGGCTGACGAGAATGATCATGAGGCCTGCAGAGTAGGCCATACGGAAGCGGGAAAGCAATCCGAAGACGGCGAGGAGGCCCCACATGAGCATATGGGCGAGGAAGGCGGCTTGGAGGGCGTTGCGGGGGCCCCAGCGGACGACGAGCGAGTGGAGGTTATGGGATCGGTCGAATTCGTAGTCTTGGAGGGCATAGATGATATCGAACCCGACGAGCCAGAAGACGACGGCGGCGGCGAGGACGAGGGGGAGGATGGCGCTTTGTTGTGGGGGCCAGAGAGCGAGGTGGGAGCCGTGGACGGCGAGCCAGGCGCCGATGGGTGCGAGGGCGAGGGCGATACCGAGGTAGAGGTGGGTGAAGTCGGTGAAGCGTTTAGTGAGGGAGTAGAAGCAGACGGTGATGAGGGCGATGGGGGAGAGGGCGAAGCAGACGGGGTTGAGGAGGTAGGCGGAGGTGATGAGGCCGAGGGCGCTGAGGGACCAGAGAGTCCAGGCGGAGGCGAGGGTGATTTGGCCGGCGGGGAGGTGTCGGGAGGCGGTGCGGGGGTTTTTGGCGTCGAAGTGTCGATCGACGATGCGATTAAAGACCATGGCGCAGGTGCGGGCGCAGATCATGGCGGCGAGGATGAGCAGGAAGGTACGGGTGCCTGGCCAGCCGCGGTTATCGCGTGCGGCGACGACCATGGCGGCGATGGCGAATGGGAGGGCGAAGATGGTGTGGGAGAACTTGATGAAGTCTGCCCAGCGGCGGAGGAGGGAGATCATCCGTCGGGTTCCTCCTGCCATCGGGTGGTGAGTTTATGGGGGATTTCGAGGTGATCGAGGACGCGGGCTACGACCGTATCGACGACTTCGGTGATGGTTTGGGGTTGGGTATAGAAGGAGGGGTTAGCGGGGATGAGAGTGGCGCCGGCTTGGAGGAGGAGTTCGAAATTGCGGACGTGGACGAGGCTGAGTGGGGTTTCGCGGGGGACGAGGATGAGGCGTTTTCGTTCTTTGAGCATGACGTCGGCGGTTCGGAGGAGGACGTCATCACTGATGCCGTGGGCGATTCGGCCGAGGGTACCCATGCTACAGGGGATGACGACCATGGCGTCGGCGGGGTTGGAGCCACTGGCGAAGTGGGCCTGCATACTACGGAGGGGGTGGGTATGGATACCTGGTGGGATTTGGAGGCCTTGGGGGAGTTCTTCGCTGAGGACGGCTTGGGCGTAGCGGCTGAGCACGACATGGACCTCGTGTGCCTGGGGGTCCAGGTTATCCAGGAGGCGCTGGGCGTAGAGACTACCGCTAGCGCCGGTGATGGCGACGACCAATCGCATGGTAATGAAAGTGTTCCGAAAATCGGACGGGCGCAATATGGGGGTGGCTGGCGTGGTCGGCAAGTCCTGAGCCGGGGAGTAATTGTGCTCTTGAGTCTGGGGCGGTGATCAGCAGAATGCGCCGGTGCGGTTTTGGGGACAGGCTGGGATGAGCGGGGCGGCTGAGGCTGGAGTGCAGGCGACTTCCGGCGGCGGTGGGATATCACGTGTGGGGATGTTTTTCTTTGTGGGTGTTTTGGTTTTTTCGCTTTTTTTCGGGGGTTGTAGTGCGCCGTCGTCACGCCGGGCATCTTTGCGCAACGTATCGCCGGTGCAGCGGCAGGGGGCTGTTGGGGGTGGGTATGTATCGAGGGCGGAGCTGACGAGGGGAGTGGCGAGCGAGGAGGTGGAAGTGGG
>JBJOII010000210.1:0-5270 GCA_046047235.1 Verrucomicrobiota bacterium | reverse complement strand
GCTTCGGCACGGCGGAGGGACAGGGAATAGCCGCGGACGTGGACTTCCATGGGATCACCGAGGGGTGCGTAGCGCACGACCCGGCATTCGATGCCCTCTGTCAGCCCCATTTCCAAGAGACGCAGGCGGATGCCATCGGGTAGGTCGAGGTGTCGGATGCGCACGCGTTGACCGATGGCTTGGTTTGCGAGCGTGGGTATGGTGTGTTCGGGTTGACTATTCACGGGGTGGAGTTTCAGGGATTGGGGTGTTAGAGGGTGAACTCGGCGCGCAGGCCGAGGATGGTGGCGGGCTGTCCCAATCCGTCCAAGCCGCAGAACGGAAGGCCCGCTAAGCATGCAGCGAGCGCCAGTTGTCCTAACCCAAGTGTGCCCTTGATTCGCATCAGGGGGAGAGTCTGGAGATGTTAGCAAGCCCTCGCTAATGGCCGCTTGCTCATTGTTGCCGGCTGCTTGCTGCGGGATTCGGCATAGCCGAATCCCCGCTACCCGCCTCCCGGCGGGCCGATGCCTGTCGGTAATTCAGTACAGTAAGGCGCGTCTGGTGACGCGCGAGGGGCAAGCGCCCGCGCATGCGCTGGGCGCGGGAAGAGGAAAGCTGAGCGCCAACTTCAGTTTTCGATACCGATAGCGATCCCGATTTCGATTTCGAAGGCATGGAGGCGTGCTCAGGTCAGTGCTCCGAAACTCGGAAACTTCGGTGGGGTTTGGGGGGCGGGGGCCGGGGTTCGGGGTCGGTATCGGAATCGGGATCGAGGAGTAAGCACTGTGGGCAACAAATCGATGGATGGAAGGACGGGAAACTGCACACTGATAACCGTCGGCTGCCAACTGATTCAACGAGGGGGCAGATGTCTGCGAAAATCCATCGCACTGTGCAGAATCCGCACGATCTGGAGGACCTTGCCGTTGCAACGGAACAGAATGACGTGCTTCCCCTGTGCTGCGAGCTGGCAACCGGGAAACAGATCATCCCGGGTCCGGAATCGCTTGGGGTCAGCGAGTATATCTTCGAACTTGGACCACAAGGAATCGAGATAGAGGGCTTCCTGCTGAGGTCCCTAATGTTCCAGGGTGTAATCTCGGATCGATCGGATGTCGGAGATCGCGGCCTGAGTGAGGTCGAGGATCATGACTTGCCGCGGGCCATTTTTAGGAATTGGGCTTTGGACCGAATCCGCACTGTCTCGCCCGCCTCCAGTTGGGCGTAGCCAATGGCCGCCTGTCGCTTGAGCCAATCGTTCTCAACTTCCACCTTCAGGGCCAGACGCAGCGCCTCGCGAATCACCTCGCTTGCGTTATTGTAGAGCCCCGAATCCACCTTCTCCTTCACCGCTCTCTCCAGCTCAGGCGTCAGTGAAATGTGCATGCGACACTATTAATCCCTGTATCAAACATTGTCAAAGTGTGTTGTTTCCCGTGGGCGCTCGCAGGTGGCGTCCGGTGTTCGCCGCGAGCCTAATTGCCATCGGGCGCAGCCAACGTCCGGCTTGGGCTGGGGGGCACTGTGAAGCCGGAGAGGGGATCGGGGTGGGCAGGATCAAAGGTCCGGACGGCCTGCTGAAGGTGGTTTGCCAGATCGGCTTTAGCCCGGATCAATCCAACTGCCACGCACTTTGCCAGGAGGTAACTGCCGTAGTTGTTGTGGTGTGAGCCGTCCTGGAAGGGGGTGCCGAGCTGGTCACCCAGCGCGTGGTAGAGCGTGACACTCATGGTGTTGAGGTCGACCAGCGCGACGTTGTCTTCCATGGCGACGGATCGGACCGTATCGGGGTAATCCTTCAACGTCGGTGCCTTGGCGCCGGCCTTGCGTTCCATGGAGGTGACGAGGATGGGAGTGGCGTTATGGGCGCGAGTTTCGGCAATGAGGCGTTTCAGGTTCGACCGGTAGGCTGCGAGGGCGTCGACCGCCTTGTCTTTCATGTCGTTGTGGCCGAACTGCAGCAGCAACCAATCGCCCGGCCTGATTTGGCTAAAGATCTTCTCGAACCGACGCGCGCCGAGGGAGCTTTTGATGGATTCGCCGGACTGGGCGTAATTGGCAACTGCGACTGTGGGTTTGAAGAACACGGGCAGCATTTGGCCCCAGCTGTTCCAGGGTTCGTCGGGCTGGTCGCAAACCGTTGAATCCCCTGCGAGGTAGACGACTGGAGACTCTGGTGCGGGCATGATTTCCAGGCTCCGAAGGCCCGGGTGTTCTCCGTTGAACTCCAGCGTGAGACGGTCGTCCCAGGTTACGGTCTCATTGTCCTTTTCCCGCTGCTTGAGTTTGACCGTTCGCTCTTCGGCGATCTGCGGGGTGCGAATATGCACGAGGAACTCGCGCAGGACCGTCTGACCCTTCGCCACGGGCACCTGTTCGAGCATCAGACGCCGGGCTTCGGCTTTGATGGTGGTGACTGAGTCGGTGTCATCGCGTCCCAATCCTACGCGCACGCGGTATACACCTTCCGGTAATCGCACCGAGAATCGGAACGGTGATTCGCTGGTGATGGTCGGGCCGTCCGAGTGCAGTGTTGCACCCTTTTCGAAGCCCCAGCCCGAGTCCGGATCATACCACGACTCCGGGGTGACGATCGTCCATCCCGGGGCGCCATGGCTTCTGTTTGCCGTGAACGCCCGTGTCTCGGCGCTGGAGTCTGCGTCGGCGGAGAAGGCCGTGAGCGAACCGATATTGAGCAGCAGAGTAAGCAACGCGACCGGCCAAGCGCGGGATGGTGAGGTGAGGGCGATATTGGGCATGGTGGATGTGTGCGGGATCCTGCCTGAGCGAGGGTTGAGGCTCAAGCTGTTGGAGGCGAGCCCCCGGCCCGTTTGATCGGTGAAAGCCCCATTGACGGGAGGCGGCTATCGGCGAGGATGTGGGGCATGCCACACGTGATCCGACGGATCTCCCTCGCCTTGGGGCTTTGCCTCGTGCTGCTTCCCTTGCTGGGGGATGAGGATGCGGCCCGGGCGGGGACGGTCCTGTATGTTTCCAGGTTGGGGGACAACACCGATGGACGGAGTTGGGCGACGGCCTTTCGTACCATACAAGCCGCGTTGGACGCGGTGCCGGATGCGGGCGGAGGGCATCGCGTGGTCATACGGCCGGACACGTATGCCGAGGCCAACCTGTTTCCTGCGCACAAGGGTGCGGCCGGCGCCTACAACGTCCTGGAGGGAGATTGGGATGGCCGTTATGGATCGGGGACCAAGGGGTGGGTGGTGATTGATTCCGGTGCACCGGAGCAGGTTGTTCGTACCAACCCGGAGGCTTCGACTGGCAATCCGACCTTCATGGTGTTGGGGGAGGGGGATGCGGGTGCGGAGACCGGGCTCAAGAGTGTGGACTGGTGGGGGCCGTGGCGGTGCGATCCCGGCTTTTCAGCGGTGGCGTGGGATCGCTGGGTGTTTCGCCGCCTGTATTCCACCGGGTCGGAGGGCGGGATTGGTTGGGACATGACCTGCGAAGCCGGCTGCGAGTTTAGCGCGATCGTAGAGGACTGTGTCGGGCTGGGCCGCTTTGCCGGTGGATGTGTCATTGCCCACGTCAACCGGCCGGCAGAACCCGTCATCTTCAGGCGCTCGACCTTCATGTGTCTGGATACCTGGGGCGATGCCGGGGCCTGTTATGTGCGGGCGCATAATCCTGTTATGCCGGAGACTCCTGACGCGATCTTTGAGGACTGCACACTGGTTGGGTGTGACAATGCCCTGCAGGTGGGTTATCCGAAGTTCGAAGGCTATACGCGGGTGCACTTACGGAACTGCCGACTGATCGTAATGAACTTTTCCCAGCCGCATGGCACTCCCGCAACCGGGGTGATCTACAGTGATCTGGCGGGGAAGTATCTCCACGTTGAGCTGGAGGATTGCCTGCTCATGGGTTTCAAGCCGTTCGGTAATGTCGGGGAGGACATGTTCAGCTTCACGCTCAAAGGAAAAAACCGAGCGTATGTGCAGTATCGGCAGAGTGTGCCTGATGGCTTTGAACGGCTACGGTTCTGGCCCGTGGAGGATTTCAACGGTTTGATGCCGTCGCGATATCCCGTCGCCCCGGTGGCTGATCCGCTGGTGAAGTTGCCCTTTGCGTTGGGCTCGGTGATGGAAAGCACGCCGGTGGTGTATCGGGGCCAGCCGCTGCTGGTGTTCAACCGGAGGGATGACACGCTGAACAATACCGACGGCTACAAGGCCAGCATGCATCTGTTTGTTCAGGATCTGGTTACCGGACAGGAGCTGGCACGCTTCGGGGAAGGTCATTCCTTTGCCAACGCATTCGTGCGTGGCGACGAACTCCATGTATTCGCCAGCGAAGGCAGTAACCACGACTGGTTCCAGAGCCTCTACCATTTCTCCACAACCAATCTGGTGGACTGGCAGCGTGAACCCGCCGTGGCCCGCGAAGGTGAGGAGCACTTGTTCAACGCCTCAGTCTGTGAGGATGAAGAGGGGTATCTCATGGCCTATGAATCCAATGAGCCGGTTGCGTTCTGTTTCAAGTTCGCACGATCAGGAGACCTGTCCCGCTGGGAGAAGATCGAGGGGCTTACCTTCACCGGAGTGAACCACGAATACAGCGCCTGCCCGGTCATCCGATACTTCGCGCCTTACTACTACGTCATCTACCTCCATGCCGCCATGCCAGGGCATAAGGGATGGGTCTCCTTCCTCGCCCGCTCACGCGACCTGAATGCATGGGAACTCAGTCCGCACAACCCCATCCTTGAGGCTTCCCCGGGGGAAGGCATCAACAACTCCGACGTCGACCTCTTTGAATGGCAGGGTAAGACGTACCTCTGCTACGCCACGGGCGACCAGGCGACATGGGGTGCTGTTCGCATGGCGCAGTATCCCGGACCGATGAAGGACTTCTTCGAGAGCCGGTTCCCCTCCGACGTGCCCCTGGTGAGGTTCTCCGCCCGACCATGAGAGCCCTGTGCTTCCAGCTTCTCCTGAGGTGCAGCAGGAGGCGGTGCAGACCTTGTCGGACATCGAGCAGTTGATCACGGATTGGAAAACCAGCCTCGAAAAGTAATGGCCCGCAAGCGCTGCGGACACGATTATTCCTGCATGCAAGACTCCCGCTATGAGAACCGGGTTTCCGTAACGGACGTAGACATTCCCTTCGGCCGTATGGTGATGATCCTCCTGAAACTGATGTTGGCTTCCATCCCGGCAGTGCTGGTGTTCTATGCCATCTTCGGGCTGATCTTCTTAATCGGTGCCATGATCTTTGGCGGCGGAGCCGCCCTGTTGCAGCAACTGTGAGCAGGCCGCGGGAAGCGG
>JBJOII010000209.1:0-5346 GCA_046047235.1 Verrucomicrobiota bacterium | reverse complement strand
CGGGTGCCCTCTGCCCCAAAACATCCGCCCACAAAAATAAACCCGCCAAAACCCGCCGCATCCAAGTCAGCCCGGAGCGTTTTGAGACGGTCTCTGCGCGTCGTCCGCGAATCCTTCCACCGCGCGCCGCGCTTGGGACGTTCTACGTCCCAGCGGCGCCACTGGATTTCGCAAAGCGAAATCCAACCGAAGCCCGCTCCAGCGGGCGACCGACACGGACCTGCCCTGAGCCTGTCGAAGGACCGAATCGCCGGGAGGCGATCACGGAACTTCACCCTTCCCGCCCCGCCAGGGGCGCTGACTCCCTAACTCCCAGCTCCCAGCTCCGGTGCCGCGCAGCGGCACCGCCCTCCGCCCTCCGCCCTTACCGCTTACCGCTTGCCGCTCTGCGCTTTGCCCCTTGACCTCTGCCCCCTGACCTCTGACCTTCTACCTCCAACCATGCTCCGCGCCATACTCCTCACACTCCCGTTCCTGCTCAGCAACCTCCTCCTGAGCCAGGCCCAACCCACCCCCACTGCCCAAACACCCCAACAACTCTACACCTACTCCCAAAACCACCACCCGGACGGTATCGGCAAATTCTATTGCGGACGCGAAATCTCCCACGTCATGGGCCACGCCGGCATCGCCTGGCTCGAACGCCCCGAACGCGAACGCGAAGAACAACCCCAACGCCTCGTTCCCCTCCTCAAAATCCAACCCGGCCAAACCATCGCCGATATCGGCGCCGGCTCCGGTTACCATACCCGACGCTACGCCCGCGCCGTCGGCCAATCCGGCAAAGTCTACGCCGTCGATATCCAGCCCGAAATGATCACGGCCCTCCAACAAAACGCCCGGCAACTCGGACTCTCCAACGTCATCCCTACTCTCGGCACTATCACCGACCCCAAACTCCCTGCCAATACCATCGACCTCGCCGTCATGGTCGACGTCTACCACGAATTCTCCCACCCCCACGAAATGATCGAATCCATCTGCGCCGCCCTCAAACCCGGTGGCCGTATCGCCTTCGTCGAGTTCCGTGCCAATGACCCCAATGTCCCCATCAAACCGCTCCACACGATGAGCGCCGACCAGGTGCGCAAGGAAATGAACCTCCACCCCCTCGAGTTCGTCGAGACTATCACCTCCCTCCCCTGGCAATCCGTCGTCGTCTTCCGCAAAAAATCCGAACCCTCGCAGTAGCCCGGAGTTTCAGAGTCTCGGTGTTTTAGACCATTCAGCGCCACGCTTGGAACGTTCTACGTCCCACCGGCGCCACTGGATTTCGCAAGGCGAAATCCCTCGCTCAGGTAGGGACGACCTGCGCGTCGTCCGCAAATCATTGCACCCCCCTCGCACTACCCATCGAAATCGAAATCGGGATCGAAACGCGACGTCGTCGCGAGGATTCAGAAGAGTGGAGAGAGAAGAGGGTTGGCACGCGCCCTCGGGCGCGCTGGAGCTGGAAGTTAGTAGCTGGAAGCTGGGGCTACGCCATCCCTTGCACCACGCTTCCTGCTTCCCGCTCTGCGCTCAGCCCTCAGCGCTTTCCGCTTCGTGCAATCACCTCAAACGGTGCAAACAACCCATACGCAATCGTGTCATACTTCGCCCCGGCCGGCGGACCCTGCTTCGGCCCTTGCTGAAACATCCCCGGCCACGCACTACCCCGCCCCGCCCCGGCATGATGCGGCCCCAGCGTGTTCTTCAAGGTCCCGACCACCTTGACCTCCACCACATTCTCTCCGCGCTTCATCAACCCCGTCACATCCACTTCCCAAGGCGCCGAAACCATCACCCCCGCCTCTTTCCCGTTCACGCTCACGGTCGCCACACTCCCGTACCACGACGGCAGCCGCACTCTCACCGAAGCCCCCTTCCCATCCCACTGCACCTTCCGCTGATACACCACACCTCCGCTGTAGAAAGGATACCCCTGCCCATTCCATCCGGCCTCCCCGCAAACCAACCCCGCGTCCGCCGCAATAACAAACCCGCTCTCCCGCGCCTCCAAAGCAAAACTCCCGCGTACATACACCGGCTCCAATTCGTGCAAGATGCTGAACGGCCGAGCCACCAAGTGCAGTTCGTTCTCCCCCTCCCTCGCCACCCCCGCCAACGCAATCCGACCAAACGCACGATCCAGCCACCATGCCCCCGGCTCCGCCGCCACCTCCACGCCATTGCAGGTAATCGCATACAAATCAGGCCGCTCCACCACGACCTCCAAATCCGCCGGCACCAAACCCCTCACCTCAAACCGGTAAACCGCACTCAACCCGCTGCCCGCAGAAAATGTCCGCGTGATCAACTCATCCCCGAACTGCACCGCACTGTCCCACGGATTCCGCTCCATCCCGTTCTGCCGAAACGCAAACTGACCGCCCTCATAAAAATACACCCCCTCCACACTCGCCCCCCCCGCCTCCACATCCACATAATCCACCGTCAACACGTTCAGCTCCAACCGGCGCACGCCCACTCCCCCTGCCTCCAACACCTCCCACACCCCCGCGTGATCATGCCCCGCCGACTTCACCCGCCTCTCGGTCACCACCAATAACTCACTCCCCGCCGGCGCCAGCTCATACCCCACCTTCAACCACCCGTCCTCCACCTCATACGCCGCCGGCCGCCGCTCACCCGTAAAGGCATCCCATACCTCAACACCCCCACCCCTCGCCCACACCTCACCCCTCGAGGATTCCTCCAAACTCGTGTTCACCAGGAATACAACCTGCCCGTCCGGCAACTCCCGCCGATGATGAAACAAAATCCCACGGTCACCCTCCGCCCGCTCCACCCGAAACTCCCCCAGCCCACGGTAATGCGCCAACGAATCCACCAACCCGCTCCCAACCCGACGCCACCCCGCACTCCCTGCCAACTCCTTCACCACATCACTCTCCACCCCATCCACCCGCACCGGCACCTCACCACAACCCAACACCACACCCCCCGCCCGCAAATACCGACGCAATAACTCCACGGTCGACCCGTTCAGGTTCTCCACGCCCTCCGGCAAAACCACCACGGCATACTCGCGCTCTCCAACCCGCAAAAAAGTCTCAGCCTCCAAGTTCACCCGCACCCCACCCTCACGTGCCAAAACATCCTCACACCCCAAATCATACGCCACCTGAGCCCCCTCCAATTCCATCAATAAACCCGAAAACGCATTCCCCAGCGCATCCAAAAATCCCCCCCGCCCCTGATGCATCCACGCTGTCGTCGTCGGCTCCAATACCAATACCGGATTCACCTGCTCACCCTGCGACATCACCGCCGATAACCGCGTAAAATACTGCGCCAATACCCCATACTCATCCCACCAGGGCTCGTGATACGAAAACGACTGCGGATGATCCCGCTTCCTCGCCCCCCTCAAGGTGATATACGACAAATGCTCGTCCAAGGTGTTCACTCCCAAAACCAACAACCAGTCCGCAATCCGCTTCATGTCCTCAAACCTCAAATCCCACCCCCCGGCCCCATATACCTCCACCAACGTCCGCGCCCGCCCCAGCTGATTCGCCACACTCGATATCTCCCGACACGACCGCACATTCCCGAACTGCGCATGCGTGTGCTCCGCATACTGGTTCATCAGAATATCAATCCCCGGGCGCTGCTGCCACGCCGCCATCGCCATGTTGTCCGGCACCCCCCGACACACCGGCCAATCGTGCTCCCAGTAATGCCCCGTAAACTCCAAACCCAACTCCTCACATCGCCGATAATACGGCTGGGCCCAACGCTCAATAAACAAATCCAGCAACGTCTGATGATAATTGTGCCTGACCCGACGCCAATCACCCACCTCCCGCTCCAATGCCACCAAATGCGGCACCAACGCATACCCCCAACGCTTCTCAAATTGCTCCGGCAAATCCTCCGTCCAAGGCAAACCCCCAGCCGGAATCAACTCCGGCTCATCCGTAAATACCCCGGGCACCCGCCCACCAAACTCGCCCCCGATCTCCCGCTCATACGCCCCCAACGTCACCTCCAAAAACTTCTCCGTCACCCCGGGATACAACAAATCCACATATGACCGCCCACCATGCCACCCCGAATTCCCCGCCCGACGCACCTCCGCCACCACAAATGGCCCCGCCCCCACCGTCCCCTGCCGCACCTCCCCGCTCACCTCCACCGCCTGCCCCCCAACCATCCGCCAAACCCCCAATACCCCCTCACCCCACTCCGCCTTCTCCACCTCCCGAAAATGTAAACCCCGCCCCCTGGACTCCGGCATCAACTCCGGCACCCACCCCCCGGCAAACCCCGACGGATACGAGTTCTCATCGTAAATCCAGACGTTCATATCCAACCGCTTCGCCTCGTCCAACGCCACCCTCCATAAATCAAACCACTCTCCACTTAAATACGGCGTCATCAACCCCGGCCGCGGATGCACAAATACCTGCCGCACATGCTGCGACTCCAAATCCCGCATCGTCCCCCGTACCTGCTCCTCCGTCAGCCGATCATTCCATACCCACAGCGGCGCAGTCGCATACTCCCGCCCCGGCTCCCGAAATACCCGCCCCACCTCCCTTACATCCGACCCCATCACCGACACCACCGACCCACCCAAAACCATCAGGAACAAAAAGCGACAAAACGAAGTCTTCATAAGCAGAATCCTCTCAGAGCTCCAAACCTCCGATGCACCTGCCCCGTAAAACCCAAAACAACCCTTAAACCATAAATGGAGCAGGTTATACACAGGCAGACTATAAGGCACCCTGCAACACAGAGTCACGCCCCGATTCCCCATCATGGACACACCCCAACCCAGCCTGTCCAAATATCACCACTCCAAAAAAAAGACCGACCCGGACAGATGTCTCCATCCGCCCGGGCCGGTCCACCCAGTAGCTAGTTCAACTATACCTAACCAACAACCAACCTAAATCACTTCGTCGCCTGAGATAACGACTGAAACCACTTCGCCACATACCCCAGCTCATCCCGACTTAACCCCACCAACCGCATCGCTTTCTTCACCGCCCCCACCGGTAACCGCCTCCTCACATCACTGTTCGTCTTCATAGTTAAGCTCCTGTGCTTTCTCTGGTTTGTGTTATGAAACCCAGTTAGCAGAAAGCAGGCCAACCGCAGTTTTAACTATGCACAACCTCCCCACCCAACCCCTATCCCCATGCCCACCAACAAATTCACCCCAAAAGCCCAGCACCCCCCAAAATACAGCCTCACCCCACACCCCGGCAAAAACTGCACCCAGCCCTCAGCCCTCCGCGCTTCCCGCTTTGCCCTCTGCGCTATGCCCTCAGCGCTTCGCTCAGCAGACAGAAGAGAGGAGAGTGGAGAGAGGACACGCCGTCGATCTCA
>JBJOII010000208.1:0-5386 GCA_046047235.1 Verrucomicrobiota bacterium | reverse complement strand
GCTGATTTCCGAGGTGGCGATGGTGCCATTTTCCATAGCATCGAGGAGGGCGGGGATAGTGGAGTTCGATTCGAGGAAGTGGTTAATGGCGGTTGGCCGCAGGTGTGGGCGGAGGTGTTGCCAGTTTTGGATGAGCAGGGAGGTGCTGAGAGGGGATGGATTGCGGCAGAGCGATTGGATTGCGGTTTCGCGGACGGAGGCATTGGGTTCGTTGAGGCAGGCTTGGAGCAGGTGGTGGAGGTCTGAGGTTTCGTGGTCGGGTTGGAATCCGAGGACGGCGAACTGGAGGCGGCGGAGTTCTGGCGGTCCATTTGGTTTGAGAGTCTGGCTGCGGGCCCAGTCGAGTAGCGGCGAGGATCTGGGCAGCTGAGGTGGTGTTTGGGGTTTGGATGCGAGTAATTGTGCGAGCGCTGCGAGGGAATTAGGTGTGGGGTTAGGGCAGGTTATTCGGACGATTTCGTCAGGATTATGGAACCAGAGGGCGGAGCGGGTGAGTGTCTGAGCGACGTGGCATTCGTTGGTGGAGAAGGGGGAGTTTAGGGTAGCTTGCAGGAGAGTGTTGAGCAGGTGGAGGGGTTGATTTGTGGCGGAGGATAGGAGGGCGGTTTGGATGAGGGGGGAGTTTTGGGGATCTAGGAGCATGGAGGTCCAGGTTGGGGTGATTTCGGGGGCAGGGGAGTCACCCAGGGCGAGGGCGAGTTCGAGGCGGACTTCTGGGGAGGGGTCTTGGGCGAGCTGGAGTAGTGAGGTGGGTGGGTGACCGGCTTGGAGGAAGGTTCGGCTAAGTCGGGTGGCGCGGCTGCGAATATCGGCGTGCTCCGAGCCAGTTAGCCAGTCAGTGATTTCCGGGGTGAGAACGCCCAGTTCGTGGAGGATGTTGAGTGCTTGGGCTTGGATTTCGGGTGGGGTGGTTCCGGGGGTAGGGATTGCGAGGGTGCTTAGGTCGGGCAGTTGATCGGGTTGAGCGAGCAGGAAGCGGTGGGCTTGGTTGCGTTGCGTGGCGATGGGGCTGGAGAGGTGGTGGAGGAGGTTTGATGGGGAGACTGGGGGTGGCATTGGTTGCGGGGTGTTTTCGGTGAGCCGTAGGATTCTACCTGATTGGTCTGAGGTTTGGTTGGCGGTGAACTGGGGGTCGACGATCCAGAGGGCGCCGTCGGGGCCGGTGATGATTTGGACCGGGGTGAAGGATTCCGGGGTGGGTTGCTGCAGCAGGGGGAGGGGTGGTTGTAAGGCGACGAAGAGGCCGTTTGATCGGGTTAGGGGAAGGTGCCAGAGGTTTTGGGTATAGGGGAGGGCGAGGAGGAGGTCGCCGGGGTGGATTGAGCCGAGTTTTGGGGCGAGGTGGAAGTTGGCGCCGCCGGGCCAGTTGGGGGGTATGGTAGTTGTCGGACTTGCTTTGTTGGGTTGTGGTGGCAGCCGGACAGGGGAGCCTGATGTTGTAAGGAGGGGCAGGATGGGGTCTGGGAAGGTTACGTCAGGGTTTCTTCTGAGGTCATGGCGTTGGAGGGGGAGTTGGGCGAGGTTACCGGAGGAGGTGACAGTGATCCAGTGGCTCCAGGCATCGCGAGTTAGGCCGAACTGGGAGAAGCCGGCGGCGGGTTCGATGAGGCCGAGGCCGGGATGGAAGCGGAAATCTGTTGTGGCGATATCGAGGAGCTCGGGTGGCGGGGAGTTCGGCGGTGGCGTCAGGGGCAGGACACGTCCGCCTCCGAGTCCGTTTGCGGCGTAGATCCAGCCGTCGAGGTCCGCTTGCAGGCTGTTGATTGAAGTGGCCGGGGCGGAGGCGTTGAACCCGACGAAGAGTTTTTGAACGATGTCGGCCTGGTGATCGTCATTCGTGTCCTCGGCATAGAGGATATCCGGGGCGGCGGCGATGATGATTCCGGGTGGCCAGTCGAGAATGCTGGTGATGGGGGGCAGGTTATCGGCGAAGACATGACGTTGGTCATAGGTGCCGTCCTGATTGGTATCCTCCAGCAGGGTTAGCGTGCCTTTGGCCTCGGGTCTTTCAGGGGTTGCGGGATGGAACTCGGCGATCCAGACGTGATTGGCAGGTGACCAGTCCATGGCGACTGGGCGGTGGGTGAGTGGAGAGCTGAGGGTGGTAGAGATTTTGAGTTCCGGGGAGAGCGGGGGGGACAGGGCCAGCAGGATGAGCGTCAGGACCACGGACATGCTCCGGGGATTTTAGGGGGGATTAATCCGGAAGCAAACCGCTAGGGGGCACCAATCGTGTTTCGTGACCGCGAATGGACGCCAATGGACGCGAAGGGATTGGTTTGGAACCGCGAATGGACACTAATCGACGCGAATGCTGCTGCAGGGGTGAGGGCTCTGCTGAAGTTTATTGGGTGGAAGGATGGGGGGTGGGGTTTTGGGGGTACCGAAACTCTGTCTAGGGGGCTTGGCAAAGCTGGGCTGGGGTGGTCTATTTTGGCCATGATTAGATCGACATTATCATTGGTGGCATTGGTTAGCGTTTTGATTTCGGGAACATTGGTGGGGGCGGGCAAGGATGGGGTTGGGACGAGCAAGCAGTTCCGCGGGCCGGTTGGGGTTCAGTTGTATAGCTTCCGCGATTCATTTAGCGGGGATGTTTTAGGGACGTTGGACAAGGTGGCGGCGTTTGGTTTTCGGGAGGTGGAGTTGGCGGGGACGTATGGGATGGATGCGGACAGCTTCCTGGCCGAGTTAAAGAAGCGGAAGCTGAAGGCGATTTCGGGTCATTTCGGGTATGACCAGTGGCGGGATAATCCGGAGGCGGTGGCGAAGGAGGCGAAGGCTTTGGGTTTGAAGTTTGCCGGTTGTGCGTGGGCGGCGCACAAGAGTCCGTTCACCGAGGAGCAATGTAAAGAGGTGGCGGAGGTGTTTAACAAGGCAGGGGCAGCGGCGAACAAGGAGGGGATCCGGTTTTTCTATCACAACCACGGGTTTGAGTTTCAGCCGCATGGGGATGGGACGTTGTTTGATCTTCTGATGGAGTTGACCGATCCGAAGCTGGTGAGTTTTCAGATGGACGTACTTTGGACCGTGCATCCGGGGCAGGATCCTGTGGCGTTGCTGAACAAGTATGGCAAGCGCTGGAAATTGATGCATTTGAAGGATCTGCGGAAGGGTGTGAAGGGGGATTTGAGTGGGGGGACGGATGTGCGCAACGATGTGGCTTTGGGCACGGGGCAGGTGGATTTGGCCGCTGTCCTGGAAGCGGCTCAGCGGGCGGGGGTGAGACACTATTTCATTGAGGACGAGTCCCCGACCGTGATGGATCAAGTTCCGCAGAGCTTGAAGTTCCTGAGTCAGGTCAGTTGGTGACCTGCTGGTGCAGTTCGCCCAGCAGGGCGGCGAGGTAGTTGGCGAATCCCGGGCCATAGAATGCCATGGTCCGGGATTCGTATCCCGGGAGGGTGTAGTATTTAGAGGGGATGACGTAGCCGGTGTAGTCGCCATTGAAGCTGGTGTAGACGGAGGACCAGTTTTCGTCCGGGAGAGATTCATCTATCGCATCACCGAGTTCGTCACTGAAGTCGCAGGGAGTGCTGGTGAAGAGGGTATGGTTCAGAGCAACTGTCTGGATGAAGGCATCGGATTGGGAGATGAGGAGTTGCTTTGCGATCCAGGGGCGTAGAGCGATGGACTGAGTGATGCGGGGTTGCATTCTGGGCAGGTGGATGAAGGCTCCTTGGGTTTTGAGGGTGATCTGGTTGGTGGCGGGGGTTTGGGGGTGAGTCTGGAGGGTGAGGCTTGCGAGTTGGTTCCCCATGGTTATTGCGCCTTCGAAACCGCCGGAGGGAGGGGCGGGAGAGTGGCTGGCGACGGGGCCGGCGAGGAAGAGGGCGACCTGGAGCCCTTCTTTTTCAAGCGCATGGGACCACGCGCCGGGGTAGTCTCCGCTGAACTGCATGTTGGATGATCCCACTACGGTGGCGTGGGCGGAGAACGTCCCGATGACAGCTTGGTCGCCGTTTGATTTTTGGAGCCAGAGGCAGGAAAAGGTAGGTTCCGTGGGGCCGGAATTACCGACGAGGCGATTACGGACCAGTGATGGGGCCTCGAAGGAGGAGTTACTGAGCGAGGCTGGCGAGAGGTTGGCGATAGCGTTGGTGGCGGCGTTCACCAGGCAGTCCGAGAACCAGGTGAGGCTTTTGGGGTTGAAAGGGCCGGCGAACATTTCACCGACGGTGCCGCGTCCCCACCCGCCGAGGGAGGCGTGCGTATGGGTGGCGCCGAAGTAGATGGAGTGGCGGGGCAGTTTGGATTCTGAGGCGAGTCTGGAGGCTGTGATATCCGCCACTTCCCGGGGGATGATCAGGGCATCGGCGGAGATGAAGACCAGCGTATTTGTTCCGACCCGGAGGGCGATGGCGCGTGAGAAGACGTCGTCGTGCACGCCGGTTGCGGGGGCGCCTTTGCGGTTGCCGAAGCCTGCGAGTGGGATGGGGCTAAGGGGAGGGGTGAGGAGTGCTTTGGCGAAGCCGGCGTGGAGGGGGCCGGTGGATTGCCATCCGTTGGTGGGGTTTTGGATTTGGGAGAGAGACTGTTGGTAGTAGTCGGTTTGCTCGAACGGGCGGGAGTCGAGGGTGGTGAGGGTGGAGGCGAGGCTGAGGAGGAGGAGGATGAGGAGGAGGGCGGTGAGGCGTAGGGTCCAGCGGGTGAATCGGCGCATGGGCCGAGGATGGGGATGGTGGATGGATCGTGCAAGAGTGGGCGGGGCTGAGGGCGGAGGGCGGAGGCGGAGGGCGGGAGTCCGTGCTTTTGTTTGATGCGGGAGGTGGTTAATTTTTTCGTCCTATGCGAGAAGCGGCAGCCGAGGGTGAGCACAGCGATCGGGTATCTGTCTGGGGCAGGTGCAGGCGACTGGTCCTTGTGTTGGCGGTGGCCTTATCGGTGGGCTTTGTTTTGAAGCTGGTTGGGCAGCGTTTGGATCGTCGTGAGGGGGCGGCGGGTTTTGGTCAGGGGTTTTTTCAGGGGGCGTCCATGCCTTTGGCTTTGCCGACATTGCTGACGGGGGTGGATGTGACCATTTATGCGGCGAAGAACAACGGGGTGCCTTACAAGATTGGCTATATTCTGGGGATTACGGGGTGTGGGGCGTTTTTCTTTGGGACCGTTTACGGTCAGATGGGGGTCAGGAGGAGGAGAGCATGAGGACTATTGTGGTGACTGGAGTGACGCGGGGTTTGGGTTTCGCGATGGTGGACGGTTTTATTCGGGCGGGGCATCGGGTTGTGGGGTGTGGGCGTTCGGGGGGTGTGATTGAGCGGTTGGCGGGGGAGTATCCGGGGCAACATTTCCGTGTGGTAGATGTGAGTGATGACGCGGCGGTTTCCAATTGGGCACGGGAGGTGATGGAGAGGGTGGGGGTTCCGGATTTGCTGGTGAACAACGC
>JBJOII010000207.1:5000-7271 GCA_046047235.1 Verrucomicrobiota bacterium | reverse complement strand
GTATTTTGTCTGGGACAGCGAAATCCCCGGCTTCGGGCTTCGGCTGCTTCCGAGCGGACGCAAAGGCTTCGTCGTCCAGTACCGCGCCATCCGCAGATCGCGGCGGATCAGCCTTGGGCCAAGCACTGTGCTGACCTGCGAACAGGCGCGCACCCGCGCCATCACCATCGTGGCCGCTGCGCGCAACGGGCAGGACCCTGCCGCGGAACGCGACGCCGGTCGCAAGGCCATCACCATCAAGGAACTGGCCGAACGGTTCGACAAGGAACACATCGCAGCATCCGCCAGAAGCTCAGCGAGCTGGAGGCTCGCAAGCGGGACCTTGAACGCCAGTTGACACAGACCGACCCCAGCCCTGCTATGGAGATTCACCCGAACCTCGGCGAACTCTACCGTCGCAAGGTACATGACCTAGGCGCATTGATGATGGATGAAGTCGCGCGCCCTCAGGCGATGGAGATCATTCGCGGTCTGATCGAGCGCATTGAAGTTGCACCGGGAGGGACGCGCGGCAAGGCCGATGTAACGCTTTACGGCGCCTTGGCGTCGATCCTCGACTTTGCGCTGGGGTCTAAAAACGCAAGAGCCACCGCGAACGGTGGCCTTGGTAGGGTTTTGATGGTTGCGGGGGCAGGATTTGAACCTGCGGCCTTCAGGTTATGAGCCTGACGAGCTACCGGGCTGCTCCACCCCGCGGGGGTTGGGGTTGTCGTCAGGTCTGGCGGCGACCTACTCTCCCGCGTCTTTTGACGCAGTACCATCGGCGCAGCGGCACTTAACTTCCGAGTTCGGGATGGGATCGGGTGTTTTGCTCGCGCCATGGCCACCAGACCGGAGGACGACCCCGGGACGGGTTCAGGGCCACATCAGTTTGTCCGTGTCAGGTCACTGTTTTGGATGCGTTCTGGATGGGCATGGCGATGGGCCATGCCTTTACCGGATCGGATCAAGCCTATCGGGCGATTAGTACCGGTCAGCTGAGCGCATTGCTGCGCGTGCACCTCCGGCCTATCGACGTGGTGGTCTTCCACGGCCCTCGAGGGAGACCTTGTTTTGAAGGGGGCTTCCCGCTTAGATGCCTTCAGCGGTTATCCTGTCCGCTCATGGCTACCCGGCACTGCCGTTGGCACGACAACCGGTCCACCAGTGGAGCGTTCACCCCGGTCCTCTCGTACTAGGGGCAACTCTTCTCAAGTCTCCTGCACCCACGGCAGATAGGGACCGAACTGTCTCACGACGTTCTAAACCCAGCTCACGTACCTCTTTAAATGGCGAACAGCCATACCCTTGGGACCTGCTCCAGCCCCAGGATGAGATGAGCCGACATCGAGGTGCCAAACGATGCCGTCGATATGGACTCTTGGGCATCATCAGCCTGTTATCCCCGGCGTACCTTTTATCCGTTGAGCGATGGCCCTCCCACTTGGGACCACCGGATCACTATGGCCGACTTTCGTCTCTGCTCGACGTGTCAGTCTTGCAGTCAGGCTGGCTTCTGCCATTGCACTCGACGAGCGATTTCCGACCGCTCTGAGCCAACCTTCGCGCGCCTCCGTTACGCTTTGGGAGGCGACCGCCCCAGTCAAACTCCCCACCACGCATGGTCCCGGACCCGGATGACGGGCCGCGGTTAGACATCAAGAGTGCGAAGGGTGGTATCTCAAGGGAGGCTCTGCGGGAACTGGCGTCCCCACTTCGGTGCCTACCACCTATCCTGCACATCACACTCCTGATGCCAGTGCGAAGCTAGAGTAAAGGTGCACGGGGTCTTTCCGTCCAACCGCGGGTAGTGTGCATCTTGACACACAGTTCAATTTCGCTGAGTCCACGTTCGAGACAGCGGGGAAGTGAAGTCGTTACGCCATTCGTGCAGGTCGGAACTTACCCGACAAGGAATTTCGCTACCTTAGGACCGTTATAGTTACGGCCGCCGTTTACCGGGGCTTCAATTCGGAGCTTGCACCCCTCCTCTTAACCTTCCGGCACCGGGCAGGCGTCAGACCCTATACGTCGCCTTGCGGCTTCGCAGAGCCCTGTGTTTTTAGTAAACAGTCGCCACCCCCTGGTCTGTGCCCCCCGCCCCTGGTTGCCCAGGAACGGGGCCTCCTTCTCCCGAAGTTACGGAGGCATTTTGCCGAGTTCCTTAAACGTGGTTCTCTCAAGCGCCTTGGTATGCTCTACCAGTCCACCTGTGTCGGTTTAGGGTACGGTCTGATGGAGGGCTATTTCCGGGAACCGCTCAGCCGCCCGCCCAATCCGATAAGGGCGAAC
>JBJOII010000206.1:0-5531 GCA_046047235.1 Verrucomicrobiota bacterium | reverse complement strand
ATCCGGATCCGCTTCCCACGAATGACCGTCAGAAATCCGACTGACGTGTGATCCCCCACCTCCACGTCTTGACCCACAATCACCGCCCCAAAACCTAGACTTACCCCCTTCCCTATCCGATAGCCCCGCAACCGATACACTACCTTCTTCAGGAACGATGGCATCCAGCCCACCAGAACCATCTCCCGAACAGGAAAACGTGATTTACCAGTCAACATGGGCGTCGCTCAGAAGCTAAGACAGTTCAACATCCTCACACCTCATTCCCGAATGCGCGTCCCGCCGTCCACCACCAAGGTGTGTCCCGCCATGCCGCTGGCCGCATCAGAACAAAGAAACTGCGCCGCAAAAGCCACTTCCTCGAGGGTCGTCAACCGTCCCCGCGGATGACTGGCAGCAGCCTCCGCCAAACGCCGCTCGGAATCCGGCAACGCCTTCCACGCATCGGTCAGCACGGTCCCCGGAGACAAGCAGTTCACTCGAATCCCACGAGACGCAAATTCCACGGCCATATGCCGCACCATGGATTCCATGGCCCCCTTGGATGCACCCACCAGACTGTAATTCTGCACCGCATGAACCGCCCCCTCAGATGAAATCGCCACTACACTCGACGGATTCGCCAACCTCGGAAGTAAATGACGCACAACCTCAAAGAACGCCCGAACATTCAATCCAAAGGTCCAGTCAAAATGCCGTAAGGTCAGTTGCTCCACCGGACGATGAACCCCCGACGCCGCTGCATAGACCAAAATCGATACCGGCACTCCCCGCGCCGCCACCGCCTCATCCAACGCTGCCACGCCCTTGGCAGACGTCACATCCGCCCTCAATGTTCCTAGATCCCACCCCGCCTCCTTCGCGTCAGCCGCCATCGCCGCAGCCGCATTCTCGTCTCGCACATAACTGGCTAATACGGACGCCCCGGCCTCCGCCAACCGCCGGCTAATCGCCCCACCCACACCCCGTGTCCCGCCAACCACCAGCGCAAACCGTCCCTGAACTGAAAACATCCGGTTGTCGTCCTCTTTCATCTCACGTTTTCCTTTCTCGGACACACCATCGATCCCGCCTCATCCCGGACTCACTTCCTCGCATCGGAACTTCCCGATCCCTCACGAGATTCCAAATAGTCCATCAAAACGGCATCCCGATGTGACCCGTCAAACTGCTCCCGCGGAACAAACGCAAACATCAACTCCGCCGACGCCACCTTCACTCCGCCAGCCTCCACAAAACAATCGGCCGTCGCAAACGCCTCTTCGTTGGTGCGCATCGTCGCTGAAATCCGACACAACTGGTCAGGCTGAACCCACTTCCTGAATTTGGCCGACTTGATCTGCGCCAACATCGACCGACCACGCGGTCTGAACTCGGCGTCCAGACACTTCCCGCAAGCCTGAGCCATCATCTCCGTCAGCAAAACCCCGGGCACAACCGGGAACCCGGGAAAGTGATCACGAAATAACTCCTCCCCCGCACCCAGGACTTTCTCCGCCTCGATGGTCTTCCCCGGCACCATCGATACAATTCGATCAAGCAGGATGAATCGCACGCTGGCAGACTCCCTATACCAACTTCCCGTTGCTTCTCAACACCTCCAGCAGATCCGCCACCGAGGCCATCCCACCGATCTGCTCCGCCGTCATGATGATGTCGAAACGCTCATTCAAATCCGCCATCAACGTCAATACACCCAGCGAATCCCAAGTCGCTATATCGCTCCTCGGTGTATCCGCACGAACGTTCTCCGGTGCCTCCTCAAACAATTCCGCAATCCAGCGGAGTGCCTCTGCCTCATTCATATGCCGTAATGTAAACCTAACTCAGTTCTTTGTCCTATAACGACTCGCCCCAAACCACAAGTCGCCTTCTATCGCGCAGTATACCCCCCGTCAACCGCCAGATCGGTCCCCGTAATCCACCGGTTCTCCGGCGCCAATAGGAACGCCGCCGCCCGCGCCACGTCCTCAGGCGACCCCGGCCCCAACGGATGGTTCGACTCCAGCTCCGCCACCTGCTCAGGAGCCAACAACTTGAAAGCTTTCTCGGTCATCGCCGTGTGCACCATCCCCGGCGATAAGGTGTTCACCCGCACTCCCCGCCGCGCTAACTCCACCGCCATCGCCCGCGCCGCCGAAATCAACGCCCCCTTCGACGCACTATACCCCACCTGCCCCGCCATCCCCGCCCAACCATAAACCGAAGCAATAAAGAGTAATGCCCCCTCCCCCTCGGTCATCACATCTCTCCGCGTCAGCACCCGCGCGATCTCTAGAGCCGCATCCAGATTCACCGCCATCGTCGCCCGTAATGACTCCCCCTGCAACGAAGCCAAAGGCCGGGTCTCCACCACCCCCGCACAATGACAAAACCCATAGATCCTGCCCACCTCCCGGGAAAGCTCCCTCAGCTTCGGCCCCACGCTACCCGAGTCAGCCAAATCCTGCTGAACCACACGCGACCCGCCCTCCGGAAACATCGAAGCCACTTCCGCCAAAGCCCCGGTGCTCCGCCCCACCAACGCCACCCGCGCACCCAGCCGCCCCAACTGCAAAGCGATCGCCCGACCAATGCCAGACGAACCACCAGTCAACACCACCCACCGCCCGCCAAAATCAATAAATGCACTACCCGACATCGCTTATCCCTCGGTATCCGCCACCACCACATGATCCAAAATCGCCTCCGGTCCCAAATCCACCAACGCACTCCCCCAGGACAACCCCACCCCATACCCCACGATCAACAGTCGCAATGCCCGATCCGCCGGCCGCTCCAGCTTCCCCCGCGTAATCGTCAGCGGAATCGAAGGCCCACCCGCACTCCCAAACTCCTGAATGGTCAAAGGCATCTTCCCCTCCGGTATCTTCAGCTTCTTCGCCAGAAACCGCATGATGAACAAATTCGACTGGTGCAGGATAAAATAATCCACTCCCTCCGGCCCCACTCCCGCCCCCTTTAAGGTCGCCTCCACCACGCTCGGCACCCGCTGAATCGCAAAGTTGAAGATGTTCGCCCCGTTCATCGCCACAAAATGCTTGCCGCGATCCTCCGGAAACCGATTCCGAAAACCTCCCCCCTCAATAATTAAATCACTCCACCCCGCACCATCACTGTGCAGGCTAAACCAAAACCGACCCCGCTCCGGCGCATCCACAGCCTCCAGCGCCGTCGCCGACCCCGCATCTCCAAACAATAACGCCACCGCGCGATCCGTGTTGCTCGCAAACCGCGTCGGCGTCTCCCCCTGCAACACCAACACCCGCTTCAATCCACCCCCAGCCAACATCGTCGACGCCAGCCAAAGCCCATACGGATAACCCGAACACCCCAGCCCCACATCAAACGCCGCACAACTGTCCGGCAACCCCAACCGCTCCTGCACCAAACACGAAGTCGACGGCAGTAAATAGTCCGGAGTCTGCGTCACAAAGATCAAGGCATCCACACTCGCCGGCTCCCACCCCAACCGATCCAAAACCCGCCGCGCCGCCGCCACACACAAATCACTGCTGCATTGCCGCTCCGACGCCATATGCCGCGTCTTCACCCCGGCCATCTTCACCACCTTGTCCACCTCCACCGGATCAAACGCCGTCGTCTCCTCCCGGTTGTCAAAACAACGCTCCGGCACCGCCGAACATATCGCCGCAATCCGAACAAATGGAGTGGATGTAATCATGAGAATGGAAGAGCGCTCCCCACCAAATAACCATTAGTGCACAAGCGCAAGACTATCCGCTCGGCTTAGAACAGGCCCGTTGGAGGAACTACCAGCAGATGCGGACAGCTGCGCCCGGATTTCCTCTGCCAGTGTTGCAACACATGGTGGCACCAGCATGGCGTGCGGGTTAACAGGAAGCTCGATAACCTGAAGCTCTTCTGGAATTAACTTACTCCACCCCAATGATGGATCGCTGTAGCAGGCGTAATTCACTCTCGGCTTAAAAACTGTAACCGGCCCCCGATAGAGCTGCGGAGAATAAGCCTCGGCTGCGAGCTCGTTCTTCATCTGCAGTTGACCACCGGCAGCACGGTATGCATCGATTCCCCCCAAGAGGTTGCGCCATTCCCCGTCGAGTGCGATGCGAAGCTTTTCTTTCAAATAGAGCTTCAATTGCCCCATTGGTAAGCCAGCGAGGTTCCTCAGGTGAAATCCCATACGCTGGAGAAGATAACTGACTCGCCCAGTCTGCGTAGCCTCGGTGAAATTGTAGGTATCCATCAGAAAAAGCCGCTCCACCACCTCCCCCGTCCGCCTCAGGCACTGGGCGATCTCATAGGCGACTGTTCCCCCCATACAGTATCCTCCAAGCAGATAGGGCCCCCTTGGCTGAACTTTCCGGATCTCCTTGAGATAAAGCTGCGCCATGTCCTCGACAGACTCCAGTGGCTGACTCACACCATCAAGCCCCTGTGACTGGAGTCCGTAAATCATCCGGTCGCGACCGAGTTGCCTAGCCAGCTCACGGTATAGCAATACATTGCCACCTGCACCGTGGACAAAAAAGAGAGGCGTCCCCTCAGATCCTTGTTGAATCGTAACCAGACAGGACCACGCCCTTTCCTCATCGTTCGTCTCAGGCAGCTCCCGAGCCAATTGTTCCACGGTGGGAGCACGGAAAAGTGTGGCCAACGGAAGCCGAACGCCAAACTCCTCCTCAATGCGGTTGAAGAGCTTTACCGCAAGCACCGAATGGCCGCCTAAATCAAAGAAATCGTCCTCTACACCCACGCTAGGGAGCCGCAAAACCTCCGCCCAAATTGAAGCCAGTCTACGCTCTACATGTCCTTCGGTCTCCCGCTTCTTGTGCTCATCCCTACACGGCAGGACCTCCACAGGAGGAAGGGCCTTCCGATCGGTCTTGCCATTGGGCGTCCGTGGGAGAGCCTCCAAAACCCGGAAATGCGAAGGTACCATGTACTCCGGCAGTCGCTGACGTAGCACCTCCTTCACGTGAGATTCATCGCTCAGATTTCCATTGCCAGCCCCCCGCACCACATACGCCACCAAGCGCCGATCACCCACTCCCATGTCCTGCACAACAACCACCGCCTCCTTCACCCCAGCATCCTCTACCAACGCTGTCTCGATTTCTCCCAACTCGATGCGGTAACCGCGAACCTTAACCTGATGGTCCACACGGCCAAGGCATTGCAGCTCTCCATTCGGAAGCCACTTTGCAAGGTCACCCGTCCTGTAAACGCGACGTCGTTCCCCGCCCCAATCCATCTCGACGAAACGTTCGGCTGTCAGTTCCTTCCTTCCCCGATACCCCTGAGCCAATCCATAGCCCCCTATCAACAACTCTCCAACAACACCGACAGGAAGGATCCTGCACCCCTCGTCAGTCACGAAGAGTTGGGTGTTGTCAATGGGGTGACCAATGGTGATCGCCCCAGCCGATTCCACGCGCTTAATCGCCGACCAAATCGTAGTCTCAGTCGGCCCATAGACATTCCACAGCTCCCGACCGCAAAGAAGCAATCTCCCCGCCAGATCTGCCGGCATCGCCTCCCCTCCACAC
>JBJOII010000205.1:0-5561 GCA_046047235.1 Verrucomicrobiota bacterium | reverse complement strand
ACTTTTCCTGCGTCGTCGATGCCATCGATCAAGTCCCGCAAAAAACCCTTCTCCTCGCCGAATGCCACGCCCGCAAGATTCCTGTGGTGACGGTCGGCGGTGCCGGAGGTCGACGCGACCCCACCCGCATCCAAACCGCAGATTTGGCCCGGACCACGCACGACCGACTCCTCCAGGAAGTCCGGCGCAGGCTCCGCCGAGAATACGGATTCCCCCCTCCCAATAACTCCTTCGGCATACCCGGCGTATTCTCGGATGAACCCCAGGTGTTCCCCACATCCGAGGGAGGTGTGTCCTGCGAACGCCAGGCCAACCAGGACCTTAGACTCGACTGCCACAGCGGTTACGGCACCGCCTCCTTCGTCACCGGCTCTTTCGGCTTCGCCGCCGCAGCCCTCGCCATCAACCTCATCCTCCAAACAACAACCCAACCCATCCTGCCCGCATGAAAGTCGCCATCCTCTCCGATATTCACGACCAAATCTCCAAACTGCGCGCCGCACTCACCCTGGTGCGCGACCGCAGCGCCCAAGTCATCCTCTGCTGTGGCGACCTCTGCTCCCCCTTCATCGCCAAAGAACTCGGCCAGGGCTTCTCCGGCCCCATCCATATCGTCTTTGGCAACAACGACGGCGACCGCTTCCGCATCGCCACGAACGCCATGAAATTCCCCAACCTCCACTTCCATGGCGAATACGCTGAACTCGAACTCGACCAACGCACCATCTCCATGAACCACTTCGACAATATCGGCCGGGCCATAGCCCGTGGCGGAGTCTTCGATGTGGTCTGCTTCGGACACAACCACAAGTTCGAGATCGCCCAACACGGCCGGACCCTTCTCATCAACCCTGGTGAAATCTATGGAGCCCTCACCGGCCAATCTACTTTCGTCGTCTACGATACCACCACGGGCACAGCAGAAAGAGTTGCCGTTACCTGAACACCCCCGCTCCACACTCCAGCCCCAACCACGCCGCCATGAACAACACTAAAGCCTCCAACCTCCTCGCCGCAGCCCTCCTCCCCCTGCTCCTCTGCGTCACCGCTCAAACCGCCAGCCACAACTGGTCCTCCTACCTCGGAGACCCCCATAGCTCCCAATACTCGTCCCTGAGCCAGATTAACCGCCAAAATGTCGACCAACTCCAGATCTCCTGGACCTACCATACCGGTGACAGCCGCCCCGACGGTCGCTCCCAAATCCAATGCAACCCCCTCGTCGTCGACGGCATCCTCTACGGCTCCTCACCCCAACTCAAAATCTTCGCCCTCGACGCCGCCACGGGCCATGAACTCTGGACCTTCAACCCCTTCGAGTCCAATCAGGGTGACGTTGGCGTCAACCGCGGCCTGGTCTATTGGAAAACCAAAGGCCTCGGCCGTATCGTCTTCACCGCCGGCCATTACCTCTACCAACTCGATGCCACCTCAGGCCTGCCCGTCACCTCCTTCGGCGAAAACGGCCGCGTCAACCTCCTCCATGACCTCGACCATAACGCCGAAGGCCTCTACCTCATCTCCAATACTCCCGGCGTCGTCTACGATAACCTCCTCATCCTCGGATCCCGTGTCTCCGAAGGCCCCGGCCCCGCCGCACCCGGCCACGTCCGCGCCTATAACCTCCACACCGGAAAACGTGAATGGATCTTCCATACCATCCCCCATCCGGGTGAATACGGCCACGAAACCTGGCCCCCGGAAGCCTGGAAATATGTCGGCGGCGCCAATGCCTGGACCGGTATGGCCGTCGACCACCAACGCGGCATGGTCTTCATCCCCACCGGCTCCGCCGCCTTCGACTTCTGGGGCGGCAACCGCGTAGGCGCCAACCTCTTCGCCAATTGCCTCCTCGCCCTCAATGCCAAAACCGGCGAACGCATCTGGCACTTCCAGTTCGTCCACCACGACATCTGGGACCGCGACCTCCCAGCCCCCCCAAACCTCCTCACAGTGGAACACAACGGCAAACGCATCGACGCCGTCGCCCAAATCACCAAGTCCGGACACGTCTTCGTCTTCAACCGCTCCACCGGAGAACCCCTCTTCCCCATCCACGAAACCCCCACCCCACCCTCCCCCCTCGCCGGTGAATTCGCCTGGACCAACCAGCCCCTCCCAACTATCCCCGCCCCGTTCGCCCGACAGGTCTTCTCAGAAGACCTCGTCACCAATATCTCGCCGGAAGCCCACCAACAGGCACTCGCCAAACTCAAAAGCGTCCGCCCGCACCAACCCTTCCTGCCCCCAAGCCGCGAAGGCACCATCATCTTCCCCGGCTTCGACGGCGGCGGCGAATGGGGCGGCGCAGCCGCCGACCCCAACGGCATCCTCTACGTCAATGCCAATGAAATGCCCTGGATCCTCACCATGGTCGATACCCAGGCCAAGGAAGGTGAACTCCCCTACACCAGCGGACACCAGATCTATAACCAGCTCTGCGCCGCCTGCCATGGCATCGACTTCTCCGGAGACCCCACCCGCACCATCCCCTCTCTCGAAGGCGTCCAGCACCGCCGCCCGCGCCAGGAAGCCCTCGACCAACTCGAAACCGGAAAAGGCATCATGCCCTCCTTCGCCTTCCTCAGCCAACGCCAGCGCGAAAGTGTCATCGCCTTCGTCTATGGCGACGAAGCACCCGACGCCGCCAAGGAAGCCGCCACCGGAGGCGAGGCCCTCAGCATCATCCCCTTCACCCATACCGGCTATAACCGCTTCCTCGACATCAACGGCTACCCCGCCGTCAAACCCCCTTGGGGCACTCTCAATGCCATCAACCTCAACACCGGGGAATACCAATGGACAGTCACTCTCGGTGAATTCCCCGAACTCACCGCACTCGGCATCCCCCCCACCGGAACCGAAAACTACGGCGGCCCCGTCGCCACCGCCGGCCAACTCATCTTCATCGGTGCCTCCAAAGACGAACACTTCCGCGCCTTCGACCAAACCAACGGTAAAGAACTCTGGAAAACCAAACTCCCCGCCGGCGGCTACGCCACGCCGGCAACCTACCTCGCCAACGGTAAACAATACGTCGTCATCGCCTGCGGCGGCGGTAAAATGGGCACTGCCTCCGGCGACGCCTACATCGCTTTCTCCCTCCCCCAATAACCACCGCCATGGACATACCCCCCACTCACATCCCCACACCCCCCAAGCCCACCACCGCGTTCACCCTGATCGAACTGCTCGTCGTCATCGCCATCATCGCCATCCTCGCAGGCCTCCTCCTCCCCGCCCTCAGCTCCGCCACCACCAAAGCCCGCCGCATCGCCTGCCTCTCCAACCTCCGCCAGGCCGGCATCGCCTGGAACCTCTACCTCGGCGATAACCTCGACCGCTTCCCCGATCGCCGCGACCTCAAAACCAACCTCCCCGGCGGCTACAAACCCTGGACCACCTGGCCCGCCTCCGACCCCCGCGCCGGTTGGGCCGCCATCGCCCTCTCCAATTACCTCTCCCCCTCCAACAGCTGGATGTGCCCCTCCCTCGCCCGGAACCCCGCCCTCCTCCGCGCAGAACAATCCACCCAACTCACCGCCCAAACCAACGGCACCGCAGTCGGCTACTGGATGTGGGGCTTCGACCACCCCGATGAAGAAATCCCCCTCGATAACTTCTGGGGTAAATCCCCCGAACAGGCCTACAACGACATGGTCCGAGCCAATAACCCCTTCCGCGAAATGCCCAGCGGCACCCATGACCTCGAAATCATCGTCGATGTCTACTACCCCGCCACAGTCCCCACGCTCGACCCCGACATCTCCGGTCGCAGCTCCCACCGCGGCGGCCGTAACCGTCTCAAAACCTTCGGCAACGCCGAATACATCAAGGACAAACGCCTCCGCTAGAGAGGTCGAAGAAATAGTGCCGCCGCCGGAGCGTAGTGACTGGATCCTGACCAGGGAAAGCAAAGCAGGAACACCTGAGCCATCTCCCATGGAGCCTGACATCAGCCAGGTTCCATGCAGCAGACAAAACGGCCACCAAAGTCCGGAAACCGCCCTAGTCCAACCGCTTCACCCGAATGTTGCGGTATCGCACAAATTGACGGGTCAAATCCCCGCCTCCATGAACCTGCAAGGCAATCCCTCCCGTGTCAGGCAACCGCTTCTCTGTATCCTGCCACTCCGCCATCTTCACTCCGTTGATCCAGGTCGTAATCGCCGGAGGATTCCCCTCAATCCTCGCCCGAAACTCGTTCCACTCCCCATGCCTCCAAAAATGCCTCCACGATTCCGGCAACACCGGAAAATCCTTCACCTCCGGTGAAACCACAATCCGGTCCGGACTCCCATCAAACTGAAATGGCCGGAAAACAAAGCCCCCCAATCCCTCACCATATATCCCCATCACGTTCCCCCTCCCGTGATAGTCAATCATCGCCTGATAAGCCTTCCCATCCTCCGTCCCCCTCAAAAATAAACCGCTGTCCGGACCAAAATCATTCCGCATCTCCAACACCACCTCGAAATCACCGAACTTCTCGTCGGTTATAATAATCCCTCCATTCCCCGGAATGTCCTGACTGCCCACAATCGCCCCATCATCAACCACCCACTTTCCCCCGGTCTTGTTGCCACTCGCCCGACTGTGCCCCGTCTCCGCACTCACGTGCCACCCAGCCAGACTCTTCCCGTCAAAAAGCACCTCATACACCTCGTCCCCACCCTCCAAAGAAATCACCCCCGCAGTCGCAAACAGCGCCACCGCCAAACCCGCCAACCAAACTCTCCGGTCTCCAAAGGTTGTTTTCATCCCAGCCTCATACACCCACCTCCACCCCAACTCAAGCCCCCCAAAACAACAGAGGTCAAAGGTCAACCGGCCGACACATCACCACACCCCACCCCATATCCGATCCCCCATCATCGCAATAAACTTGGAACCATACCCCAAACCCCATAAACGATCCCCCATGAAACTCGGCCTCGGCCTCTATAAACACCAGCTGAACGATGACCACTTCCGCTTCGCCAAACAATGCGGCTGCACCCACCTCGTCGTCCACTTGGTCGATTACTTCCGCTCCTCCCGCAGTAACCAGCCAGGCGATCAACCCGTCGGCGATGACAGCGGCTGGGGCCTCGCCGGTAACCCGGACGAACTATGGACGCTCGATGAACTCACCCGCCTCAGACAGTCCATCGAAGCCCATGACCTTAAACTCGAAGCCATCGAGAATTTCGATCCCGCCTTCTGGTACGATGTCCTCCTCGATGGCCCCCTGAAAGATCAGCAACTCGATAACCTCAAGACGCTCATCCAACGCGTCGGCCAAGCAGGCATCCCCGTCTTCGGCTATAACTTCAGCATCGCCGGCGTTGCCGGCCGTATCAAAGGCCCGTTCGCCCGCGGACAAGCCGAAGCCGTGGGCATGGACGAACCACTCGACACACCCATGCCCCAAGGCATGGCCTGGAATATGGTCGTCAACCGCAACGCCTCCCCGGGAACCATACCCCCAGCCACCCATGATCAACTCTGGGAACGCTTGTCCCACTTCCTCAAAACTATCCTACCCGTAGCCGAAGAAGCCGGAGTCACCCTCGCCGCCC
>JBJOII010000204.1:0-5580 GCA_046047235.1 Verrucomicrobiota bacterium | reverse complement strand
GTTGCTCACAGAACAAACGCTCACTGCGAACCGAATACAGAGGCATCAGGATCCGGCTCTTGAGAAGCTGGTCCGGTGGAATCGAGGGGCGTCCTCCTTCGGCATACAACTCATCGAATAGACCAGAGGGCCAGCCCAGCACCTGATCCACCCGCGTCATGATTCCTTGAAGCGGATGATCAACAGGAACCCGATGTTCGAGGAGGATGACGGTTAGAAACTCCGGTTGCGGCCTGTGCTTTCCGACCTGTAGGCGTAGCTCCCCGAATGGGGTTGCACCCAACCTCAGAGCTTTTCAGCAACCTGCTACGCGTCGAGTCCTTCGACGGCCCCGGCACAACGGTCACAGAGCAGGGGATGCGTGGCGTGGGCTCCAACCGAGGCCTCCCAGTGCCAGCAACGTCCGCATTTCGATCCGTCCGCCTTGGCAACTTCCACCGAGAGCTCCGTTCCACCGGCCTCGATCTGGAGCTGCGACACGTTGAGCAGCTCACGGAGCGACTCGGCATGGGTGGAGAACGTCCCGGCATCCTCCACGCGCAACGTCATGCTCGCTTCCAGTGCCTTGCCGATGAGCTTGGCCTGACGGGCCTTTTCCAACTCCGGAAGCACCTGCTCCCGCAGGGCGAACAGCCGCTTCCAGGCACTGCTCTCTTCCTCGGACCAGTCAAACGCTTCCGGCTCCCAAACAGAGAGATGCACGGAAGCCGTGCCCTGCGCAGGCAGGTAGGTCCACGCCTCGTCCGCCGTAAAAGCCAGCACGGGCGCCAGCATCTGGCAAAGCCGGGTCGCAATCCGATGCAGGGCAGTCTGCGTGGATCGTCGACGCAGCGAATCGGGTGCATCGGTGTAGAGACGGTCCTTCACCACGTCGTGGTAAATCGCTGAAAGCTCCACCGCCGCAAACTGCGTCAGCTTCTGGTAAACCACGTGAAACTCGCAGGCATCGTAGGCGCGAGCAACCTCCTGCTCCAGATCGGCCAGCCGACTGAGAATCCAGCGGTCCAACCCGGTGAGCTTCGCTGCGGGGACCGTGTGCTGTGCAGGATCGAAATCGAAGAGGTTCGAGAGCTGGTACCGCAGTCCGTTCCGAATCACGCGATAAGCCTCTCCAACGGTATTGATGCGCTCTTCGCTGACGATGATGTCGTTCCGGAAATCCTGCGAGGCAACCCACAGTCGCATGACGTCCGCACCCCACTTGTTCACGTAGAAATCCAGGTTGCGGGGCTTTTCGTAGCCGCTCTTGGATACCTTTTGCCGGTCAGCGTTGACCATGAAGCCATGTGTCAGGACGGTCCGGTAGGGGGCCGCCCCCTGGCCGGCCAGCGAAAGCAGCAGCGAGGATTGAAACCACCCACGGTGCTGATCGCTGCCCTCCAAATACATGTCGGCCTGAAATTCAGGTCCATCCGGATGCAGCTCCTCCCGGGCCGCGGTAACGCAACGCGAGGAGGAACCGGAATCAATCCACACATCCAACGTATCCAGTGCCTTGGCCACGGGCTCCGCACCATCCCAGTCCTCCGGCCGCACCGCAGCCCAAAGATCCTTCACGTCGCGCTCAAACCAGACGTTGGAACCATGCTCGGCTACCAGGTCGGCAGTCCTGCGCACGACCCGGGCGTCGAGAAACGATTCGCCGTTCTCCCCGATAAACGCCGGGATCGGAACGCCCCAGGTGCGCTGACGGGAAATACACCAGTCCGGCCGCGCCGAAACCGCACCAATGATCCGGTTGCGACCCCAGTCGGGAACCCAGTTCACCTTCTCGATCTCCTCCAGCGCGCGAGCGCGGAACGGCTTGTCCCCCGCGACCTCCGCACGCTCATGGTCAATCCGCACAAACCACTGGTCCATGGCGCGGAAAATCACCGGCGTCTTGCTCCGCCAGCAATGCGGATAGCTGTGGACGTAATCCTCTTGATGCGCGAGCCGATTGCTGTTCCGTAACAACTCCAGCACAGCCTCGTTGGCCTCGCTGCGTCCTTGCTTCGGCAGAATAGCTTTGCCCACAAGTTCCAGCGGCATCTGCTGCTCCACCGGCAAATCTCCTGTGTGCGCCAGACGACCATCGTCATCCACCGGAGAATAAATCGGCAAACCGTTCTGCAGCCCCAGACCGTAATCCTCCAAACCATGACCTGGAGCGATGTGGACGAAGCCCGTTCCCGTCGTGCTCTCCACGAAGGAATCCCCGGCATAAAGACGGCCGCGGCGGTTGCAGAAAGGATGTTCGTATTCCACCTGAGACAGGTGATCTCCCGTCAGGCTGCGCATGATCTCGTAACCCTCCCACCCGCACTTCTCTGCAATGGTGGACAGCAGCATCGTGGAAACAATGATCGATTCCTGTCCCACACGAACCAGCGAGTAGCTGAACGAGGAGTTGTAGGCCACCGCCAGATTGGCCGGAAGCGTCCACGGCGTCGTGGTCCAGATGAGAATCGACATCCCCGGCGAATCCACCACCGGGAACTTCACATACACGCTCTGGCTCGTGTGGTCCTGATACTCCACCTCGGCCTCGGCCAATGCGGTATGGCAGGGAATGCTCCAATACACCGGTTTCTTGCCGCGATAAACAAAACCCTGCTCCACCAGGTTGGCGAATAGCCTGAGCTCCTCCGCCTCATAGGCCCGTTCCATCGTGACATATGGACGCTGCCACTCGCCCAGCAGTCCAAGGCGCTGGGACTGAGCGCGTTGCACGTCGATAAACCGACGGGCATACGCCTCGCAGGCCGTCCGGATTGCTGCAGGATCCGCATCCGTTTGCCCTTCCTTCCGCATTTCCTGCGTCACCTTGAACTCAATCGGCAGTCCATGGCAGTCCCAGCCCGGTACGAACGGGGCATCGAAACCACGCAACGTCTTCTGGCGCACCACGATGTCCTTGAGCGTCCGGTTCAGCAGGTGACCAATGTGGAGGTCGCCGTTGGCAAAGGGAGGGCCGTCGTGGAGAACAAAGCGAGGTTGGCCTGCACGCGCAGCCCGGATCTTCCTATAAAGATCATCCTGTTCCCAAGACGCTTGCCGCTGGGGTTCCCGAGTGACGAGATCGGCCTTCATCGGGAAGTCCGTCCGCGGCAGATTCAGCGTATTTTTATAATCCATAGTCACACCTGCGAAAGCGGCGAGCCTAGCAACGGGACCTGCCGGGGGCAAGATGGGGAAAAATTGCGCGAAAGACTGTCACCAAAAAGTCGGCACCAACGTCTGGAGATGTCGGGTGATTGCCGGGTTACTGGGTTGGAACAAGGGCGGATGAGGTTCTGACAGTTCCTGCATCCAAGGGAAATTCGACCTCTCCCATCCGCAGGGGTGGGAGAGGTCCTTTTCGGTCTCCTGACCTCAGAGCGACCAAAACCATGGACATGACAAACGAATTGATGAAAGCCTGCCGTGGGTTGTTCCCGAAAATCGCTTCCTGCCTGCTTCTAGGATGCCTGCTGCCAGTTCCACTCCGGGCCGAAGGCGTGGTCGATCTCTGTGCCGAAGAACAAGTTCTGTCTGCGCTGAAGGGCGGCGGCCAAGTCAACTTTGCCTGCTCGGGAACCGTGGTCCTCAGCGAGCCGCTCCTCATTACGCAAAACACCGTGCTCGATGCCGGCAGCAACGAGGTCGTTCTTACCACCCAGGCCACAAACCGCCTCCTGCGCATCGCCCCGGGTGCCGAACTCATTCTCCGGGGCCTCATACTCCGGGGAGGCAGGGTGGTTGGATCAAGAGGACTCGACGGTGGCCCGGGTGAAGATGGCACCGGTGGTGGATCCGCCAACGGCGGCGCAATCTGGAACGACCAGGGACGACTGGTGGCAGAAGATGTGCGCTTCGAGTCCAACTGGGCTCAAGGCGGTGCCGGAGGCCTCGGCGCCGATGGCGATGCCGTACGCACTCGCGGCCGGGCCGGTGGAGCCGGCGGTACCGCTTACGGCGGAGCCGTCGACAACCGCGGGATCGCAGAATTCGCCCGCTGTGTGTTTACCGACAACGCCGTGTTCGGCGGTGTCGGCGGCGGCGGCGGTACAGCCTACACCAACGAAGTCCTCGCCCTCGGCGGAGATGGCGGACGCGGTGGTGCCGCCTATGGGGCTGCGATCTACAACGGAAACAATGCATCGCTCACGCTCCAGGACTGCAGCTTCATCCAAGGTGTCGCAGGCGGTGAGATCGGCGGAGGTGGCGGCCTCGGCGCCAGTGGAAGGAGCTTTCCCGCCCAAAGCGGAGCCGCCGGTCGGGGCAGCGGCGGAGCCATCCATCACGCCGGAAACATCCTCGCAGTCCAACAGGTCACGTTCCAGGCCAACACCGCGATCGGGGCAGGGGGTTGGTCCGGACTCAATGGACTGGATGCCCGTTCGGGTCAGGACGGATTCACGGGTGGAGAAGCCCTGGGCGGCGCGGTCACGGTGAGTGCCGGCGCAGCCTCGTTTACGAACTGCACCTGGTTCCAGAACACCGCCGCAGGCGGACCCGGCGGTGACGGTGGAGCCGGTGGCACCCTGGACCTGGGAGCCAGCGGCGGCGATGGTGCGAATGGCGGCCGAGCCGCAGGGGCCGGTCTCCTCACGATGACCGGTGGCGAAACCCACCTGCTCAACTGCACCTTCTCCTTGAATGAGGCGCAAGGTGGAGCAGCCGGGCAGGGCGGCGCTGCAGGGACCGCCCTGCAGGACCGCGGCGACGCCGGGCGGCCCGGCTCAGCCCTCGGCGGTGGTGCCGCAAACCTCGATGGCACGGTTTCCCTCGTAAACACCATCCTCGATAGCAACCTGGGCGGCGGGAACACCTCGGGCGTCATGACCGATGGCGGCCATAATCTCAGCTCCGATTCCACGCCCGCATGGACCTCCGGCACGAGTCGTTCCAATACAGATCCGCGCGTGGCTTGGTTGGCGGATAACGGCGGTTTCACCCTCACGGCCGCGATCAAGCCAGACAGCCCGGCGATCGATGCCGGCAACACCCTGCAGGCTCCGGCCACCGACCAACGGGGGCAACCCCGCCAGGGTACAGCGGATATCGGTGCCTTCGAGTTTGTATCCGCCACCGCCGAGGCAACGTTGCAAACCCTGCGCGAAGGAGAAGATCTCGTGGTGCAATGGCCCGCCACACTGACCGGCTGGCGACTGCAAACGACAACCGATCCGGTAACCGGACTCTGGGCGGAGGTCGCGGGCGTGGTCAATGAAGCGGGCTGGAACCGTTTCCTCCTGCCAGCCACAACCACTGACGCCGCTCTCTATTTCCGGTTGGCTCGCTGACAACAACCGGCGCGGGCTCACTACTCCAGACGGAACACTTCGGCGCGATCGCTCTGTCCACCCGTGAGCGATGATGCCCTACTGTCTCGATGTCTACTGGTCCGCACCCTTCCCCAACCCAAACCAGCCCGTCACCACACGAACCACGTCCCGGAGCCTGCGGCTGCGATACCGTACCATGTACCGACGCAAGCCAAAGGGGGAGGTCTCAGCAGTGTTGATTCCGCCTATCACGGTGCACGCCGACCGATAACCCGCCTCCGCCACCAGATCCATGATCGCAGCATCATGGTCACCATATGGATAACAGAAA
>JBJOII010000203.1:0-5597 GCA_046047235.1 Verrucomicrobiota bacterium | reverse complement strand
CAGGATGAGGGGGAACTGGGGGATTTCGTTGAGCGTTTTGATTTCGTTGGCGAGGGTGAGGCCGTCCATTTCCGGCATTTGCATATCGAGGAGGCCGATGTGGAAAGTCTGTTTATTTTTGAGGAGTGCGAGGCATTCCTTGGCATCGGCGGCTTCTGACGGGTGCATGCCCCAGGATTTGGCGAGCACGGAGAGCATGCGGCGGTTGGCGAGGTTATCGTCGACGATGAGGAGGTTGAGACCGGAGAGAGTTTTGGTGACGTCCGGTGTGGTGGGGGGTGTAGCGTCGGGGTCTTTTTGGGTGGTGATGGTGAAGTGGAAGGTGGACCCGACGTTTGGGGTGCTTTCGACCCACATTTTGCCGCCCATGAGTTCGGCGAGGCTTTTACTGATAGCGAGGCCGAGGCCGGTTCCACCGTAATGGCGGGAGGTGGAGGCATCGACTTGGGAGAAGGAGCGGAAGAGTCTGGGGAGTTTTTCGGGGGGGATACCGATACCTGTATCGCGGACGGCGAAGTGGAGCGTGTGGTGGTTATCCTGGGGTGGTTGGTTTTGGTTGGGCTGCAATTTGACGATGACTTCTCCCTGCGAGGTGAACTTCACCGCGTTACCGATGAGGTTCACGAGGATTTGCCGGACGCGGGTGACGTCGCCGATGACGGAGGAGGGGAGATTATGGCTCAGTTCGCAGGCGAGTTCGATTTTCTTTTCTGAGGCTTTGGGTGCGAGGAGGTCGAGGGCGTCTTCGATACAGTTGCGGAGGTCGAACGGTTGGTTTTCGAGTTCGAGTTTTCCTGACTCAATTTTGGAGAAGTCGAGGATATCGTTAATGATGGTGAGGAGGGAGTCGCCACTGGAGCGAATCGTTTCGACGAGTTCGCGTTGTGCGTGGGTGAGTTCGGTTTCGAGGAGGAGTCCGGTGACGGCGATGACGCCGTTCATGGGGGTTCGGATTTCGTGGCTCATATTGGCCAGGAACTCGGATTTGGCGCGAGTGGCGGCCTCGGCGGCGTGTCGGGCTTTGAGGAGGTCTTTATTGGCTGTGGCGAGGTGGTCTTGCAGTTGTTTATTCCGGACGACGGAGCGGAGGCGTGCGCGGAGTTCGGCGAGGTCGAAGGGTTTGGTGACGTAATCGACGGCGCCGAGTTCGAATCCTTTTATTTTGCTTTCCGTGGAGCCGGAGGCGGTGAGGATGATGACGGGGATGGGGGCGAGTTGGGGGTCAGACTTGAGGTTTTCGAGGATGGAGAAGCCGCCTGGGCCGTCGAGGGTGAGGTCGAGGAGGACGGCTTGGACGGGCTGGGATCTGGCGGTTTCGAGTGCGGGTTGGCCTTGGGTGAAGGTTTTGAGTTCTAGGCCATCGAGGCGGACGGCATCTCTGAGGGTATTGTGGAGTTCCTGGTCATCATCGATGAGGAGCACCCGACACGGGTCGTCGGTGTTTTTCTCGGCGGGATGACTTACAGGGGTGTTCATGCACGCAATCAGGACGGGTCAATGTTGGTGTTTTTGTTCTCCTGCTCAAGGACAAAACAGACGCGTTCGAACTCCTTGCTGAGGTCTGGCAGGAGTTTAGCTGCGGTGGAGGTATCTCCTTGGGCGGCAGCCTTTTCGATTTGGGCGCATATACTGGCGAGGGTTTTTGCGCCGAAATTGCTGGCGGAACCCTTGAGGCTATGGGCGGCTTCCCGGATGGGGGAGGCATGTCCGGCATTGGCGGCCTGGTGGATGGCCTGGATTCTGGCTGGGGTATCAGCGAGGAAGAGGCTGCTGAGTTCGGCGACCGGGTCAGGTTCGCCGGGTTCCTGGAGGGCGCGGAGGCTGGCGAAGACCTCTGGATCGATGGCTGGGTTGGAGTCCTGGGTTGTGGGGGTGTTTTTTGGGGGCTCGGCTGCGGGTTGGCGTCGAGTTCGTCGTGTTTTGCTGAGGGTAGACTGGAGGTCGGGAAGTTTGACGGGTTTACTGATATAGTCGTCCATGCCGGCCTTGATGCAGGCTTCGCGGTCGCCGTCGAGGGCATTAGCGGTCATGGCGATGATGCGGACGCTGGGGCGGCCGGTGGTTGCGAGGTCTGTTTCGAGCTGGCGGATGCGTCGGGTGGCTTCGTAGCCATCGAGTTCGGGCATTTGGCAATCCATGAGGACGGCGTCATAGGGGAAGCGGCGGAGGGCTTCGATGGCTTCCAGGCCATTGGCGACGGCGTCGGCGGAGCAGCCTAATTTGCGGAGCTGGCGGAGGGCGATTTTCTGGTTTACGGGGTTATCTTCGGCGAGGAGGACACGGAGTCCGAGGTTATAGTTTTGGGGTTGGCTGGTTTCGGGTTGTTCACAGGATAGGCAGGTTGTATGGCCGAGGGCATGGAGCAGGCAGGCATGGAGGCGGGTTTGGCGGACGGGTTTTACCAGGTGGGCATCGGCGCCAACGCTTTGCCACGCTTGGGTATCGAGGTGCAGGCCCATGGTGGTGAGCATGACGAGCCGGGTTTGGCTGATGCTGGGGGTGGCGCGGATTTTCTGGGCGAGGTTGAGTCCTTCGACTTCCTGGAGTTGGAGGTCGACGAGGGCAAATTCGAAGGGGTCGTTATCCTGGGCGGCTTGGGTGAGGATGTGGACGGCTGTTTCGCCGGTGGCGGCGGATTCGGGTCGCATGCCCCAATTCCTGGTGAGTTCGACCAGGGCGTCGCAGGTGGTGGGGTGGTCATCGATGATGAGGGTGCGGATGTTTTCGAGGGGGTTGGGGGTGGCTGTGGTGGGGGTTGTGGTGGGGCAGGGGAAGCAGAGCGTGAACCAGAAGGTGGAGCCTTTGCCTGGTCGGCTATGGAGTCCGATCATACCGCCCATGAGTTCGATGAGTTGTTTAGAGATGGCGAGGCCGAGGCCGGTGCCGCCGTATTTTCGGGTGAGGGAGCCATCGCCCTGGCTGAAGGCCTGGAAGAGTCGGTCGCGGGTTTCGGGGGCTATACCGATTCCGGTATCGACTACCTCGAAGCGGAGGCTGATCGAGTCGTCGGAGTGATTGATGGTATGGAGGTGGAGGACGACTTCACCGGATTCGGTGAATTTGATGGCATTGGCGAGGAGGTTAGTGATGACCTGGCGGAGGCGACCGGAGTCACCTATGACCTGTTTAGGGAGTGTTCCATGGATCCAGGAGACCAGTTCGAGTCCTTTGGATTCGGCGCGTTCGGCGAGGAGTTCCACGGTACTTTCGACGCAGTCGACGATATCGAAGGGGACGGATTCGATGGTGAGTTTACCGGCTTCGAACTTGGAGAAGTCGAGGATGTCATTAATGAGCGTGAGGAGGGAGTCTGCGCTGGTTCGGATTGTTTCGCTGAAGTCGCGTTGTTCGGTGGTGAGGGTGGTATCGAGCAACAATCCGGTCATCCCGATGATGCAGTTCATGGGGGTACGGATTTCGTGGCTCATATTGGCGAGGAATTCGGCTTTGATGCGGGCGCTTTCGAGGGCGGAGTCCCGGGCTTCGGCGAGGGCTTGTTCGGCGTGTTTGAGTTCGGTGATGTCCTTCGAGATACCGAAAGTGCCTTGGATTTCGCCATTGGGGCCGCGGAGGGGGAGTTTGGTGGTGAGGACCCAGGTATCATTTTCGTGGAAGCCTTTATCGCGCTCCGGCCAGGTTTCGCGTTCGGATTTGCCGATGATGGGTTGGCCGGAGGTGATGATCCATTTTTCGTCCTCGAAGGCAGCTTCGGCGTGTTCCGGGGCGAAGAAGTCGAAGTCTGTTTTGCCGATGGCTTCTTCGGGGTCATTCAGTCCGAAGGTGCGGGCCATGGCGCGGCCGATGCGGATGAAGCGGGATTCGAGGTCCTTGAAGTAGATGGCATCGGGCATGTTATCGATGAGGGCGCGGAGGAGGTTTCTTTCATAGGCGAGGGCGTCCTCCATGCGTCGTCTTTCTGTCACGTCCCAGAACATGCCCTGGACTCCGAGAATACCGCCTTCGGGGTCCTTGATGGGTGTTTTTACGACTTGGACGAAGCGGGATTGGCCGTCGAGACCGGGGTGTTCCTCGACGGTCTCGAGGGTTTGGCCGGTGGTCATGACGTGGACATCGTCGGCCTGGTATTTTTCGGCGAGGTCTTTGGGGAAGATGTCGGCATCGGTTTTGCCGTGGAGTTCATCGAGAGTGAGGCCGAGGATTTCGCAGAAGCGTTTATTGGCGAAGATGAAGCGTCCCCGGGTATCTTTGCGGAAGAGGTTTTGGGGGAGGGATTCTACGAGCGAGTGGTAGAGGATTTCTGATTCGCGGAGGGCGGTTTCGGCGCGTTTACGGTCGGTGATATCCTCTACGGTGCCTTCGTAATAGAGGACATTGTTTTCCGTATCGCGTACGACGCGGGCGGATTCTGAGATCCAGATTGTGGATCCGTCGAGGCGGTAGACTTCTGATTCGAAGCGGGTGACGAGGTCGTGTTCGAGGATTTGCCGCATGAACTCCATACGGCGGCCGGGCTGGACGTAGATTTGGTTTTGGATGTCACTGACGCTATTGAGGAGTTCTTCCGGGGAGTTATAGCCGTAGATACGGGCGAGCATGGGGTTGACATTGACGTAGTAGCCATCGGGGGTGGACTGGTAGATCCCCTCCATGACGTTTTCGAATATATCGCGGTAGCGGGATTCGGTGATGCGGAGGGCTTCCTCTGTGCGGAGGTGGCTGGCGATGGAGGCGCGGAGCTGCTTGTTATTTCGACGGAGTTCGAGGTGGGTAATGACCTGATGGCCGAGGATGCGTAGGGCTTCGGTTTGTTCCGGGGAGAGTTCCCTGGGTTGGTGATCGATGATACTGAGGGCGCCGACGGCGTGATGGCCATCGGGGGTTCTGAGGGGGATGCCGGCGTAGAACCGGATATTTTCTTGGCCGGCGACCATGGGATGGTTTTGGAAGCGGGGGTCGGTGGTGGCGTCTTGGACGACGAAAGTATCCTCTTGTTGGATGGCCCAGCTGGCGAAGGCGACATCGCGGGAGAAGGCTTGGGCTTCGAATCCGACCCGGCTTTTGATCCAGTGTCGGTGGTCGTCGACGAATCCGATCATGGCGCCGGGGACTTGGCAGATTTGGGCTGCGAGGCGGGTGAGGTCATCGAAGGCCTCTTCGGGAGGGGTATCGAGGATATCGTAGCTATCGAGGGCCTGGAGGCGCTCCTGTTCCTGGCTGGGGTGGGTTGCGTCTTTCACGATAGGATGGGGGTGCCGTTGGCGGGCATGGCGCCGAATTTAGGCTATGGGGCAGAGGGTCTCAACGAATCTTTGGAGGTGAAAACGCTGTTGAACTCGCATGGGGTTGAGGCAAGACTCGCGCGCATGCCGCAAGGTTCGACGAGTCAACAGGGGGTGGAGAGTGCCTTTGGAGGGCGCGACAGTTATCTGTCGGCGCTGAGGTGGATGGTTTTGGCGCGTGTTTTGGACGACAAACTGGCTGCCTTATATCGGGCGGGGAAGATATTTGGGGGTGTGTTTTTGGGGCGGGGGCAGGAGGCGTTGAGTGTGTCGATTGGGATGCATTTGAGGCGTGGGGATGTTTTTGCGCCCTTGATTCGGGATTTAGCGGGTAGGCTGGCGTTTGGTGAGGAGATT
>JBJOII010000202.1:0-5627 GCA_046047235.1 Verrucomicrobiota bacterium | reverse complement strand
GGGAGAGGGGTTGGAAGGCCCAGTGGTTTTGGGCGGTGGTTTCGGGTGTGGGGGTGAGTGATTGTGTTCTGGGGTCGGGTGCGCCCTGGTTGATCCAGGTGATGAGGTTATTGATGGTGGGTTCGGGGAGTTTGCCGCCGTGGCTGGCGGGGGGCATTTGGAGGTCGGGATCGGAATAGGAGATGGCTTTAATGAGCCAGCTATCGTTGGCGTTACCTGGGATGATGGCGGGGCCGCGGTCACCGCCTTGGAGGAGTGCGGGGGCGGAATCGACGAGGAGGCCGGCTTTGGCTTTGCCGCTTTCGGTGCTATGGCAGGGATAGCAGGATTCGATGAGGACGGGGCGGACGTTGGATTCGAAGAAGTCGAAGGATTGGGTTTCTTGGGCGAGCGCGGGGCTGGCGAGGAGGAGGAGGAGGGGGAGGTAGCGCATGGTTGTTGGGGTTAGGCGATCAGGTCATGGATGACGTTGCCGTGGACGTCGGTGAGGCGGAAGTCACGTCCGGCGTGGCGGAACGTGAGGCGTTCGTGGTTGAAGCCGAGCAGGTGGAGGATGGTGGCGTGGAGGTCATGGACGTGGACGGGGTTGACGGCGGCTTGGAAGCCGAAGTCATCGGTGGCGCCGTAGACTGAGCCGCCTTTGACGCCGCCGCCGGCGAGCCACATGGTGAAGCCGTAGTGGTTATGGTCGCGTCCGTTGATTTTGCCTGCGTTGGCGCCTGGGGTGGGGAGTTCGACGACTGGAGTGCGGCCGAATTCGCCGCCCCAGATGACGAGCGTATCCTCGAGCATGCCGCGTTGTTTGAGGTCTTTGAGGAGGGCGCCGATGGGTTGGTCACACTGTTGGGCGAGGCGGCGGTGATTGACTTCGAGGTCGTCGTGATTATCCCAGGGTTGGCCATCGCCGTGCCAGATTTGGACGAAGCGGACGCCTTTTTCGAGGAGGCGACGGGCGATAAGGAGTTGGCGGGCGTGGGTGCCTTCGCCGTACATTTGGCGGATGTTTTCGGGTTCCTGGGAGATATCGAAGGCGTCGCTGGCGTCGAGCTGCATACGGTAGGCGAGTTCGAACGATTGGATACGGGCTTCGAGTTGGGCGTCGGCGTTTCGTTTGGCGGCGTGTTGTTCGTTGAGTTGGTGGAGGAGGTCGAGTTGGGCGCGTTGGTCTTTGGGGGTGAGGTTTTGATTTCGGATGTGCTCGATGAGTTTTTCGAGCTGGGTGTGTTTGGTATCGATGTAGGTGCCCTGGTAGATGCCGGGGAGGAAGCCGCTTTGCCAGTTTTGGGATTCCTGGATGGGGTAACCGCCGGGGCACATGGAGATGAAGCCTGGGAGGTTTTGGTTTTCGGTACCGAGGCCGTAGGTGACCCAGGATCCGAGGCTGGGTCTGGGGAGGCGGGCTTCCCCGCAATTCATGAGGAGGAGGGAGGGTTCGTGGTTGGGGACATCGGCGTGCATGGAGCGGATGACGGCGAGGTCATCGGCGCACTCGCCGACGTGGGGGAAGAGTTCACTGACTTCGAGGCCGGATTGTCCGTAGCGTTGGAAGGAGAAGGGGGAGGCGAAGGCGGTGCCGGTTTTGCGTTCGGTTTTGAGGTTGAGGGGGAGTTCCTTGCCGTGCCAGCGGGTGAGTTCGGGTTTGGGGTCGAACGTATCGACCTGGGAGGCGCCGCCATTGGCGAAGATATGGATGACGCGTTTGGCTTTGGCGGGGAAGTGGGGGGCTTTGGGGGCGAGGGAGGAAGCGGGGGACGAGGCGAGAACGGTGGGATCGGAGAGGAGGCTGAGGCCGATTGTGCCGAAGCCGATGCCGCAGCGCTGGAGGAACTCGCGTCGGGTGAGGAAGGCGTGTTCGAGTTGGGGGCCGTGGTTTGCGGGGTTCATGCTGGTTTGGGGTTGCCGGTTCGGGTTGGCAACGGGGGATTGGAAACGTTGGTGAAGATGGGCTGATTTACAGCATTCTTCAACGTGAATTTGCACCATTGAGCCATGCGCAGGCATGGCCCAATGGTGCAGGGAGAGAGGAGAGAGGAGAGGGGAGAGGGTGGGTCAGGCGCTTCGCGCGAGAGGGGGCTTGGGGGTGTCTCTGCCGTTCGGTTGCGGGCGACGCCAACGATCCTCGATACCCGGTATCGGCTTTCTGCAAGAGCCAAGTTCAGCATTCGATACCGATAGCGATCCCGATTTCGATTTCGATGGGGCAGTGGCGCATGGCGCTGAGGGCTGCCTGTCCGCCATGGCCTTGGCGAAGGCGGAAGGGCTGCGGGGCGGTGTCGCAGGGAGAGGGGAATTGGGACCTCCGGTCTGGGAGCTAGGAGCTAGGAGCTGGGAGCTGGGGGACAGGCGCTTCGCGCGAGAGGGGGGCTTGGGGGTGGACACGGACGGACACGGACTGGCGGTTGCGGCGTGCGGGGCGGTGTCGCAGGGAGAGGGGAGAGAGGCGTTCCCCTTGAACCCTGACTCCTGACCTTTGCCTTTCCTCCTTTGCTCCGGGAACTACGGCGGACAGGCTGGCTTCTGGGGGGGGTGATCAAAAGTGAACAGCTTGAGCAAAGAGGGGCAGCGTTTCAGGGGTTAACTTAGCCACCGGGGGGCTTTTTGGGGGTTATAGGAGGGTGGCATGTCTTTTGCGTCTAAGTTTTGTTGAGCACCCATCCGGGAATAAGGCCTGGCCGGCGTTCGAAATAATATGATGTTAGACACATATGAGAGCCGCGGGTTTTTCGATGAATTGATTGGCGAGGATGGGCGGCCGCGGGCGACGGCGAGGCCGTTGGTGGAGGATTTGGAGCGGTTACCCAAGGGGGAATTGGTGGCGAGGCAGTTGGCGGCGGAGCGTGCGGTGATGGAGGCGGGGATTACCTTTAACGTGTATTCGGACAGTCAGGGGGTGGAGAAGCCGATTCCGTTTGATTTGATTCCGCGGATTGTGGGGAGCACCGAGTGGCGGAGGATTGAGCGGGGGTTGAAGCAGCGGATTACGGCGTTGAATTTATTTTTGGATGATTTGTATCACGGGCAGAAGATTTTGAAGGACGGGGTGGTGCCGCGGGAGGTGGTGTATTCTTCCAAGGGATTTCGGGAGGCTTGTGTTGGGATTCATCCTTCGCGGTCGGTGTGGTGTCACATTACGGGGACTGATTTGGTGCGGCATTCGGATGGGAACCTGTATGTGTTGGAGGACAATCTGAGGTGTCCTTCGGGGGTTTCGTATGTGTTGGAGAATCGCAGGTTGATGAAGCAGTTATTTCCGGAGGTGTTTTCGGCGGCGCGGGTGCGGTCGGTATCGGATTATCCTTCCAAGTTGCGGGATGTGTTGGAGCAGGTGGCTCCGGAGAATGTGGAGTCTCCGCGGGTGGTTTTACTGACGCCTGGGCGGTATAACTCGGCATTTTTCGAGCATTCGTTTTTGGCGCAGCAGATGGGGATTGAGTTAGTGGAGGGTGGGGATTTGCTGGTGCATGACGGGTATGTATGGATGCGGACGACGGAGGGGTTTGAGCGGGTGGATGTGATTTACCGTCGGATTGACGATGACTTTTTGGATCCGGAGGTATTTCGGGAGGATTCCTTATTGGGTGTGCCTGGGTTGATGGGGGTTTATCGGGCGGGGCGGGTGGCGTTGGTGAATGCGCCGGGGACGGGGGTTGCGGACGACAAGGTGGTGTATGCGTATGTGCCGCGGATCATTCAGTATTATTTGGGTGAGGAGGCGATCATACCGAACGTGCCGACGTATGTGTGTTCGGAGCCGGGGGATTTGGAGTATGTGGTGGAGCACATGTCGGAGTTGGTGGTGAAGGCGGCCAACGAGTCTGGGGGGTATGGGATTTTGGTGGGGCCGCATGCGAGTGGGGAGGCGATTGCGGATTATCGGGATCGGGTGCGGGCGGAGCCGCGGAATTTCATTGCACAGCCGACGTTGAGTTTATCGCGGGTGCCGACGATTTGTGATGGGCGACTGGAGGGTCGGCATGTGGATTTGCGGCCGTATATTTTGCATGGGCGGGACGAGGTGTTTGTATTGCCGGGCGGGTTGACGCGGGTGGCTTTAAGGAAGGGGTCCTTGGTGGTGAACTCGTCGCAGGGTGGGGGGAGCAAGGACACGTGGGTTTTGGCTGGAGGTGGGGAGGGGGAGGGGGACAAGCCGGTGGCGTCGGGGGTATGGGGAGGGGGTGAAGCGGCGGCGTAGTGGGGGTGAAGGGGGAGCACAAGAACTGATGCGAGAGGAGGGCTGATGCTGAGTCGTGTAGCTGAGTCGGTATGCTGGATGGGCCGTTACCTGGAGCGCGCGGAGAACGTGGCGCGGTTTGTGGAGGTGAATTTGTATTTGGGGCTGGATTCACAGGCCGGGGCTGAGCAGCAGTGGGAGCCATTGATTTACACGACGGGGGATCAGGAGTTGTTTGCGGAGCGGTATGGGGCTGCGACGCAGGAGAACGTGATTCGGTTTCTGGCATTTGACGGGGAGTATTCGAACTCGATTTTGTCGTGTTTGAGGTTAGCGCGGGAGAATGCGCGATCGATACGGGAGAGTTTACCGGCGGAGATTTGGGAGCATTTGAACCGGTTTTATTTGACGGTTCAGGAGGCGGCGCTGGAGCCGCCGAGTTGTGGTGGGGCGCATGGATTTTTCCATGAGGTGAAGGAGGCGGGCCGGTTGTTTGACGGGATCACGGCGGCGACGTTGAGTCGGGGTGATGCCTGGCATTTTTTGCGGCTGGGTCAGATGCTGGAGCGGGCGGACAAGACCTCGCGGATATTGGACGTGAAGTATTTCATGTTATTGCGGTCGGCGGCGGATGTGGGGACACCGTTTGACGATGTGCAATGGGCGGCGGTGCTGAGGTCGGCGAGTGCGTTTGAGATGTATCGGCAGCAGTATGGGCGGATATCGCCGCGTGGGATTGTGGAGTTTTTGCTTTTGGATGCGGGTTTTCCGCGGGCGATACGGTTTTGTTTGAACCAGGCGCGGAAGTCGATGCATGCGTTGTCGGGGGTATCGATGGATCGTTTCAGCAATCCGGCTGAGAAGTTATTGGGGCAGTTATGCAGTGAGCTGACGTATGCGGAGGTGAGTGGGGTTTTGAAGGGGGGGCTGCACGAGTATTTGGATGGGTTGCAGACGAAGATGAACCAGGTGAGCCAGGGGATATTTGACACCTATTTCGCGAGGAGGGTTCCGTCGAAGGGGGCGCAGGTGAGGATGGGTGGTCCATCGGCGCAGGCGGCGGTTTGAGGGGTGGGCATTGAAGAATTGAAGTATGTCGATACATGTTGCTCTGCATCATCGGACGAACTATCGCTACAGCGAGCCGGTGGGGCATTCGCCGCATTTGATTCGGCTGAGGCCGGCGCCTCATTGTCGGACGCGGGTATTGAGTTATTCCCTGAAGGTGGAGCCGCGGGACCAGTTTTTGAATTGGCAGCAGGATCCGTTTGGGAACTACGTGGCTCGGGTGGTGTTTCCTGAGAAGTTGGGGGAGTTGAATGTGGAGGTGGATTTGGTGGCGGAGATGGCGGTGTATAATCCCTTCGACTTCTTTTTGGAGCCGGGTGCGGAGGAGTTTCCCTTTCGGTATGACGATGCGTTGCGGGTTGATTTGGATCCGTTTTTGCGGGTGGGG
>JBJOII010000201.1:0-5694 GCA_046047235.1 Verrucomicrobiota bacterium | reverse complement strand
ATGGTGACGCCGCTTTGGGCGGCGACGAGTGAGGCGGGGTTGGGGGATACGGCGCGGGAGGTGGCGGATACGACTTCACGCGAGGTGAGTGCTGCGGGGCAGGCTGCGGCGGATGCGGCGAAGGATTTGTGGCGGAGGATTGACGAGGCGCGTTTGGTGAACCGGACCGGTGATGAGTTGGTGGCCTGGGTGATTGTGGGGGTTTTGGTGGGTGCGGTGGCGGGGATGATGACGCCCTTGAAGTCGACTGGGACGGGCAGGATGGGGCGGTTACTGTTGGGGCTGGTGGGTTCATTTATTGGTGGCGTGGTGGTGCATGTGGGGCAGTTTGATTTCGGTTGGGGTCCGGTATTGATTCGGTATGAGGAGTTGTTTTTTGCGTTGGTGGGTGCGGTTTTGCTGGTGGTGGTGGGGCGGTTGTTTGGGCGCAAGGCAACGAAGAAGAAGGAGGAGCGGTAAGCGGTAAGGGGTAAGGGGTAAGGGCTGAGGGCTGAGGGCTGAGGGCTAATGCGTTCCGCGGTGGCGGAACGCAGGGAGAGGGGAGAGGGGTGCCACTGTTTTCTCACTACCGTCTTCTGGCTACACGCGCCGGAGGCGCGCTCGATCCCGATAGCGATAGCGATTTCGATTTGGATGAGACGGTAGCGCTGCGCGCAGAGGGTCAGGGAGGCGTTGGGATGGAGGAGGTGTCTGCACACTGCCAGCCGCCAACTTCAGGCTTCGATTTCGGTGGGTTTGGGTGGTGCTAAATCCGGTGGCTGCGCGGGTGTAATGCACGATGGGTCGGCCTGGCTTTCGGAGCTTGAAGAGCGAAGAAGGAGGACAGAGAAACTCCGAGGCACGGGCGAGGGGGGGAGTCATTGGGGGGAGATTTTACGAATCTTTGGAGGTATTGCCTTGTCTGGCGAGGGGGTGCGGTGGATTCTTTTGCTGTTACATCCCTGTTCGTGAACTCGTCGTTCCATAATTGAAGGACATATTATGCGTGTAGCAAATCGAGGTATTGAATCTTCTTCTGTTTCTGCCGGTCAGATGGGACGGCGGAGTTTTCTCAAGACGGCTGTGAAGGCTGGTGCGTTATTGGCGATGCCGCAGGTGGTATCGGCGGCGACGGTGGGTCGGGGTGGTGGGGTTGCACCGAGCGAGCGGATTACCTTGGGGGCGATTGGGATTGGGAATCGTGGTGGGTATGTGCTGGGGTGTTTTTTGCATGAGCCGGACGTTCACTTTGTGGCGATTTGCGATGTGAAGGAGAACCGGCGGCAATTTGTGAAGAACATGGCGGACACGCGCAATGGGAACACGGATTGTGCGATGTATCGGGATTTGCGGGAGATTTTGGAGCGGAAGGATCTGGATGCGGTATTGATTGCGACGGGGCCGAACTGGCATGCGACGGCGGCGTGCATGGCGGCGCGGGCTGGGAAGGATGTGTATTGCGAGAAGCCATCGACGAAGAACATCGCGCAGAGCTTGATTTTGCGGGACACGTTCAGGAGGACGGCGCGGGTATTTCAGGCGGGGACGCAGCGTCGGAGTTTGCCGAATTTCATGTATGCGATTGATTTGGCGCGTCGGGGGCGGTTGGGCAAGTTGCACACCTTGTATGCGCATCCGGGTGGTTTGGGGACGAAGATGAGTGGTTGGTTGCCGCCGGAGGAGGAGCCGGACAAGGAGTTGGTGGATTGGAATTTATATTTGGGGCCGGCGGCGTGGCGTCCATTTAACGGGAAGCTTTTGGACGGGTTTAACTTTGAGAAGGGTGGGGGTTTGACGGGTGGTGGTTGTTTGGAGTGGGGGTCACATTGTGTGGATTTGTGTCAGTGGGCGAACGATGCGGATGACACGGCGCCGGTGGAGTATGAGCCGGTGGGGGATCAGTTGCATGCGAAGTATGGGAATGGGGTAAAGTTGATTTTACGGAACGACGGATGGTTGCCTTTGGGGAGTTGTCCGGTGCGGTTTGAGGGGGAGACGGGGTGGGTGGAGACGGCGGATAATGGGGATTTGGAGGCGAGTTCTCCGGCGTTATTGGCGGGGAAGGGGGCGAAGATTGGGGGGTATCCTGCGGATTTTCATGTGCGGGACTTTCTGGACTGTGTGAAGACGCGGGCGCAGCCGCGGGCGAATGCGGATGTGGCGTGTCAGGCGCACATTGCGTGTCATGCGGCGAACGTGGCGTTGTTTTTACAGCGCAAGGTGTTTTTTGACCCGGTGAAGAACGAGTTTATCGGGGATGCGGAGGCGAACCGGTTGCGGTCCGAGGCGTTGCGGGAGCCGTGGTGGATTTGAACCGTTTTTCATCGAGGACAAACAGAAAGCGAAGGAGCGATTTATGTTTCAGAACGCACGAAATGGTTGGGTGAGTCGGTTGGTTGCGGTGGTTTTGGCTGGCAGCCTGGGGGTGGCGAGCATGGGTTTGGCTGTTGCGGCTGCGGCGCCGACGGTGAAGGAGCGGGAGTTTTTGGCGGTGTTGGAATCGTCGACGTCGGGCAAGCCGGACAAGGCGATTGCGTGCAAGCAGCTGGCGATTTACGGGAGTGCTGCGGCGGTGCCGGCATTGGCGCCGTTGTTACGGGATGCGGAGCTGGCGTCGTGGGCGAGGATAGCGTTGGAGGCGATTCCTGGGGCGGCTGCGGACCGGGCGTTGAGGGAAGCGCTGGGGCAGACCCAGGGGTTGTTGCAGGTGGGGGTGATCAACTCGATTGGGGTGCGTCGGGACACGGGGGCGGTGGAGGGGTTGGCGGCGTTGCTGGTGGGGTCGGATGGGCAGGTGGCATCGGCTGCGGCGATTGCGTTGGGGCACATTGGAGGGGAGTTGGCGGCGCAGGCCTTGGAGGGTGTATTGACGCGCGTGGATGGGGAGGTGAAGGACAGCGTGGCCGAGGGCTGCATCTTGGCGGCGGAGGGGTTTATGGCGACGGGTCGTGCGGGTGATGCCGTGCGGTTGTATGACCGAGTGCGTGGGTTGGATGTTTTTAAGCCGCGGGTTTTGGAGGCGACGCGTGGGGCGATTTTGGCGCGTGGGGAGGCGGGTTTACCTTTATTGCGTGAGCAGTTGAATTCTGAGGACAAGGAGTTCCTGAGCGTGGGGTTACGGACGGCGCGTGAGTTACAGGGTGAGGTGGTTTCGCGGGCGCTGGTGGAGGCTGTGAGGACTGGGGCGGTGGATCGTCAGGGTTTGATCTTGATGGCGTTGGGGGATCGTCGGGATGCGGTGGTGATTCCTGCGGTGACGGGATTTGCGCAGGCTGGGAGTCCGGCCTTGAAGGTGGTGGCGGTGGGTATTCTGGAGCGCAAGGGTGATTTGGGGAGTTTGCCGGTGTTATTGGAGGCGGCGGTGGATGCGGACAAGGGAGTGGCGGAGGCTGCGCGGACTTCATTGGCGCGTTTTGGAGGTTTTGAGGTGGATGCGCGGTTGATGGAGCGGATGGGCGGGGCTGGGGGGGCGATGTTGCAGGTGTTAGTGGAGTTGGCTGGGGTTCGGGGGATTGAGAAGGCCGTGCCGATGGTGGCGCCGTATGCGGGTTCGGAGAATGCCGGGGTGAGGAGTGCTGCGTTGGCTACCTTGGGGGCTTTGGGTGGAGTGGCGCAGTTGCCGGCGTTGGTGGAACTGATGCCTGGTGCGACGCGGCCTAAGGATCGGGCGGAGATGGAGAAGGCGATTGTCTCGATTGCGGGTCGTGAGGGGGCGGAGGCGACGGGTGCGTTGTTGCCGTTGTTGGCGAGCGGGAATCGTCAGGCGCGGATGGCGGGGTTGCATGCCTTGGGGGCGGCTGGGGGTGAGCAGGCCTTGGGAGCGGTGGTGAAGGCGGTGGGTGATGGTGAGGAGGCGGTGCAGGATGAGGCTGTGCGGACGTTGGCCAGTTGGCCCAACACTTGGCCGGGAGACGGTGCGGTAGCGGCCCCGTTGTTGGATTTGGCAAAGAACGGTCGGAAGCCGGCTCACAAGGTGCAGGGGTTGCGCGGGTATTTGGCGGCGGTGAAAGAGGACCGGAGCCTGAACGACGCGGCCAAGCTGGAGCGGGTTCAGGGTGTGATGCCGATGGTGGAGCGGGCGGAGGAGCGTCGGCAGGTGATCTCGGTCTTGAGTGGTGTGCCGACAGTGGAGTCGTTGGAGATGCTGATCACCTTGTCGGGAGATTCCGAGACGGCTGAGGAGGCGTGTGTGGCGATTGTGAACATTGTGGGGGGGCCGCGTTTGGGTTCGGCGGGTGCTGACGCAAAGAAGCGGGCGTTGCAGGCGGTGGTGGAGCGGAGCAAGGATGAACGGACGCTGCGCAAGGCTCGCGAGCTGCAGTAGGGCGCCGGTCTGGTTATAAGCGAAGTGATGGTGATGAGAGCCTTCCTGTTTGGGTTGGTGCTGGCTGTTGTGCGGGTGTCGGGGGCGGATTTGCCTCCGGCGATACCGCAGGCGGTGCGGCAGTTGGCGAAGCCTTCGGGATTGTCGAGGACCGTGATTCGGCCGACTCGTGTGGTGTGGACGAGTGGGGCGGGGGTGCAGCATGCCGAGGGGTTGTTGGGGGAGAAGGCGGGGCAGGCGGTGTTGCAGGAGCCGGTGCCGCCGGCTGAGCTGAGGAGCACGGGGGGAGAGGTTGCTGGCGTGTTATTGGACTTCGGGGTTGAGATTCAGGGGTATGTGGAGGTGATTACGCCGATGATGCCGGAGCAGGCGAAGCTGCGTCGGGTGCGGGTTCGGTTTGGCGAGTCCGTATCTGAGGCGATGTCAGAGGTGGGAGGGGATCAGAATGCGGGGAATGACCATGCGGTGCGGGATCAGGTAGTGACCTTGCCGTGGTTGGGGAAGAAGACTATTGGGCCGAGCGGGTTCCGGTTTGTGCGGATTGACAATGTGGATCCTGAGCTGGCGGTACAGTTGAGCGATGTGCATGCGGTCTTGGAGATTCGCGACATTCCTTATCTGGGGAGTTTTCGGTGTAATGACGAGAGGTTGAACCGGATTTGGGACGTGGGGGCGTACACCGTGCATTTGAACATGCAGGAGTATTTGTGGGACGGGATCAAGCGGGACCGGTTGGTGTGGTTGGGGGACATGCATCCGGAGGTGGCGACCATCAATGCGGTGTTTGGGTTTAACGAGGTTGTGCCGAGGAGTTTGGATTTGATCCGGGACGTGACGCCGCCGACGCAGTGGATGAACGGGATTAGCAGTTATTCCATGTGGTGGGTTTTGTTGCAGGAGGATTGGTGGATGCATCACGGGAACCGGGACTACTTGGAAGCGCAGCGGGATTATCTGGTGGAGTTGTTGCGGCATCTCTCGGGCTTTGTGGGCGAGGATGGTCGGGAGAAACTGGACGGGATGCGTTTTTTGGATTGGCCGACGTATGAGAATGCGGATGCGGTGCATGAGGGTTTGCAGGCGATGTTGTCGTTGGCGATGCAGAGCGGGGCGCGGCTGATGCGGGAGCTGGGTGAGGGGGAGGTTGCGGCGAAGTGTTTGGGGGTGGTCGAGACGTTGGCGCGGCATGAGCCGAAGGTGAGCGGGCGCAAGTCGCCTGCGGCGTTGCTGGCGTTGGCCGGTTTACGGGAGGCGGGGGAGGTGTCGGGGCTGGTTTTGCAGGCTGGGGGTCCGAAGGATTTATCGACGTTTTATGGGTATTACGTTTTGGAGGCGATGGCGCAGGCGGGGGATTACGCTGAGGCGATGGACTTTATTCGTCAGTATTGGGG
>JBJOII010000200.1:0-5703 GCA_046047235.1 Verrucomicrobiota bacterium | reverse complement strand
CACAACCCGCTCACCCAGCCTCCCCCTAAACACAAACGGATACGCCACAAATAAAGCACTGAAGATCACATACCACCCAAATACCACTCCCGGCATCGACGCCCCCCCTAAACCCTGCGCCTGCCAAACAAACTCCACCATCAACACCGCCCCCAACCCGATCACCGGCAAAAACTCCAGCGACGTAAACAACCCCAAAGCCAACACCAAAACCAATAACAACAAGGCAACCCCAAATACCGCACTCGGATCAGCCAACGACAACCGGCTCACCAACATCACCAACAACGCGAAAGGCATCACCGCCGCAACCGACGGCAGTTGCTCCGCCACCCGCGGATAGTCCGCCAATAACCCCGCCGCAACACCTGGCTCGCCCATCCCCCTGCCACTCAACAACCGGTTCGCAAACACCCACAGCACCCCACAAAACAACACCGCAAAACCCCCAACCAAAACCAAGGCCAGCTCCAAAGGCAAAACCCCCGCCGGCATCCGCAGAATCCACGCCCCCACAATCCCTAAACTCATCAAACACACCCCCGCCACTGCCAGAATCGACCCCAACGCAAACGCCGCCACAATGGCTAGTACATCCACCAACAACACAAATACCCACACACCCAGTGAATCATTCGCCAGCTTCATCACCGGAATCGCCACCAACATCAAACTCAACAACGGAAACACATGGACCCATCCCTGAACGCCCCGACCAGGCCACAACCTCCGTAACACAAACGGCCATACGGTGTGCAGCAGCGCAAAAATAAAATACAAACCCAAACCCCAATAAAGCAGCGCCTGCCCCATGGACCACGCCGTCCACGAAGCCAACCCCACAAACGCCACCCCCGCACCAACACCCTGAACCCACCCCAGCCGTGACACCAACACCCCAATCGCCAGTAAACACAGATCCCCCCCAAATAAAGCCGCCCCCAATAGACCCGGCCGCACCGCCAGGGAATCATAGGACATCAACACCCACGACAACCCCATCCAAAGCAAAGCCATAAACGACGCAGCCCCACCGACCCACAAGTCCGCCCGATCCTCCAACTGATCCAGCCCACCCTTCCGCCCCAATAACACCGGAACCAAATACAGCAGCGCAAATCCCATAAACACCACAAAGGCCACATACACCTTGGCCGGCGCAAAAAACTGCATCATCCAACCCATCTGCATCACAAATGTCCCCAGTGCCGATGCCCCCACCAGAAACATCCACCGACCCCGCAATGCCACAGCAATCAAACCCAAATCCAACAAGGCGATATACCCAAATAACCCAACTGGATTGTCCTGCCCCGTCGATAATAACAACGGTGTTAAAAAGCCCCCCAGCATACCCAACACCGCCACCACCAAAGCCCGCAAACGCACCGCCAGCAGGAACGCCACAGCAGTCGTCAAGGCCATCAGCAGAAACGTCACCAGCTGATTGAACACCGCAAAGTGATAAACCCCATGCGCCGCAAAGGTCGCCGCATACAAAATCACAACCCCGGTAGCACATAAGGTGTGCGCAGTAACCCGATACTTCTCGGAACACAACTTCACCCCTCCCCCCAATAAACCCATCCCCAATACATACCCCAATGCCACCCTGACCTGCGGAGGAATCAGCCCGTGATCGAAGGAATACTTCACGAAATACGCCGCCGCCAAAAACAAAGCCAAACCACCCAGCCACGCCACCAGCTTGACGCCCATAAACTGCTCCCAGTTAAACGCCGGCGCAGTCCGCCCCCCACCCTCCCCACCCGGTGAATCCTGCTCAGGCAAAGGCGGAGGCAGCTGTGACCCCACCCGCCGCTCAGCCGCCAGACGCGCACTCATCCCCTCCCATACCTCCTGCCCCAAAGGTGCCTCCTCAACCTCCTCCACCACACCCGGCACGGACGGCTCCACCTCCAACGCAATCTGCTCGTCTAACCCTGCGCCCCGCTGCTCCTCAATCAAAGGCGCCTCCACCCTAGCCTCTGTCACTCCCGTAACCGCCGCCCCCACCCCGGAACCGTGGGCCAGTGATCGCTCCAAACTCTCCACCGCGTTCTCTAAATGGCTCACGCCACTCTCCAAACTCCTCACCCTATCCTCCATCTCCCCCACTCGCTTGCGGGCCTCCATCGCATAAAAGAACGCACAAATCGGCAGCAACAACACCACCCCGGCAACGATTAGGATAACGAGTTCCATCACTTGACTCCTTCTTCTCGAACGCCAACTGACCGCACCAAATCATACTGCCCGCCCCCCCTCAAAACGCACGCCGCCATACCTTTTTCTTCTCTGAACATGTCCGGAACCTACCCGAACCCCCGGCAAATCAACTAATCGATTATCTCAATCGTCCCATCGACCCAAACCACGCCCCCCACACTCACTCCTCACCCGACGGCGGCTTCATCCCCTCCATAGACGACCTCGGCACCCCGAAATCAGGATCCCCATCCGCCGTCCATCCAAATCGCTGCATGTTCACCCGCCGGTTCCAACCCGCACCCCGATGCTTCGCACTATGGTAAATCATCCAGTCCTCCTCCCCATCACGCGTCCTCACAAAGCTGCAGTGCCCCGGACCATAAACATCCCCCGCCGAGGAAAAAACCGGCTCTGGTTTCTTGCTCCAGGAAGCCGGATCCAAAGGATCACCCCCACCCCAGCTGAGTTGCCCCAGACAATAGTCGTCCGTCCAGCTCCCACTCGCCGAGTAAATCACAAATAACCGCCCCCCACGCCACAACACCTGCGGCCCCTCGTTCACCCACGGCTCCCCACGCCGCTCCCATACATGCTCCGGCGATGAAATCCTCACCCGCTCTCCCCGTATCGTCCACGGATCACTCATCCCTGCGATATACAAATGCTGCGCCACATTCTCAAAACCCTCCCAACCCGACCAAAGAAAATACAAACCACCCCCAGGCATCTCCAACACCGTCCCGTCAATCGCCCAGCGATCCGTGTCCGCCGCTAACCGCCCCCTCATCCGAAACGCCAACCGCGGATCCTCTTCATCCCCCTCCAAAACAAACATCCGATGATTGCGATTCTCACCATCATCCGCCGCAACATAGATATACCAGCGCCCCCGCAAATGATGCAGCTCCGGCGCCCAAAGCTCCCGCGAATGCTCCGTCCCCGGCTCCGGCGTCCACACCTTCACCCACTCCGCCATACCCAAATCCCGTAAACGCCGAAACCGCCCCACCCAAATCGAACCCCGCCTCGACTGACACATGTAGTAAAACTCACCACGACAAATCACCCAGGGATCCGCCCCCGATGCCATCACCGGATTCCGGATCAAACCAGACGACTCACCATCCCCCAACACCTCCAACCCCATCCCACAAAACACCAGGAACAGGAAGACGTGCACCCCATAACCCAAACGACAGATCCTCCCGGATAAAACCCTCATCGCGTAATCCAATAATAAAGGGTCTGCTTCCTTAACCGGATCTCCCCGGCATCCCCAACCTCCTCAACCGCATACCCGTTGTAATCCAACGCAGTCACACGCAAACGACCGGCATCCGGCCGCCTCAACCGCACCACCCCACCCAGCTCCCTGAACTGCCACGGATCCCTGCCCAACTGCACAATCCGCTTCTCCCCACCGTCCCCCACCTGCTCCACCACCCGACCCGTCTCCCGCTCCTCCGACATCACCTGCAATACCATGCTCCCCGATTCCTCCAGTGGCTTCCCATCCATCGCAACCACCATGATATGCCCCAGTTCCATGTCGCTCCTGACACTCAACACCCCCAGCTTCACCTCCCCAGCCAATCCCAGCGCACCACTGCAGCCCTGAACCATCGGCGCGTCCACGGTCAATACCCCCCTCCCATAATCCAATCGCACCTCACCCGTGGCGCTCCCCACAACACGACGATCATGATCCAACCAGCCGCCAACATCCGCCAACTTTACCCCCCCCTCACCCTCCACATACCGAACATCCACCCGCCCAATATAGTGAATCAAAGGATCAATACGCCCCCCGGTCTTGCCCGCCCGACCCGCCGGCACATCCGCCAACCGTAACTCGTCCAACGCAGCATCCTGCGGCAATGGCGTCCCCCCCAGCTCAAACAACGCCTCCCGATTCAAGGCGATGTCCGCCACCACCCCGGCCTCACTCACCAGCCCCAGCCGATACAACCTCGCCGCCACGGGAAACTGCCCCATCATCGACGGACTCATCAACGTCCACTGCTGCATCCAATAGTTCGGCTTCACCGCCCACCGGTCACCATCAAAGGCAAAATGAACCACCGCATCCGTCCCCTGCAATGCCCCATACACCGCATAATAGAAGGGCGCCTCGCTCCGATACCGGTTCGGCCGACAAAACGTCGTCTCCGATATCATCGACGGCTTCCCGCCATACGCAGGATCCATCACCGGATGAACAAACTGGCGCACCGCAGAACCACCCACCCCATCAAACCGATACGCACTCCGGTCACGATACGTATGCCCCTCCCTTACCGACCACGCCGCATTGTCCCCCTTGTGATCACATTCAAAATACCCGTGCCGATCCACAAAATCCCCCTCCAGATAACTCAGCTTCTCTAAAGGACCAAAATACTCCGGGCTCGCCGTCGCCCAGTTCGAGGCCGTCACCAACCCCTTGAAACCCAAACCCCGCAAATACGCCACGGTCTCCCGATAAAACTTCGCCTGCTGCTCCCATAAAAAACGCACAGTCTCCCGGTCACGCGCCGTCCGCTCGTTGAACATGCTCCACAACGGACGAAACCCCACCCGCCCCTCCTCAACCCGATCCCGCTCATGCCCTACCCCATCCCACCCCTCCATCGCCTTGGCCAAACTCCCGTGCCGCCCAACCAGCCACTCCCCAAATAAGCCCTCCAATATCCGCAACTGCGCATCCGGCACGTTCTTCGCATCAAAGGTCCAAAAGAAAAACGAATCCTCATTCTGAATCTCTACCCCAAATAACGCCGGCTCCTCCACCAAAGCCCTCCCCGTCTCCGGATCCACCGTCGTCAACAACGCCTTCCACCAACCCCGATAACGCTCCTGAAATTCCCGGTTGAACATCAACGCCGCAAACGGATGCGTGTTCCCGTCATACCCCTCCAACCACGGGTTCCCCGCCGCCGGCTTGAACCACAACGGAAAATAAATGGATAAATGCGTGTAAATCCCCTCCGCCTTCATCGCCCGCACAAACTCCTGCAACTCCTTCACCGCCCCCGGCTTCAATTCCCCCTCCCCATCAAATACCGCCCCGTGCCGCCGCGCCATGTTCACCCCATACTTCGCCAGCCAACGCGCCGTCCGCCGCAACTCCCCATAGCCACCCCCACCATGCGAGGGCCCGTTCACCGCCCAAAACCGCACCGGCTCACTCCCATCACCCCGCACAAACCGCCCCCCCTCCGCCCGCACCCACCCATGCTCCCCCGCATAGACCTCATTCAAATGCCTCAAATCCAACGGACTCTCCCCAAAAACGTCCTCAGCCGGATCAAAATCCACCCATCCCGCCTCCCCCCTCAAATCCCCCCACAGACACAACGCCATACCAAAACCCACCAACACCACAACCCTGCAGAAACCGAAGTTAAAGGGAGACATGCCCGAATCCTACGCCCCAGCCCAACGCACTCAAGCGGAGTTTGTTCCCAAACAATGGTAACGAATCACTACCCC
>JBJOII010000199.1:0-5719 GCA_046047235.1 Verrucomicrobiota bacterium | reverse complement strand
ATAGGATGTAGGATATGGGATATGGGATATGGGAGATGGGATATGGGATGTAGGAGATGGGATATTGGTTATTGGGGGTTGGTTATTGGGGGTTGGTTATTGGGGGTTGGTTATTGGGGGTTGGTTATTGGGGGTTGCGGATGGAGTAGATGCGGGTGGAGGTGCGGATGAGGAGTCTGTCACCGGCGAGGGCGGGTGTGGCCATGCACATGTCGTCGTCGGAGAGTTCGTTGACGTGGAGGATATTGAAGGTGTCTCCGGCCTGGAGGACGAAGCAGCGTCCGTCTTCGTTGAGGCAAAAGATTTTTCCATTATGGGCCCAGGGAGAGGAGGTGAACGCGTAGCCATTGGGGAGGCGTTCGCGGTCGTAGAGTTGTTCTCCGGTTTGGGCGTTGAAGCAGGAGACGAGGCCACGGTCGAGGAGGATGTAGAGTCGGTTTTCGTAGAGGACGGGTGAGGGGTTATAGGGGGCGGCGGTGGGGTGGGACCAGGCGATGTGGGCATTGCTGGTGGTATCGGGGGCGAGGGAGATGTTGCCGGTGGCGCCGGGTTTGATGGCGTAGACGGGGCGGTGTTTATCGCCGACGTAACCGGAGCTGACGAAGAGGAGGTTGGGGGTACTGACGGGGGTGGGGATAACGATGGAGGACATGCCTTGGAGGGACCAGAGGAGTTCGCCCTTGAGGTTGTAGCTACGGACGGCTTGGGTGCCGCAGGTGATGACTTCGGTGCGTTGGGTATTGTTCCAGATGAAGGGGGAGGCCCAGTTGCTTTTTTCGTCGCGTGGTGTGCGCCAGAGTTCTTTCCCGGTTTGGGTATTGAGGGAGAGGATTTCGGATTGTTCATCGTTGTCGTTGACGATGATGAGTTGTCCGTTGTGGAGGGTGGGGGAGCTGGAGTAGCCCCAGCCGTAGCGGACTGGGCGGGGGGGTAGGGGGTGGGACCAGACGAGTTCACCGTTCAGGGTGAGGGCATAGACGCCGAGGCCGCCGAAGAGAGCGTATACGTTTGTGCCGTCGGTGATGGGGGTTTCGGCACCGTAGCTGCTTTTGAGGTGGATGGCGGTTTGGGGTTGGCCTTCGTGGAGGGTGGTTTCCCAGTTGATGTTTCCGGTCTTGAGGTCGAGGCCATAGGCTTTGGTGATGTGCGTGGATTTGGGCGGTTCGGGTCGGTTGCCGCCGAAGTAGAGTCCTTTTTTTGGGGGTTCGCTTTCGCCGGTATTGATGACGGCGGTGAGGAAGATTTGGTTGTTCCAGGTGATGGGGGAGGACCAGCTGCGGCCGGGGAGGTCGGTTTTCCATTCCACGTTTTGGGTGGAGGACCAGGTATCGGGCAGCTGGGTATTTGTGCTGGTGCCGGAGCTTTGGGGGCCGCGGAACTGGGGCCAGGTCTCTTCAGCCTGTGCCAGGCTGAGGAGGAGGAGACAGGAGAGCGTGGAGAGGAGAGGGGTTAGGGCTAAGCGGGAAGCGCAAAGCGCGGAGCGGTGAGGGCTGAGCGCAGGGAGAGAGGGGAGTGGGAGGTGCATGGTGTCAGATGGGAGATGGTAGATGGTAGATGGTAGATGGTAAATGGGATATCGGATATCGGAGATGGGAGATGGGAGATGGGATATCGGATATCGGAGATGGCGGGTTAGGGTTTATTGGAGTGGGATCGCGGGTGGCAGGGAGGGGTTGAAGGTTTGGTTGGTGGGGTTATAGAGCCAGGCGTGGGAGTAGGGGGTAGGTAGGGTGGAGGGGAGGAGGAGGGCGAGGTCGGGGTAGGCATCATCATTGAGGTTAGTGGCTATGAGGTGGGCTTTAATATCATAGAGCTCGTGGCTTTTCCAGACGAAGGCGGGGAGGATTTGGGTGGGGTTGGGGGGGTAGCCGGTAGCGATGTGGATGAAGCCGAGGGCGTGGTCGGGTGTGGTGTCAGGGGGGAAGAGGGATTGGGGTGGGGTGGTGGTGGTGGCGGTGATCCAGAGTGAGGGTTGGTTGGAGGAGGTTTGGAGTCGGAACGTTTCGGGGTCGGAGTTTTTGTGGGGCAGGCGGAAGCCTTGGGCGAAGTCGTCGGGTGTGAGGAGTGGGGGGAGTGCGGGTTGGGGCCAGACGAAGTCGCGTGCGGTGTAGGGGGAATAGAAGCGGGCTTGTCTGGGCTGGCGGGGGGTGGAGTCGCCGCCGTCGTCGGTTTCGTCGGAACCACAGGCATAGAGGCGGAACGTATTGGAGGGGGTGATTTGGTAGTGGAGCGGGTGGCCGGCGGTCCAGTCGAGGGGTGGGGATTTGAGGAAGGAGGGTAGGAGGGAGGTGAGCGAGGGGGGAGGGTTGGTATGGGTGAGTTGGTAGCGTTGGATGGCGATGGCCGTGAGGGCGAGTTGTTGTTGGGTTTGGAGGCGGAAGGCGCGTTCGATGGCACCGCTGAGGGGGGTATTGATATTGGCGGCGAAGAAGTATTGCTCGGGGACTTCGTCGTCGGTTGCGCGGGGTGTCCAGGGGGTATGTGGGGGGAGGTGACTGGCGGGCTCGGGGTATTGGCTGGCGAGGGTGTGTCGGAGTTGGAGGGCTTCGATGAGGGCTTGGGATTCCTGGAGGTAAGCGAGTTCATCCTTGTAGCTTTGGAACCAGATCCACCAGAGGTAGCGGAGGTTGAGGGTGCTGGAGTTATAGACCTTGACGCGGAGCCACTGGATGGCGGTTTCGATGAAGTTACCCGGGTCATCGGGGGGTGGGCTGAGGAAGGCATCGAACAGTTCTTTCGTGTGGCTTACGGAGCGGCGGCATTTCTGGTATTCGACGAGTGCGGTGGCGCGTTCGAGGTGGAAGGTTTCGATGGTTGGTTTGATGGTATCGAGTTGTTCCCAGGCGGTTTGGATTTCCTGGAGTTGGGGGTCTGTCCAGTCGTCTGCCTGGAGGAGTGACCAGGTATTACCCCAAGCGATGGCGGCGATAGCGATGCGGACGAGTTGGCCGATGAGGAGGTTGTTGTGGTCGAGCTTTTGTATGAGGCGGAGTTGGGTGAGGAGGTGTTGAGTGGCGCTGTCCCGGTTCTGGTGATGGAGATCATGGAGCGAGGCGGCGGCGAGCCATTGGCTGGCGTTCTTGAGGGATGCGAGGTGGGGGAGAGAGACGCTGAAGCCGTCTGAGTATTGGATATTCCAATCGAAGGCGGGCTGGTGGGAGAGCGTGGTGATGGTATCGAGTGTGGCTTGGGCCTGCTGGAGTTCTGCGGTGAGGTCGGACCAGGCGGTATAGACGGGGTTGGTGGTGGGTGAGGTGGGTGGGGTTGAGGACAGGTTGGAGAGGGCGGAGGGGGAGAGGCCGTAGCGTTGGAGGAGGATCCGCTGGGTGTTCGCGTCCATGAAGGTGCGTTCGGTGTTGATATAGCCGAGGTGGGGGGCGAGCCAGCCGGGGAGGGCGTGGCCGGGGTGGCTCATGGGCATGGGGGAGGGGATGTTTTCCAAGGTTTGGCTGAGCGAACCGAGTTGTTGGGCTGCGTTGTTGAATTGGGAAGCGGCGGCGATGGCTTGGTGTGTGGGGGGGGTGGTTTGGCATTCCTGCAGCGTGAGCGGGTAGCCTCGGGCGCGGAGCTTTTCCTTATAGGTGTGGAGCTGCCGGCGTGGGACGAGGTGGAAGGCTGTGGCGGTGAGGAAGAGAAGGAGGAAGGGGGTGATGATCCAGGGCCAGATCCGGTGTTTGCGTTTCATGGCAGGTCTGGGTGCAGTTGTAGCTTTTTGGGGGCAGGTATCAAGGGCGCAGAGCGGGAAGCGCAAAGCGGGAAGAGCTAAGCGGGAAGCGCAGAGCGGGAAGCGCAGAGCGGGAAGCGCGGAGGGCTGAGGGCTGAGGGCGGAGCGCCAAGCGGTAAGCGGGAAGGGGTAAGCGCAGAGCGCTGAGGGCTGCCTGTCCGCCATAGTCCCGCCCGGAGGGCAGGGACGAAGGCGGAAGGGCTTTTGCGGCCCGTGTGGCGGACCGCAGGGAGAGAGGAGAGAGGAGAGAGGTGCCACTGGTTTCTCTCTACGGTCTTCTGTCTGCCGAGCGAAGCGGGAAGCGCTGAGGCGTGGTTCGATTTCGATACGCTGCGATGCAGCGCTGGCTGTTCCGAAACTCAGAAACTCGGGAGCACCGAAGCACTGGGTGCGAGGGGTGATTAGGGGACGAGGAGGTAGTAGAGGAGCAGGAAGGCGATGGAGCCGGCGATGGTGACGAGTGTTCCGGTGATGCGGCGGCGTTTAAGGAAGTAGAGGAGAGTGAGGCCGGTGAGGGAGACGACGATCATGAGGATGGCGGAGGCATCGATGACGAGGGACCAGGCGGGGCCGGTATCGCGTCCTTTGTGGAGGTCATTGAGGATGGCGACCAGGCCCATGCGGGTTTCTGCGAGTTCGTATTCTCCGGTGGTGCGATCGATGGAGGCATCGGCGATGTAGCCCGGGCCGCGGAAGGATAGGCGGCATTGTTCATCGTCGGTGAAGAATTCGCTGAGGGCCCCGTGGATGTGGTGGGTGGAGCGGAGGTGTTCGACGATTTGGAGTTCCTTGGGTGTTTCGGTTTGGAGCCAGGTTGTGGGTATGTGGTTTTGGGTGGTGCGGGTTTGAGGGGGGATGGAGTCGAACCAGGAGGCGTGGTTGAGGGTGATACCCGTGACGGCGAAGAAGAGGAGGGCCATGAAACTGGCCATGGAGAGGTAGATATGGAGCCAGCGGAGCGTGGCAGCGGAGTGACGTCGCCAGTAGCCGCTGACGTGGCGGGTTTGCGGGGACATGGGGCAGGGATTTGGATCGGTGGGGGGGTTAGGGGTTCTGCTGGTAGGATATCCGGGCGTTGGCGATTTCGATATTGGTCTCGAGGTTGGCTTCGAGGGGTGGGTTGGTGAGGTTGAGCTTTTGGCGGATGAGCTGGTGGGTTCCGTGTTCGCGGGCGGTTTCGATGAGGAGCGTGTATTGGCCGGTTTTGACGTATTGGCCGGCGTTGTCCTTTCCGTCCCATTTGAGTTTGTATTTTCCGGGTGAGCGGGTGGCGCTGGAGATGGAGTCGACGAGATTGGCCTCTTCGACGAGGGAGCGCATTTGGTCGCCTTGGTACCAGGAGCGGAGATCGGGGAGCCAGCGGGGGCCATTGAACCAGAGGGCGAGAGTGCGGATGGGGAAGCCATCGGCGTCTTCGATCCAGACGGCGACGAAGGGTCGTGGGGCGCGGGCGTTGGAGGGGCGGGCGAGTTCGAGTTCGAGGGTGAGTTCGGAGTTAGGATTCCAGGTGGATGGATTGGCTGGGGCCGGGGTTGTTTGTGATTTGGTGAGGGGGATTTCGAGAGTGTGCCAGCCTTGGCTGTGGAGCTGGGAGCCATCGGGTTGGATCAGGAGGCATTCTACATTGGGGAGAGAATTGGCGAGCATGAGGCTTTCATGGGGATCGAGGATGGAGAAGATCGTGGCGAGGGCATCGGCATCGGCGGCATTGGGGGCGATGGCGGTGGCGCTGATGATTTGGTTAGCGGGGAGGCCGTCTCTGGGGTCGATGATATGGGAGTAGGTTTTTTGGTTGATGGTGAAGAAGCGGCGGTAGTTACCGCTGGTGGCGACGGCCTGGTTCTGGATTTGGATACGGGCGATGGGGGCGGCGTTATCGGCATTATCGAGGGGGTTGGTGATGGCGACGGTCTCGGTCCAGTTGCCGAGGGTGGTGAGGTCGCCGCCGTCATTGACGATGACGGCCTGCGTATCGGGGGTTTGGAGGGCGGTTTG
>JBJOII010000198.1:0-5839 GCA_046047235.1 Verrucomicrobiota bacterium | reverse complement strand
GGTGCGGGTCCTGGACGTCGTCTGCATTTGGGATTCGGGCTGGCCTGCACACGTGGTTTTTGGACAAGCACTTGAACTGGTTTTTATGGCAGCGCTGTGGGGATCCGGTGCATGGCTGGGAGCGTGGGCAACATGCGGACGATGGGCGGCGTTCGGACACCAAGGCGCATCAGGATGTCGCGGGTGGCTGGCATGATGCGGCGGATCTGCGCAAGTGGGGCATGACCATAACCGGGTTATGGGCTTTGTCGGACTGGGCGGTGGCGCTGGAGGAAGGGAGCCTCAAGCGGCGGGTGTTGGACGAGATCCAGTGGGGCAACCGTTACTTCCTGAACATGCAGGAACCGGCTGGTTACATGATGAGCCATGTGGGGGGTGATGTGGCGAGGCATGGTGACAACAACCGTTTTACGGACAACGTGGTGGACACGCCGGACGACCGGGTGATTGTGGCCACTCCGGCTGCACCGGACATTCAATTTGTTTTTGCCATGGCGCAGGTGTCGGTTTCGCAGGTGTTTGCGAAGCAGGATCCGGAGTATTCCAAGCGATGTCGGGAGGCGGCGAGCCGTGCTTATGCCTGGCAGATCCAGCGGTTGGACCGGAACGATCCGCATGCTGTGGGTGGAGCGTTGGCTGCGGCGAGCCGGTTGTTTGGGGCGACGCTGGAAGGTCGGCACCGGGCGGAGGCCATGGAATTCCTGACGGCGTTGCTGCAGCTGCAGGATGGGAGAGAGGGGGTGCCGTCGGGGTTCTTTGTTCGCAGGCAGAAGGTTGAGTTGGCGGACGGTCAGAGTGGCCTGGTATCTGTGCCTGCGCACAACTTGCCGATGGGCAATCTTCCGTTGTGGGGTTTATGCACGTTCTGCGAGGTGTTTGTGGGGGCGCCTGAGGCTACCAGGGCATTGCAGGCCCTTTACACCCATGTGGAGGGGACCGTGCTGCCTTTGGCTGAGCGGAGCAGTTACGGGCAGCTCCCCTACTCGCTTTATGTGACTGATCCGGGTGGAGGCCGGAGGTTGGGTGAGCTGTTCTATCGCTGGGGTTATGAGAACCACGAGGATGATGCCTGGTGGAACGGGGTCACTCCGCATCTGGCGTCTACCGGGGCGGCGCTGGTGAAGGTTGCGCGGATTCTGGGACGGCCGGAGTTGCGGGGCATTGCGCAGCGGCAGCTGGACTACATTTTGGGGGCAAATCCGTTTAACGCATCCACCGTGGAGGGTGTTGGGTTCAACCAGCCGGACTATTTCAAGACCACGGAGTTTGTTCCGCACACACCGAGGATTGTCGGAGCGGTGATGGCGGGGATTGGCACCTCGGAGGAGGATCAGCCGGTTCTGTTGCCTGGATGGTGGCAGACGACCGAGTATTGGATGGAGTCGGTTGCGCACACCATGCTCCTGATGAATGAGCTGGCCCGGAAGCCCTAAGCAGGGGTGGCTATTTCCATGATGCTTCGATGTCTTCGAGGCTGCGTCCTTTGGTTTCAGGGAGCAGTTTCAGGACGAAGACGAAGCCGACGAGGCTGCAGGCGGCGTAGATGAAGAACGTTTTTGCGGGGCCGATGGCGGGGTTGTCGTGGAGCATGGGGAAGGTTTGGGCGACGATGTAACAGGCGGACCAGATGGTGAAAGTGGCGACGGACATGGCTCGGCCGCGGATGCGTGTGGGGAATATTTCTGAGCAGAGTATCCAGGGGATGGGGCCGAGGGCCATGGCGAAGGCGGCGATAAAGGTGAGGATAGCGAGGAGGAGCAGGATGCCTTGGGTGGAGCCGAGGAAGATGAGTCCGACGCTGCCGAGGGCGATGACTTGGATGCTGAGGCCGGCGAGGAGGAGAGGTCGGCGTCCGGCTTTATCGACGAGGAGGATGGCGACGAAAGTGAACAGGAGGTTGACGAGGCCGATGACGACCGAGGCCATGAAGGCGTTTTTGACGCCGACGCCGGCCGTGGTGAAGATTTTGGTGGAGTAATACATGATGGCGTTGATGCCGCTGAACTGGGAGCAGGCCATGAGGCCTATGGCGAGGATGAGGGGGAGGCGGAAGCGGTGGTGGAAGAGTTCGCTGAAGCGTCCTTCTTCCTGGCTGAGGACCGATTTGACGGCATTGATTTGGGCATCGGCTTCCTTGGGGCTGGACACGGCCTTCAGGATGGCTCGGGCTTCGGGTTCACGGTTGGCCTGGATGAGCCAGCGCGGGCTTTCGGGTGAGAGGAAGAGGAGGGCCCACATGAGGAGGGCTGGAGCGAGTTCGGCGCCGAGCATCCAGCGCCAGCCAGACGCGGTGTTCCAGGTGTCGTCTCCCCTGCCCTGGATCCAGGCGTTGATGAAGAGCGTGAGGAAGATGCCGACGACGATACCGAGTTGGAACAGAGATCCGAGGCGGCCGCGTTTGGATGCCGGGGCGATTTCGGCCATGTAGACGGGGCAGACCATGGAGGACGTGCCGATGCCGATACCGCCGATGAAGCGGGCGATGAGGAACTGGTCGAAAGTCCTGGGGATGGCGGAGAACAGGGCGGACGCGGCGTAGAGGAAGGCTGCGACGAAGAGGACCTTGCGTCGGCCGAAGCGGTCGCTGAAGAAGCCTGCGAGCATGGCGCCGGGGATACAGCCGAGGATGGCGCTGGCTCCGGCGGTACCTTCCTGGGTGGGGGTGAGGCCGAAGTGGGTACTGAGGTATTGGTTGGCGCCGTTGATGACGGCGGTGTCGTAACCGAAGAGAAATCCTCCGCTGGCGGCCACGAGTGTGACGAGCAGGAGCGGGTTGAATCGCGGGTGGAGTGATGCGGTGGGCATAGGTTTATGGGGTCAGAGATTGCCGGGAAATCCTGAGGGCGGGGGTTTCTGGATGCCCCAGTCCGTGTTGGGTTGAGGAGTCAGATCCAGTTCCAGGTGGCCTCCGGCGGTGATTGTGTCCCAGGGAATCCAGCATTGTTCGAGGGTTTTGCCGTTCAGTCGGGCATTTCGGATATAGGGGTTCGCGTGGTGTTGATTTCGCGTGGTGATGGTGAACTGCCCGCCGGGGTAGTATTTGGGGTGGAGCTGGATGCGGATGTGGTCGAACAGAGGCGTGGCGAGTTGCAGTGTTGCCTGGGTGGAGGTGAGGCCCTGGACGTCGAAGAGTCCCATGGCAGCGAGGACGAACCAGGCTCCGAGCTGGCCCTGGTCTTCGTCCTGGCCGAAGCCGTAGCCATGGAGGATTTCTGTGCCGTAGAAGACGTTGCAGATACGGCGGACCCAGTGTTGGGTGCGCCAGGGTTGGCCGCCGTAATTGAAGAGCCAGGCGATGTGGAGGCTTGGCTGATTGCCGTGGTTATAGACGTTTTCGACCCCGCTGAAGGCGTCAACCGTGCGTCCGCCGCCGAAGAGCGTTTGTTCCGCTTGGTTGAAGACGTCTTCGAGCCGGGCGTTGAACGTGTTTGGGCCGAGTCGTTGGATGAGGCCGGCGGGGTCGTGTGGAACGTAGAACGTGTATTGCCAGGCGTTGCCTTCCTGGTAGCCGAGCCAGGGTTTGCGGGGGTTAAAATCCTCGAGGAAGACACCATTGGCGTCTTTGGGTCGGATGAAGCCGGACTCGGGGTCCCAGAGTTGCTGCCAGGCTGAGGAGAGTTCCTGCAGTTGGCGGGCTTCCGTGGAATGTCCCAGGCTTGCGGCGAGTTGGGAGACCGCGTAGGCGGAGAAGCTGTATTCGAGCGTGTGGGAGACGGAGAACTGGGAGCCCTCGGCGGTGGAGCCGGAGAAGCCGGGGACACTTTTGAGCAGGGGCGAATAGCCGAGCTTGAGGAACGACTGGAGGTCGGCTTTGCCGACACCGAGGGGGCGGTTCTGCCAGCCGAGTTCGTTCTTTAGGGCGGCCTGGAGGGCGATCTCCGGATCGAAATCACGGATACCGCGGAGGTAGGCGCTGGCGACGACGAGCCCCATATAGTCCGTCCCGACGCCGGAGACGAATTTGGCTGTGGCGATGCTATCGGGGAGCCAGCCGCAATCGCGGTAGTGGTCGAGGTGGCAGCGGACGTATTCGCTGAAGTAGTCGGGGTAAGCGAGGGCCCAGAGTTGGGTGAGGTTCCAGAACGTGCCCCAGACTGCGTCTGAGTTGTAGTGGTGGTAGAGCGGACGGCCGTTTTGGTCGCAGGGTATTTGGCCGGTTCCGCCGTCGTTTTTGGGGTAGGCGCCGTTGACATCGCTAGCGAGCCCGCGTCCGAGGAGTGCGTGGTAGAGGCCGGTATAGAATTTGACGCGGTCGGATTCTTGTCCGCCTTCTACATGGACGCGGTCGAGCATTTCGGCCCAATGATTTTGTGCGGCGGTTTTGGCGGCATCAAAAGACAGGTCCTGTGCTTCCGTGGTCAGATTGAGTCGGGCATTGGCGATGCTGGTGTAGGAGAGGCCGATCTTGATGACGACTGGCTCCCCTGCCCTGCCTGAGGGTTTGAAGTCGAGGGCGATGCCTGCGCCTGCACCGGCGATTGAGGATTGTCCGGGGTAGATCTGTTCGTTTCTGAACGTCGAGCATTTGGAGGGGGCATGGCTCAGCTGGGCCACGAAGTACATGCGCACGTTGGCGCCGGGTTGATATTGGCGGACGTATTCCGGGAGCGTGGTGACCATGCCTTCCAGTTCCCGTTCAGAGGATTGGTGGACGTAGGCGTCCAGCACCGGGCCGCTTTCGCCTTGTCGGCTGCCGATTTGAAAGAGGACATGCCCTGTTTCGTTGGTGGGGAAAGTATAGCGATGGAGAGCGACCCGGGGTGTGGAGGTGAGTTCGGCGAGGATGTTGTAGTCCTTGAGCCTGACCTGATAGTAGCCGGGCTGGGCGATTTCTTCCGGGCGATCGAAGCGTGAGCGGTAGCCTGCGTCGGGGTTGTCGTCGGTTCCTGGAGTTGTGATGAGCGTGCCGGTGGTGGGCATGAGGACGACGCCACCGATCTGGAATTCGCGGAATTGGGCGAAGCCCTCGATGGAGGTATGTCGGCCGTCGTAGCCGACCGCCTCCCAGCCGCTACGGTTACCGAGGTGGGCATCCGTGCAGGGGCTGGGTTTGGCCATGCCGAAGGGTGTGGCGGCGGGGGTGAAGAAGAACCATCGGCAGTGGGCGGAACCGATCCATGGGTCGACGTAGCCGAGCGGGAGTGGCGGGGGGGTGGCAGTGTGGGCGATGCCGGCCAGGGGCAGGAAGGCGAGTGCGATGTGGACCCAGGAGGATGTCGATCTGCGACGCGGGGAATGGTTCATCGGGTTGAACTGGATTTTGCTTGGCAGGCGGCTGTTTAGCCAAGTTCATTATTTCCCCGAGTCAACATGGCGAATATTGATCCAGAAGAAAACGATACGGCCGCTGAGGGTGCTTTTGTTCTGGCGTGGGATATAGGTGGGACGCTGGTCAAGTTGGGATGGGTACGGGGCGGGCGGTTATTGGTGAGAGGCGAGCTTGAGGTTCGGCGTGGGGAGTTGTTTGTTGATTTGCTGGAGAGGATGGTTGGGTTCAGTGGGGAGTTGGGAGCGCGGGCGGGAGTCGTTGGAGGGGCCGGGGTGCGGGTGGGTATGGCGTTCCCGGGGATTATTGAGCCGGTTACGGGGAGGATTTTATCCACGCCGGAGGGCAAGTTTGACGATGCGGTGGAGTTGGATGTGGCGGGTTGGGTGAAGCGGAGGACGGGATGGGATCTTGTAGTGGATGGGGATGCCAACGCGGCGTTGGCGGGTGAGTGGCGGCATGGTGCGGCGGTTGGGGTGGACAATGTCGTGATGATGACCTTGGGGACGGGGATTGGGACGGCGGTGATGATGGGGGGGAGGCCCTTACGTGGAGCGCATGGGCAGGCGGGTA
>JBJOII010000197.1:0-5945 GCA_046047235.1 Verrucomicrobiota bacterium | reverse complement strand
GGGAACGTGCCCAGATCATCAAGAGCCTGAACCAGTAAACCTGAGTTCAACCCATCTCACGCCGGGGCGGAAGCGCAAGCTTCCGCCCTGTTGCTTTTCAGCGGAGGGGAGAGAGGAGGGTGTGGTAGGGCAGAAGTGAGCCATCAGAGGTCAGGGGTTCCTCCGACAAATCTCGCTCCGGGAGTCCAACCAGCTCGCGCACGCACGCCAGCGACCCCATTGGGATCAGGTGCACAGCCCAGAGCGACTCTGCGGACCTGACGCAGCGGGTCTCTGGCTGCAACAATCATTGCAGCTCTTTGGTACAGGTAGGGGCACACTCCCGTGTGCCCAAAAATCATGACACCAAATCCCCCGCAGTTCGGGGCACACTGCTTACCGCGCTAAACACGTCGTTCACGTCAGCGGATTCAGTGATACTCCTGGAGCGTCTTGACGCCGTAACCACTCTTCTTCAGGGCGGCAATGGCCAGAGCTGCGGCTTTGGCGCCGCTCAATGTCGTGATGATGGGGGTTCCGGTATAGACCGCTGTTGTCCGGATCCGGACCTCGTCTGACCGGGGTACCTGGCCGGAGGGTGTGTTGATCACGAGCTGCACTTCCCGGTTTTTCAACAGGTCCAACGCATTGGGTCGACCCTCCTGCAGTTTTGGAATTCGGTGCACTTTCAAGCCCGCCGCCTCCATCACTGCCGCGGTTCCGCTGGTGGAAACCAGCTCGAAACCGAGATCGGCGAAGGATTGCGCCACGGCTGCAACCTCGCCTTTGTGGGCGTCGCTGACGCTGATAAACAGTTTGCCGCCCATCGGAAGGGTGGCTGAGGCCGCCATCTGGGACTTCGCGTAGGCAATTCCCAGGTCGGCGTCCAAGCCCATCACTTCTCCGGTGGAACGCATCTCAGGAGTCAGGATGATGTCCTGTCCATGGAAACGGTTGAAAGGAAACACCGACTCCTTGACCGCCCAGTACTCCGGCCAGATTTCCGCAGTTACACCCAAATCCTTGAGCTTGCTGCCGGTCATGACTTTCGCCGCCATCTTGGCCAAGGGAACCCCGATCGACTTGCTGACAAAGGGTATCGTCCGGGACGCACGCGGATTGACCTCCAGCACGTAAACCACGCCGTCCTTGATGGCATACTGCACGTTCATGAGGCCCACGACCTTCAGCTCCTTGGCCATCGCGTGGGAATACTCGCGCATGGTGTCGACTGCTTCCTTGGGCAGGGAGTGGGGAGGCAACACCATCGCAGCATCGCCCGAGTGCACGCCCGCAAATTCAATGTGCTCCAGATAACCACCCACCACGATCGTCGCATCATCGGGATTCTCGTAGTGCCCCACGTCGGCAATGCAGTCCACGTCGACTTCGGTCGCGTCCTCCAGGAACTTGTCCACCAGCACGGGGCGGTCAGGTGAGGCTTCCACCGCGAAGCGCATGTAGTGCTGCAACTCTGCGTCTGAATAAACGATCTGCATGGCGCGGCCGCCCAGCACGAAGGAAGGCCGTACCAGAACCGGGTAACCCAGCTTCCTTGCCTCTGTGAGAGCCTCCTCTTCGTTGGTGGCAATCCCGTTCGGCGGCTGCGGAATGTTCAGCTTGTTGAGCATCGCTGCAAACAGCTTGCGATCCTCAGCCACTTCGATGCTCTCAGGGGTGGTCCCTAGAACCCGCACGCCGTTGCGTTGCAGGCCCAGCGCCAGATTCAGCGGTGTCTGACCGCCAAATTGGGCAATCGCTCCCCAACACTTCTCGCGCTCGTAGATGTTCAGCACATCCTCCAGCGTCAACGGCTCGAAATACAGCTTGTCGCTCGTGTCGTAGTCCGTCGATACCGTCTCGGGGTTGGAGTTGACCATAATGGTCTCAAACCCCAGCTCCTTGAGCGCGAATGCCGCGTGCACACAGCAGTAGTCGAACTCAATCCCCTGGCCAATCCGGTTTGGCCCGCCCCCCAAAATCATGATCTTCCGCTTCTCGCTCGCCTTCGATTCGTCGTCTCCACGGTCGTAAGTCGAATAGTAATATGGCGTATACGCCTCAAATTCCGCCGCGCACGTGTCTACCAGCCGATAACTCGGCTCCAAACCCGCGCGCTTCCGCTCCTCCCGCACGGTATCCTCACTTCGCCCCGTCAAATGAGCAATTTGACGGTCCGAGAACCCCATCGATTTGGCCTTCGCAAGCAGTTCAGTATCAAGAGGACGATTCATGGCAGCATCCAAAGTCCGCCCATTGAGCCGTAACCTCCCCAGTGTGTCCATCGCAAAGCGCCCCGACAGCCATGGCGACCTTCTCGCGCAGGTAGAAGACATGAGCAGTGGCCGACCTGCGTGTCGGCCGCAAGTCAATGCACCCACCTCATAGGGCTAAACCAAGTAGGATCTGGTAGATCTGGCAATCGATGTGGACGGAGGGTGTATGGAATCCCGCCTTTTGGCGGGAAACGTGGAACTGGTCTCGCTCCGTGCAACACGGGCTCGCCTTCGCTCTGACCAGGTTCGCTGCGTGACTGCGACCCGTTCCACCCGCCCGCTGTTCCCGAGGCAGCCTAGACCTTGAACACGACGATCGTTATCACGAGCCAGCCGACCAGAAGCGGACTATGCGACTACTTGGCCATGTCGATACCGTTATCGACAGCGTCCTGATGCCGAAGAGGCTTTCCGACCATCGAGGGAGGAGCCGGCTGCATGGCCTCTCTCCACTCTGCTGTCTTCTCTCTTCCCTGCGCCCCGCAACGGCAGGGCCGCTGCTTATGCCGTGGGCTTCGCGTATGGACGGAAGGTCTCCATGGAGCCCTCCTGCGAATTGAACAGCACGGCGCGATGGAGTCCCAAGGTAGAGGCCCGGGGTTCATCCATCAGGCTGGCGGAATCCCCGGCGCTCATCTGGAACAACACACGCAACTCAAACTCGCTGATGGCCTTGCGGTTCAAGAAACGGCTGGTGCTGTTCCAGCTATCACAAATGCAGAACACCGGAATACCGAGACTCGTGCCCTCGGTCAGGACCTGATGGAGCACCGCCCCCGGCGATTTCGTGGCCTTCTCATCCAGCGAGAAGGAGAAATCGTCCTCATACCGCAGAGCCTTAAAGCGCTCCAAATGATGCACCACCAAGTAAACGGGTGGTGCCTTGGCCGCGGCCTCCTCATCGGCCGACCTGCGTTCCAGCTCCGCCGACACGGCCGTCATGGTGGCTTCGAGGTTGGCGTTGCCCACCCACTCCACCTCCAGTGGTAATCCTGCCGCGACCCGTTCCAACGACTCGCGATGCGGCGACCCCGCCGGACTCGCATCGAATAGCAGCACCCGCGCTCCATCCTTCCCGTGCTGTGCACCCAAAGCCATCAACCCCACCATGACCATTGCCAAGGTGGACTCGTCGTTCTGTCCAACCACCAGCAGGTTGTTGCCGCTCTGACGGTGAAACACCACTTCGGTCGGGCCCTTGATGGAGTTCGGTGCCCCCAGCCAGATCCTGCCGGCCGACACCGCCGATGGACGTTCGCCCGCCAGCAGCTTCATCAGCGCGCGGTTGTCTTGAATGTCCGCCGGTGCATTGCCCTCAAAGACCACCAGCTCGCCACCAGCCTCAGGTCGGTCCTGCGCGTAGTCCGCCAGGCGACGCAGCCAGCCCTCCCGCTCCTGCTCCGACAACCACACAATCTGGAACGGGCTGTTCCCCTCCACTGCACCCGAGGCATCGTTGTAAATCGCCTCGCCCGGACGCGACAACAACCGCGGGGCCGGGTTGTCATCATCCATGATCAGCAACGCGTCGGCCTGATTGCACTGCAGCGCGATGCGCACCACCATCTGGCCCAGAGTAGTCCGGGCCAGGGTGTAGGCGCCTCCGAGAGTTTGTGACCCCAGCAGCACATGGATGCCAAAGGCACGACCCTGCCGCACCAACCGGTCCAATAACAGCGCCGCCGCCTGCGAAACCCGATCGTCCTCAGTGAAGAACTCCTGGAACTCGTCGATGATCAACAGCGTGCGGGGCAGGGGACCTTTTCCGGTCCGTTGGTAACCCGCGAGGTCCTGAACACCGAGTTCACGGAAGAGGTCGCCTCGACGTTGCAACTCCTGGTCCACCCGCTGCAGCACACTCAGGCCGAACTCGCGGTCGCTCTCGATGGCCACGACCCGTGCATGCGGCAGTCGATGCGAGGCGTAGCACTTGAATTCCACGCCCTTTTTGAAATCGACCAGATAAAACTCCACCTGCTCCGGGCTGCACCAAAGCGACAGGTTAGTCACGAGCACATGAAACAGGGTGGATTTGCCGGAACCGGTCTTGCCCGCCACCAATGCGTGCTGACGGGTTCCCTTACCCAAAGCCAGCTGCTGGAGTTTGGTGGCACCCGTCACGCCAATCGCCACGCGCAGTTCATCCACCGTGGTGCTCGACCAGAAGGCCTGGGGTTTCGGTGCGATCTGCTCAAACGGCATCTCCACCCGGTTGGAATCAATGCTTCTGCGGCCCAGTTCCTGCAGTAGGCGCGTCTCGCGGGCGGCTTCGGGCGGCTTTTCCAACACCAGCTTCATTCCTTGCCAGCGGCGCTTCGCCAAAGTGAAGCCGGTCGCCCCCCCCTGCAGAACCAGGCTGGCCAGTCGCAAGTCCTCCGCCACAAACTCCAAGGGTGCCGCCCTCCGCGTGTCCCAATGCACCAAGGTGAACACCCCGCAGCGCGGACCGCTCGCCGCGATGCTCAGCAACCGCCTCACCGCCAGGTCGCTGAAGTTCACCGGGAAATCCGCCACCACCAGAAAATGATACGGCTCCGCAATCCGGCCCGCCTGTTCGTTATACTCAGCAATGGTCCGATACTCGTTCCGCAAATAAATCTGCGTCACCTTCTCAATGTGCTCGTTCAGGTCGGCCAACCGCTGCTCGATATGCTCCTGTTGCGTCCAGATCTTCCGGTTTACCAGCCGGTCCTCGTGGTCCGTCAAATGCATCAAGCCCGCAAAGCTCTCTCCCAAACCCACCGGATCCAGTATCGTGAACAACACCTTCCCCGGAGGTGCCGACATCAACAGCCGCAACACCAGGTTGTTCAGCGTGGTCAATGCCTCCGTCCGGCCATGATCCCGCGTCTCGAACAATACGGAACCCCGGTCCGGCAACGTCAGTAAAAGCGGCAACTCCAGCCTGGCCGGATCAGGCTTCAGCAGGCTGGCATCTGCAGGCCACCCCCCGGAGGCCTCGCCCAAATCCACTTCCAACCGGCCCAGCGGAGCCGCCCACAAGCCGTCGGTCGTCGGCTCCCAAGTGTCCCACGACGGATCATCCCAAATCGGGAATGCCCGCTTTGCCGTGGTCGAGTCCTCCACCAGTTCGTGATGCGTCTGCAGCACGCTTGATTGCCAATCGCGCAACACGCCACCCATCGGATCTTCATCTCCCTGGGCTGTGCTGCCCGCTCCTGCGCCACCCTGGATACTCTCCCGCTTGGACGTTGTCTCCGCGTGCAGTGCTTCCAGTCGTCGGCTGGTGTCCGACTTCGACTCCGCCAGTAAACGCTCCAGCTGACGATCGTTCGCCGCCTGCGCCCGTGCTTCCTGCGAAGTCAGCCGTGCCTTCGCATCTCCGCGATCACGCTCGGCCTGCGCCCGCGCGGCGTTGTAAGCCTCCTGCAACGCCTCGTTGCGTTGGGTCGCCTCTGCATCCACCCGACCCAGCTCCTGCTCGTGCTCGGTTCTTGCCGCCTGATGCGCCGCATCCAGCCAGGTCCTCAACCTCGTCAAGCCCTTGGCCAATTCCGTCGCACTCGACTTCGCCAAACGCCCGCCCAACCCATGCAGCACCAACAGGACGAACCAGAAAACCCCCAAACCAATACCCGCCTTCTTCCAGTCGAGGCTTACATCGGTGAACCGCGGCAACAACAACACCGCGGCAGCCACCGCCACCAGACTCAAGCCCGCCATCCACCA
>JBJOII010000196.1:0-5946 GCA_046047235.1 Verrucomicrobiota bacterium | reverse complement strand
GAGTCGCTCATAGGTCTGAAACCGCACCGTGCCGGGAATGTCGTCCTGCTGGGTGGGGCCGCAGGTGGGATGCACCAACACCACAGCGTTCTCGCTCACATTGCTGGCGTGGAGCGCCCGGGTGAACAGTTCGTAGTGAGCGCGATGGATCGGATTGCGGCACTGGAAGGCCACCACGTCCTCTCCCTCTGGCAGACCAGCCCGCACCTCCGCCGGCGTCTTGCACGGGAACACCCGCTTCGGCAGCTCCAGCCCCTGCACCAGGCCACCGAGATAAAAACGACGACGCTCTGTGGCAATCATGCGCACCGCCGGATGCTCCAGCGACGTGGTGCCATAACAGCCCTTGGCCTCCACCACCTTGTCGGGCTCCCATTTGTCTTCGATGGTGAGCACTGCCAGGTCCTGGCCTTTGTAGGTGAGCGTTTTGCCGACGGAGCGGGCGGAGGCGAGGAGGGTTAATTTGGCGAGGGGGAAGTTCCTTCGCTCGAGGGTTTTCACCATTTCAACGCCGACGGCGCCGGTAGCGCCGACGACGGCCACGTGGAGGTTATTGCGGTCCATAAAGAGTGGGTGACTATATCGGGGGGGGGACGGGTGTCAAACCGTGCCCCGTGTTGGGGTTAGAGTTGGTGGCGGCTTTTAGCTGGCGGGTTTAAGCAGGGGGTGTTTGTAGTGGCGCTTCATGCGGGTGCAGGAATCGAGGTCGGTTTTGCCGTCGTCATTTTCCCAGACTTCGTCGTAGGCGGGCTTGGTGGGGGTCCGTTTGAGGATGACTTCCTTGACGACCGTGCCGTCTTTTTTGGAATCGATTTCGTAGTAGCGGTTTTTCCAACTGGGATCGAGCCTGTTGGACAGGATGACGAGCACGTGATTAATCATGGGCAGACCTCGTTACGGGGCGATTTGTGCGCCGTGCGAGGGGGGATTACATACGCAGAGCTGGGGGAGAGGGCAAGAGCGCAGCGATGATGGGGTTAGATTTGGAAGTCGACGGGGCGTTCGGCTTTGAGCATGACCTTGACGCGGGCGTCTTCCTGGAGGACGAGGGAATTGGCAGGTACGGAGTGGGTAAGGAAGACATTAGCGCCGATGGTGCTTCCGGAGCCGACGACTGTATCGCCGCCCATGATGGTGGCTCCGGCGTAGACGGTGACGCGGTCTTCGAGGGTGGGGTGGCGTTTTTGGCCGCGGAGGGCTTGGCCACCGGAGAGGGAGCGGGCGACGAGGCCGACGCCCTGGTACATTTTGACGCGGCTACCGATGGTGGTGGTTTCACCGATGACGGTACCGGTGCAATGATCGACGAAGAAGTAGGGGCCGATGGTGGCACCGGGGTGGAGGTCCATACCGGTGCGGCCGTGGGCCCATTCCGTCATGATACGGGGGATGAGTGGGACTTCGCGCAGGTAGAGTTCGTGGGCGAGGCGTTGGACGGCGATGGCTTCGACGAAGGGGTAGGCGACGATGACTTCTTCGGAGCTGAGCGCGGCGGGGTCGCCGTTGTAGGCGGCTTCGACGTCGGTTTGGAGGATTTCGCGGACGCAGGGGATAGAGCCGATGAGGTCTGCTGTGATTTGGCGGGAGAGGGTGGTGAGTTCTGAGCGTTGGGTGTTTTCGGGCGGGTTGTATTCGAGGCTTTTGGAGATTTCGATTTCGAGTCGTTGGCGGACTTCGCCGACGAGGAGGGTTGTTTCTGTGGTGAGTTCGGAGGAGTGGAGGAGGCGTTCCTCGAAGAAGCCGGGGAACACGAGTTGCAGGAGTTTGCAGGTGATACTGGTGATGGCGGATTTTGACGGCAGGTTTTTACCGTCGACGTGATTGATGGCGCCACCCTGTTGGTAGGAGTGGACGAGGGACTGTGCGAGTTCCGAGTTTGAGCGGTTCACTTGGCGGCGCAGTATCGTGGGGATGGGGTGGAAAGGCAAGGGAGTCTGGCGGGAGGAGGGCAGAGCGGTAGGCGCGGAGGGCAAAGAGCTGAGGGCTGAGGGCGGAGAGCGGGGGTCAGGGGTCAGGGGTCAGGGATTGGAGGAGGGCATGGACGGCGGATTCGACGGTGATTTGGGTCATGCAGGGGAGGTTGACGGGGCAGTGGCGGAGGAAGCAGGGGTTACAGGGGGTACGTTGGCGGAGGATGTGGTGTTTGGGGTCGCCGGGGAGTCCGGGGCCGGTGAGTTCGGGGGAGGTGGAGCCGAAGGGGGTGATGACGGGGACATTGAGGGCGGCGGCGACGTGCATGGGGCCGGAGTCATTGGTGAGGAGGGCGTGGCAGCATTTGAGGAGGGCGCAGAGTTGGCGGAGCGAGGTTTTGCCGGTGGCGGTGACTGGTGGGGGGAGGTTGGGGTTGAGGTGGCGGATTTGCTGGTGGAGATCTTGGGCCAGGTTGAGGTCAGCGGGGCCGCCGAGGATGAGGAGGTGGCAGCCGGTTTTTTGTTGGGTTAGGGCGGCGGTTTGGGCGAAGCGATCGAGGGGCCAACGTTTAGCGGGGCCGTATTCGGCTCCGGCGTTGAGGCCGATCCAGCGTTGATTTTCGGGGACATTAAACGTGGCGCGGGCTTGGAGGATTTCTTTGGGGGTGACGTGGAGTTGTGGGGGGAGGGGATCTGCTTTTGCGCCGAGGGCGGCGGTGAGGTGGAGGTAGAGGTGGATTTGGTGGGCGGAGGGTGGGGGTAGGGGGTCGGGGGGCTGGTTAGCGAGGTAGCGTTTTCTGGCTTCTTTGGGGGTGCGTTTGCGCATGCGGACGTAGTGTGGGGGGTGGCGGAGGGCCTGGGTGAGGAACCAGCTCCGGGCTGGGGCGGAGAAGCCGATACGGTGGGGGATGGAGGCGAGCCAGAGTTCGAGGGCGGAGCGGTGTGAATTAGGGAGGGCGAGGCCGATGTGGAATTGATGGGGGCGGAGGTTTTGGGCAATTTGGCGGAGGCTGGAGTTTTGGTTGAAAGTGAGGATTTCGTTGATGGCGGGGTGGTGTTCCCAGAGCGAGGCGAGTTTGAGGTGGGTGAGGAGAGTGATGTGGGATTGGGGGTAGGCTTCGCGGAGGCGGAGGAGGGCCGGGGTGGTCATGACGGCATCGCCGAGCCAATTGACGCCGCGGACGAGGATTCGCAGGTCGGGTGAGTCGTTGGGGGGTGAATGGCGGCGCATGGCGGTTACGGGTTGGCGGTTGGGCGGTTGGGTCGGCCTCCGGGTTTCCATCGGCGGTGGACCCAGAACCAGTTGGCGGGGTCCTGGAGGATGGCGGTTTCGAAGGCGGTGTTCATTTCGTGGATGATGTCGGGGATATCGCGGGGTTGTCCATTGGGCAGGCGGGTAGGGATTTCTTTGCCGGGCTGGATATGCCAGCGGGCGAGGCTGGTGCGATGGCAGACGGCGGTATAGAGGGGGCTATTGTAGCGGAGGGCGAGGACGGCGGGGGCGGTGGTGGTGGAGCAGGGGTGGCCGAGGAATTTGCCGAGGGTTCCGCTTCGGCCGCCGTGTTGATCCGAGAGCAGCCCGAGGGTCCATCCGCCTTTCTGGAGGGCGGAGCGGAGGGCGGCGGAGTCGGTGCGGCGTTCGAAGAACGTGCAGTCATGGGATTGGCGTAGGTTTAGGAGGAGGTCATTGAGTTTTTTGGGGGACAGGGCGCGGTAGGTAGTAGCGGCGCGGTAGCCTTTCAGGAGCGGCATGATGCGGGAGAAGAGTTCGAAATTTCCGAAGTGGCCGAGGGCGACGATGATATTGGGTGGGGCGTCGGGTTGGGTGCGGTTGGGGAAGTGGGAGAGGTCGCCGACCGTGAGCACGTGTTGGAGCTTTTCAGCCGGCATGGATGCCGTTTTGATGGCGCAGGCGAAGTTTTCCCCGAGGCGGCGGAAGTGTTCGTGGAGGAGGGATTTTTGTTCCTGTGGGGTGAGCTGATGGCCGAGGCATCTGCGGATATTTTCGCGGGCGACCCGGCGGTGTCGGGCATCGAGAATACGGACGAGGGAGCCCGCGGTTCGGCCGAGGCGGGCGACGGCGGTGAGTGGGAGGGATTGGAGGAGCCGGAGGAGCAGCCTGAGCGGGAGGAGGAGGATCCCGTTCATGGTTAGCGGAAGCAGATTTGGCGTACGCAGTCCTGAAAATCTTTGGCGCCGCTGAGGATGCGGATTTCTACGCGCATGAAGCAGAGGGGAAGGTCACGTCGGTCGATTTTCGGGAAGCGGACGGCGTCTTTTTGGGTGGTGAGGATGACTTCAGCCTGGCGTTTTTTGCTGCGGTTGATGGCGTTGAGGACTTCCTGTTGGGTGAAGCGGTGGTGATCGGCGAAGCGTTTGGCGTATACGAGGTCGGCGCCGAGGTTGGCGAGGGATTGTTCGAAGCTTTCGGGTTGGGCGATACCGCTGAGGGAGGCGACTTTTTTACCGCGGATGAAGTCGAGATCGAGTCGTTCTCCGCTGAAGACATCTTCGAAGTAGAGGGGGTGGTGGACGCATTCGATGATACCGGCGGTGGGGTTATTGCGGGTGATGCGTTGTCGGAGTTCGGCGGTATTTCCGTCGCTTTTGGTGATGAAGATGGTGCTGGCGCGGGCCAGGTGTTCGGCGGGTTCGCGCAGGGTGCCGCGGGGGAGGAGGTATTCGTTGCCGAAGGGTTGTTGTCGATCGATGAGGACGATGTCCATGCGGCGGCCGCGGAGTTTCCAGTATTGGAATCCGTCATCGAGCAGGAGTGTATCGCAGCCGAAGGTTTCGATGGCGTAGCGGCCGGCTTTGACGCGGTCTTTATCGACGAGGACGACCACGTCCTTGAGGTTGGAGGCGAGCATATAGGGTTCGTCGCCGGCGGATTCGGAATCGAGCAGAAGGGAGCGTCCATCGGAGACGACGCGCGGGGGGGTAGTTTCTTCGCGGAGCAGCAATTTATCGAGGAGTCGTTTGCTGAGGGGGGGTGGTTTGGACCGGTAGCCGCGGGAGAGGATGGCGACATTACGTCCCTGGTCTTTGAGTTCGCGGGCGAATTTTTCGACCACGGGGGTTTTGCCGGTGCCACCGACCGTGAGGTTACCGATGGCGATGACTTGGACGCCGAGGGTGGTATCGCGGAGGATGCGGTAGTCGTAGAGGAACTTTCTACCTTTGACGGCGAGGAGGAAGATTTTGGAGAGGCCGAGGAGGGCGGTGCGGACGAGTGTGGCGCGTTTGCCGTGGCGTTGTTCGAAAATGACCTCGAGAACGAAAGTCTCGAGGTCTTCGATCCAAGCCTGGAAGTGGTCACGCACGGGGGGCGAGTGTGCCAACCCTTAGGAGGTGAAGCAAGCTGAGCGAGGCATGCGGGACGGGATGGTTCTCAGGTGCGGTCTGAGAGTTTTTGTTCACAGCGCAGGGCTTTTTCGTAGCAATCGAGGGCTTCGCGGTAGCGTTGGAGGCGGTTACAGACTGCGCCTTTGTAGAGGTAGGCGAGTGTGAGGGATGCGTCGGCGGCGATGGCTTGGTCGTAGCTTTCGATGGCGGTTTCGAGTTTTTCGAGTTTTTCGAGGGCGAGGCCACGTTTGACGAGGACATCTGCGGGGTGGCTGGGGCTGGCTTTGAGGGCGGTATTGAAGCAGGAGAGGGCTTCGGCGGCGTTGCCCTGATTGAGGAGGGTTTGGCCTTTCGTGATCCAGCTGAGGACTTGGGAGTCGGTTTCGGCGTTGTGGTTATCCCCGTATTGTTTTTGGTTTAGGGCTCCGATGCTGAATTCGAAGGGTTGGGAGGCTTGGGGTGTGGTGGCTGGAGTGGGGAGCGGAGTGCCGTTTCCGTTTCCGTTGCCATTCCCGTTGGGTTGATTTTGGGTAGGGTTTGGCTGGGGTGTTGGGGTGGGTGGGAGCGAGGTTTTTTCGAGGTCACCGATGCGTTGTTCGAGTTTTTCGAGGGCGCCGATGAAGCGCGGCGTGGCCTCTCGCGCCCAGGCAAACTCGCACAGCGAGCCCAGCTCGTCGTCGTTGAAGCCGCG
>JBJOII010000195.1:0-6396 GCA_046047235.1 Verrucomicrobiota bacterium | reverse complement strand
TTTGTGTTTGGTTCTGCCTCTCCCGGCGGCGTTGGGGTGTTCTCCTAAAGAGTTGTAAAGGTATCCGACGTCTTGCGTTGGATCTCGCGTTTTGGAAATTCGTAACTTATTGGCAATCAGGATTTTATGTTTGTTATGTAAAAATGTAAAGATCCTTTACGCATCTTACATGTTTTTGCGGGCGGTGCTTGTGGGAGTGGGTTTCAGCCTAGTCTGAGGCTCGGTAGGCTAGGGAGAAGGGTGTGTTGGATTCTGGGTCCAAGCGCTGATGGGCAATAACTTACAAATAGATTGTCTGAGCGTCTGTTGGGGGGGGTATGGCGGAGGAGTGGGCTTATGCAGGGTGCCCTACTCAGGGAGGGAGGATGGGGGGTTAGACGGCGCCGAAGCGGCGGTGACGTGGGGGTTAGACGGCGCCGAAGCGGCGGTGACGTTTGGCGTATTCGTCGAGGGCGTCGAAGAGTTGGGCTTTTCGGAAGTCGGGCCAGAGCGTGGGGGTGACGACGAGTTCGGCGTAGGAGATTTGCCAGAGGAGGAAGTTCGAGACGCGGAGTTCGCCGCTGGTGCGGATGAGGAGGTCCGGGTCGGGCATATGCCGGGTGTAGAGGTGTTCGGCGAAGGCTTTTTCGTTGATCTCGGCGGGGTCGAGCTGGCCTTCCTTCACTTTGGCGGCGAGGCTGCGGCAGGCTTCGACGATTTCGTAGCGTCCGCCGTAGCTGAGGGCGAGCGTGAGAGTGAGGCCGTTATTATTGGCGAGGGCGGCGCGGGTTTTTTGGAGTTGTTCCTGGACGAACTCGGGTAGGCGGAAGATTTGGCCGATGGCTTCGAGGCGGACGTTATTGCGGTTGAGTTCGGAGATTTCGTTTTTGAGGAACCGTGCGAGGTATTTCATGAGGGTATCGACCTCATCCTGGGGGCGGTTCCAATTTTCGACGGAGAAGGCGTAGAGCGTGAGGTATTTGATACCGATTTCGCCGGCGGCGCGGACGATCGCGCGCACGGATTCGACGCCTTGGCGGTGGCCTTCGACCCTGGGGCGGTGGCGTTGTTTGGCCCAGCGGCCGTTGCCATCCATGATGATGGCGACGTGGGTAGGCAGGGCGGCCTTGGCGGCGGCGCTGAGCTGGGCTGGTTGTGGGCTCACCGTTTGACGAAGATGGTTTGTTCGCGGCCGGGGCCGACGCTGGCGATGGTGATACGGGCGCCGGTGAGTTCGGAGATGGCCTTGAGGTAGGCGCGGCAGCGGGGCGGGAGGTCCTTGTAGGTTTTGGCTTTATCGGTGGGGGTTTTCCAGCCGGGGAACTCGGCGTAGACCGGTTCGCAGGCGGAGAGCGTTTCGATATCGTGCGGGACGTGGTCGTAGGTTTTCTTTCCGACGCGGTAACCGATACAGACCTTGATGGTATCGACCGTATCGAGTCCGTCGATATTGGTGATGGCGAGTTCGTCGATCCCGTTGATGATGGCGGCTTCGCGGGTGAGGACGGCGTCGAACCAGCCGCAGCGGCGGGGTCGGCCGGTGGTGGCGCCGAACTCGCGTCCGAGGCCGTGGAGGAGGTCGCTGATTTCGTTGTTTTCGGTGGGGAGGGGGCCTTCGCCGACGCGGGTGGTATAGGCTTTCATGACGCCGACCACGTTATCCATCCGGTGTGGGGGCACGCCGGAGCCGGTGCAGGCACCGCCGGCGGTGGTATTGGAGGACGTGACGTAGGGGTAGGTTCCGTGGTCGATATCGAGGAACGTGCCTTGGGCGCCTTCGAAGAGCATGCTGGCGCCTTTTTGCATTTCCTGGTGGAGGTAGTGGACCGTGTTTGTGACGAACGGTTTGAGGCGTTCGGCGGTGGCCTGATATTCGGCGAGGACGGCTTTATAGGAGAGGGGTTTGGCGCCCATGGAACGGAGGACGCTATTTTGTTCCTGGAGCCGGGTTTTGAGGATTTTGGCGAAGCGGTCGGGCTGGACGAAGTCGCCCATGCGGATACCGGTGCGGGAGGCTTTATCGGCGTAGGCGGGTCCGATGCCGCGTTTGGTAGTTCCGATTTTGGTGCGGCCCTTACTGATTTCGCGTTGGGCGTCGAGGAGCCGGTGGTAGGGCATGACCACGTGGGCGGTATCGCTGATGAAGAGGCTGCCGCGGACCTTGATCTTCATATCGAGGAGCGTATCGATTTCCTTGAGGAGGCCGACGGGATCGATGACGACGCCATTACCGATGACGCATTTTTTATTTCGGCGGAGGATGCCGGAGGGGATGAGGTGGAGGACGTATTTTTTGCCTTTGATGAGGACGGTATGGCCGGCGTTGTTGCCACCGGCGCTACGGACGACGATATCGGCGTCTTCCGTGAGGACGTCGATGATCTTGCCTTTACCTTCATCGCCCCACTGGGCGCCTACCAAAATTGTGTTGGGCATAATCGGTTTTGGGATTGGCACGAAAAAGCCCCGAGCAGGGTCGTCGGGGCGTCCGTAGCGATCACAGGTGCTTGAAATTAGAAGCCGGCGGACGGGGTGTCAATGTAGGAAGGGTGTGGGAGATCGTGCTTCTCAACGGGGTGGGGGCGGGTAGGGTTGCGGGCATGAGACGCGAGTTGAGACATGCGGTGGGGTGGGTGGGGTTGGTGATTTTGGTGGTTATGGGTGCGGGGTGCAGTTCGGTGCCGGAGATGATGCCGACGCCGAACATGTATTTGGGTGGGGGAGCCTTTCGGGGGGTGCCTGAGGTTTTGCGGAGCAATGTGGTGGATGTGATGTATGTGACGGATCGGGAGCCGACTTCGACGTTGGGTGGGCAGCTGACTTACAGTTACAAGCGGATGGCTTCACTGGGGTTTGGTTCGGCGTTTGTGAGTTTGGGCAAGGATGTGAGTTGGGAGGATTTGGTTCGGGACAGCCAGGTGCGCAAGCGAGGTCGGGATTATCCGGTATTTTTGCGAGAGGTGTGGGAGCGGGGTCGGTTTCCGGAGACGCCGTATGTGACGAGGCGGGATGCGGATGGGGGTTGGGTGGCGGACGATGATGCGTTGAGGCAGGAGGCGGTGATGTCGAGGGTATTGCGGCAGGAGTTGATGAGGAGGCTGGAGATGACGTCGCGCAAGGAGGTGGTGGTGATGGTGCATGGGTTCAACAATGATTTTCAGTATGCGGTGGGTGTGGCGGCGCAGCTGTGGCATTTCATGGAGCGGGAAGGTGTGATGGTGAGTTACACATGGCCGGCGGGGATTGGGGGGGTGAGGGGGTATGCGTATGATCGGGAGTCCGGGGAGTATACCGTGCATCACTTGAAGCAGTTTTTGAGGATGCTGTTGTCGTGTGAGGGAGTGGAGCGGGTGCATTTAGTGGCGCACAGTCGGGGGACGGATGTCTTGACGACGGCGCTGCGGGAGCTGGTGTTGGAGGAGCGGGGGCGAACGGGGGACAGGTTGGTGCGTTTGGGGGTGGTGGCGAATTTGGTTTTAGCGGCACCGGATTTGGACGTTCAGGTGGCGGGGCAGCGGATTGCTGCGGAGTATTTGAACACGGCGGTGGGGCGGTTTACCGTTTACGTTTGCCAGGAGGATCGGGCGATCAACTTGTCCAACTGGTTGTTTGAGGGAGTGCGGCGTTTGGGGGTGTTATCGCCGAGTGACTTGACCAAGCAGCAGTTGAGGAAGGTGGCGAAGGCAGAGAACACGCATGTGATTGACGTGCAGGGCGGGGCGGGATTTTTGAGTCACGGGTATTTTTATGAGAATCCGGCGGCGAGTTCTGACCTGCTGTTGTTATTGCGGGAGGACTGTGATCCGGGGGTGGGTGGGGTGAGGCCGTTGGAGCCGTTGGTGGAGCAGTTCTGGGTGTTGGAGGAGGATTATCCGGTGGGGGCCGGGGGTGTGGCGGAGAGGTAGCGGAGCTGGCGTGGGAGCGTGATGTTGTTGCCGAAGGCGTCTTCGCCGTAGCCGTGTCGGGCGAGGCACTGGATGTCATCGAGGACGCGCTGGTCGCCGGAGAACGTGACTTCGAGCTGGGTAGGGACGTCGATTTTCCCGAGGGCTTGGAGGCGGGCGATTTCATCGAGCACGGGGTTGATATCGCCGGGGTGGCTAGCCGGGTGGGGTTCGAGGGCGGGGACGGGTTGTTCGAAGAGGATGATATGACCTTGTTCGGCGAGGAGGAGGAGGATGCGTCGCATCCAGCTGATCAGGTCGGGTGAGGGATCGGGTGGGGTGGTGTTGCAGGCTTTGGAGACGGCATCGGTCAGTTGCTGGCGTTTTTGGGCATTGATGCGTTCATTGGCGCGAAAGAGTTCGAGGGGTGAGCTGGCGTCGTAGGATTCGTCCTGGAGGGTCATAGAGACGTTGCTTTGGTAGTGGTGGACGATTTTGGCGATGAGCGTGGAGGGGCGGACGTGGAAGCCGCGGCAGGTGGGCACATGGACCCGGATGGTGGAGGGTTTGGAGTAATTACGGAGGAGTTGTTGTGCGATCTGGCGTCCGGCGCCGAGGTAGATACGGATGTAGTGGAGAGAGTAGTGATGGAGCAGTTGGAGGATGGGTTCAGCGTTGGGGATGGGGCTGGTGGTATGGTTTTGGAGGTGGCGTTCTACGAAGTGGGCGAGTTCGGTGGCGAGCTCCAGGAGGTGGAACACGATGGAGATATGGCCGCGGAGCGAGGGGAGTCTCGGGTCCTGGGCGGAGGCAGTGGTGTTGGCGAGATGGGTATCGTAGAGGGCTTGGAGGTTGTGAAAATGTTCCTGGAAGTGTCGGAGGAGGCCTTCTTCGGGGAGGGTGAGTGGCTGCGGTTTGGCATCTGGGGTGATGCGGGATGTGAAGAGGGCGCGTGCTTCGCCGGCGAGGTTGAGGAACATGGAAGAGATACGGGTGACTGTGTTGCCGGGATCGTCCAAAGGCTGGAGTTGGCGGTCTTGGGGGAGGAGTCCAGGGGGGAGTTGTTCGGGTGGCAGGAGCAGCGGATCGGCGGCGAGGCCCAGTTCCGTGGCCAGGGGGAGGATTTGGCGTGAGGCGGACTGGAGGATGGACTGGATGGAATTGCGGGTGGAGTTCGTATCCGTTTGGAAGGGGGCGGGTTTTCGGGTGAGGTGGTAGCCTGGCAGGGCGAGTTCAATGTGGAGCAGGATGTAGTGGGCTCGGGCGAAGATTTTGAACGTGGCGATGAGGCGTCGGAAGCCGTGCCAGCGTGCGTTGTTTTTGGCGCCGTAGGCGTCGAGCAGTTCTTCCGTTTGGCTGGCTTGGGATTCGAGGATGGCGAGCGTGGGGCGGTTGGGGAGCTGGGGTTGTTGGTGGTGGGGGTGGGCCACGAGTTGACGTGCGATATGGATGAGGGCTCCGACACGGGGTTGGAGGAGTTCGGCGAGTTGCTGGTCGGTGATCCAGCGGGTTGGTGGAGACGAGTGGGCTGGGTTCATGGGAGGTGGGGATGCTGGACGTTACGCGGGACGGGGTGGGGTGTCGAGCGGCAAGCGCAGAGCGCAGAGCGCAGAGCGGGAAGCGGGAAGCGGGAAGGGGGAAGGGCAGAGCGCAGAGCGCAGAGGGCTGAGGGCTGAGGGCTGAGGGCTGAGGGCTGAGGGCTGAGGGCTGAGGGCTGAGGGCTGAGGGTGGTGCCGCCACGTCGAACGTGGCAAGCGTGGGCGGCACAGGAGATGGGAGATGGGAGATGGGGAACAGGCGCTGCGCGCTGAGGGGTGCCCGATCCCGATAGCGATCCCGATTTCGATTTCGATGAGACGGTAGCGCTGCGCGCAGAGGGCTGCCTGTCCGCCATAGTCCGAAGGACGGCGGCGGAAGGGCGTTTGCGGTCCTGGTGTGGGCCGCAGGGAGAGGGGCGTGATACATGGGTGAGGTCGTGGGGGTTGAGTTGGTGAGCGGTGGGCTTTGGGGTTTCCATGATTCGTATTGCTGTTGGTGCGCTTGCGGGTAGTTTGGTTGGTGCTTTGGTTAGTTATTTCAATTTACTGGTGACATTGGGGGATTCGGCGAGGCAATTGCCGGAGGTTGCATTGCCGATGTCTGAGGAGGAGGTGTTGTCGTGGGTGGCTTCTCGTTCTGAGGTGGAGCATTTGGCAGCGGATGCGGCTTGTGAGGAGTATGCGGCGAGCGAGACGTGGCCGGAGGTGAAGGATGATGCGGTTTGCCGGCAGGTCCATTTGCGTTTGCGGGCTGCCTTGGAGATATGCCGGTTTATGGCGCAACATTCGTTTCCGAAGGGCATGACGCGTCGGCAGGCGTTGCGGGCGCTGCTGTTGGATTATTGGCGGGCGCGGTTGGCGCGAGGGGTGGTGGATGTGGAGGGGGACGGGACGGTGGAGTTGTTGGTTCCCCCGATGGCGAGGGGGGTGAATCATCTTTGGTGTGGGATGACGGCAGGTGATGCGGGCGAGTAGTGGGGCTTGTTTGACGGCCG
>JBJOII010000194.1:0-6000 GCA_046047235.1 Verrucomicrobiota bacterium | reverse complement strand
AACGGGACCAACAGGTGGAATCTCAACAGGAAAGGCTATAGCAATGGCTATAGTATTTGGAGGATAAAAAATGGCAAACCCAAATATAGTAAATGTTACCACAATTTACGGAAAAACAAATGCAGTTAACCTTACTACTACTAATGCATCTACAGTAGTAACTAACCCTGCCGATAGTAATGCGGTGTTTAAAATAAACTCATTGGTAGTAAGTAATGTCAACGGGTCTGATCCCGCATCAATTACAATAAGTTTATATTCTAATGCTAATATCGGAGGAACCGCTACGGAAATATGTAGAACAGTGGCTGTACCAGCTGATGCAACACTAGTAGTGATAGATAAAACTACCAGCATATATCTTGAAGAAAATAGATCGATTGGAGCGGTTGCAGGTTCAGCAAATGATTTAAAAATTATTTGTAGTTATGAGGAAATTTATTGATGCCACGCTGGAATGGAGGAATTATCGGAGTAGCAAATGAACCGAATTCATCGGTTGCTATGGGTATTTGGTCATTGTCTGAGCAAGAAAGATATCAGCTTGATGGTCTGTGGCCTGAAGTACTTGTAGCCTTCTCTGTAGACTATTTAATAATTAGTGGTGGAGGTGGTGGAGGATCAACAAGAGGGGGAGGTGGCGGAGCCGGTTGAGGATTTTTTAGTGGGTGCAGAACGCGCGGCCGAGTTGCGGGCGCGCATGGTTGGGGCGGGGGATCCGCAGCGCAGTGTTGAGGCGGGGGTTGGTTTGGACGATGAGGCGGGGGGTGAGATGGGGGAGGTGGTGGGGAGCGATTCAGGGGATGGCGAGGTGGTGGAACCGGGGAGGGAGATGCGGGGTCGGTCGGTGATGGGTGAGGGGGAGCGATTAGCGATGGGGCGTGTTGTTGGTGGGGGTATGCAGCGTGCGGTATCGGGGAGTATGGGGGTGGAGAGTGAGGATAATGGGAGTGGCGCTGAGATTTCGGAGAAGGTGGAGGAGGGGGCGGCAGAAAGCGCCAGATTGGTGACGGGTTTGGAGTTGCGGGGGCGGATTTTGCCGGGTGGCGCGGCTTTGAAGGAGAGTGTTTCCGTTGATTTGGAAGGGGTTAAGGAGGATGGCACGGCCGTTGCTCAGGAAGAGAACGGCATGAAGACAATGCGAAAAGCGGACGAGAGCGCTACCTGGGGCCTGCAGAAAGTGCCGGGGGATGTGTCGGGTGCGGCAGCTGCGGACGGTGGGAATCTGGCGCGGTTGCACATGGATCGTCAGGGCGTGTTGTCCTTGGAGATCAAGGCTTGGGATTGGATGCAGCGGGTGCCTGAGGTTCAGGTTCCGGTGGCGGAGGCGGGTTCGGTGGATGGGGTGGCGGGTGTTCGAGGGGTGAGTGCGGTGGAGCGGGTGGAGCAATTGATTGTGCGTGAGGTGATGGTGGTGCGCCAGATGAAGGCGGATTCCCTCACGGTGGTTTTGAGGCCGGACGATCGCACCGAGATGGTTTTACAGCTGAACCGGAAGGATGGGCAGTTGGAGGCTTTTGTGCGTTGCGAGCCGAAGGCGTATGAGACGTTTCATCGGAACTGGGGCCAATTACAGGAGTCGATGTTGCAGCATCAGGTGCAACTGTTGCCATTGAAGCAGACGCCGGTGACGCAGTATCAGGATGGGTCGGAGAGTTTTACTGAGCAGGGTGGCGACGGGTCGGAGTTTTCCGGGCGTTCTTCGCAGCGGGATGAGGACGGTGGGGAGCGGGAGCGTCGCGGGGTTCGGGGTTTGTCGTTGGAGGAGGAGGGTAGCGGGTTGCGTCGGTCGGTGCGGGTAGGGCAATCGCGGCGGGCGGGTGGTGCATCGGGTTGGGAATCCTGGGCTTAAGAGGAGGAGAGCACGATGAGTGATATTGCGATTTCAGGTGGTGGCGGATCCAGCACGGCGGACATTTTTACGACTGCGAGTGACCGGTCGCCGCAGAAGCTGCTGGGGCAGGATGATTTTTTGAAGTTGTTGGTGACGCAGATGACGAGCCAGGACCCGTTGAAACCGGACGGGGACATGGAGTTCATCGGTCAGATGGCGAGCTTTGCCTCGTTGGAGCAGACGCGGGAGATGGTGACGGATTTGTCATCGATGCGTTTGGATCAGGAGGTATTGAAAGCCAATGCGTTAATTGGACGCACGGTGGAGCTGGACCTGGGTGACGACGCACGTCGGGAGTTCGGGACAGTGACCAGCGTGTTTATGGAGGCAGGGAAGCCGAAGGTCGTGGTGGGCGGACGTGCTTACGACCTGAGTCAGTTAAGAACCATTACATCGCCGGGTGCGCCGCCTCCTGGCATTACCGAAACTCGTTAAACATATGCTTCGTTCCCTTACCTCAGCAATTAGTGGGCTGCAGAATTTTCAGCAGCAGATGGATGTTATCGGCAACAACATCGCGAACGTGAACACGCCGGGCTTCAAGGCCGGGCATGTGGACTTTGCGGATTCATTTAGCCAGACCCTGCGGCAGTCGAGCAGTGGTGATGCGACCTCGAGCGGGGTATCCGCGATGCAGGTGGGTTTGGGGGTGAAGACGAGTGCGATCAGCAATGATTGGTCGACGGGGTCGATGACCATGACGGGTGTGCCGACGCATTTGGCGATTCAGGACCAGAGCGGCAACGATTTCTTTGTGGTGCGGGATCCGGTGAGCAACGAGACCTTTGTGACGCGGGTGGGCAATTTCCATTTGTCTGAGGCGGGGTATCTTGAGACGAACTCGGGTTTGCGGGTTCAGGGTTACAACGACAGTGGTTTGACGACCGTTGGGGACATCAGGATTGATGCTGGTGACAAGCCGAGCGGGGTGGATCCGGATGCGCAGCTCAAGTCGTATTCCATTGATAACGAGGGCAAGGTGAAGGTGGTGTTATCCAACGGGGAGGACTACGACCGGGGTCAGGTTTTACTGCAGCGTTTCACGAAGCCGGACGGGTTGGCGAAGGAGGGGAACAACCTTTACTCGGGGATGGCGGCGGCGGGGCCGGCTTTTACGACCCTTCAGGCGCCGGGAAGCAATGGTCTGGGGCAGCTTGAGGCGAACATGCTTGAGTTGTCGAACGTGGACATAGCGGAGGAGTTTGCGACGATGATTACTGCGCAGCGTGCGTTTCAGGCGACTTCGCGTGTGATTACGACGAGTGACGAGATGTTGCAGGAGCTGGTGAATCTGAAGCGTTAATTGAGTGGAGGGACGAGATCATGGCTGATTCCGTAGCTACTACACCTGAGACTGCTGCAGTGCCGGCGCCGGCGGGGATCAAGGCGTGGTTACCGCTGATTGTGACGCTGGTATCCATGCCGCTGCTGGCGTATGGGACGATGACCTTTCTGGTATTCCCCAAGATGAATGCTCCGGCTGGCCAGGTGGAGGAGGGGGCTGAGGAGGGGGGGCATGGTGAAGCGGCGTCGGGGCATGGTGAGGCGGCGGAATCGAAGGGGCATGGTTCGGTTTCGGGCAAGGGGATGCAGACGGCGCAGATTGACAATGTGATAGCGAATCCGGCGGGGACGATGGGGACGCGGATCATGACGGCGTTGATTACGCTGGAGGGTCAGGGATCAGGTTTTGCGAAATTGATTGAGCAGAACGAGTTCAAGCTGAAGAGCAGCGCGAACGAGTTGTTTTCGAGCAAGACGATTGCGGAATTACAGGCGCCGGGTCGGGCCCAGTTGAAGATGGAGTTGATATCGGTGTTCAACAGCCAGCTGGGTTCGCCGGTGGTGGTGAACGTCTATCTGGAGGAGTTCGCGATCCAGTAGTTGGGGTAGGGAGTTTTAATCATGGATGACAACCCGCTAAGCCAGGAGGAAGTCCAGCAGGTACTTTCGCAGTCCGAGGTCGAGCAGCTGCTGGCGCAGGTGGCGGAGGAGCAGAGCAGTGTTGTTGTCCACAAGGGTGACCAGGAGAAGGAGCGTGCGCGGGTTGAGGCGATTCAGCCGTATGATTTCAGGCATCCGGTGTTTTTGTCGCCGAGCGAGCTGCGGAAGCTGCGGTTGCGGCATGAGGAATTCATTCGTTCATTGGCGGCGCGGCTATCGATTTATCTGAGGCTGGATTTTGGTTTGCAGATGTCGAAGTTGCAGACGATTCCGTTCCAGAAGTTTTGTGAGGGGTTACAAAATCCGACGCACATTTCGGTTTTCAAGGTGGAGCCGTTGAGTGGCATTTGTTTGCTGGAGATGCGGCCGCGGTTGGGGATGACGATTGTGGACCGGCTGATGGGAGGGCCGGCCCATTCGGTGAATCCGGACCGGGACATTACGGACATTGAGCAGGCGTTATTGGATCAGGCGGTGGAGGTAATATTGGGGGAGTGGTGCAGTCATTGGGCGAAGGTACAGGATTTGCGTCCGTTGTTACTGGGGCATGAGACGAACGGTCGGTTTCTGCAGACTGCGACGTCGGACACCGTGATGATGGTATTGTCGATGGAGGCCCGGGTGGGGGATTGCATGGAGCAGATGCAATTGGCGGTGCCGTCGTATTCATTGGAGCCATTGATTCGGGCTTTGGGGCAGCAGATGGAATCCGGGGCGAAGGAGGCGGAGGCGGCGGAGATGCCGAAGTGGAATGCGAAGTTGGATTCCATGCGGATTCGGGTGAGTGCGGAGTGGTCGGATTTGGAGATGACGGCGCGGGAGCTGACGGAGTTGAAGCCCGGGGATGTGTTGCAGTTGCAGCCTCAGGCCTGCAGTCAGGTGCTTTTGAAGCTTGGGGGTATCCCGAAGTTTCACGGTCGGTTGGGGACACAATCGGAGAAGTGGGCGGTGGGTTTGGATGAATTAATCAGGAGTTGAACACAACATGGAAACACTAGCGAGCATGCCTGCGAACATGGACATCCTGATGGATGTGCCGGTGCGGATTACCGTGGAGTTGGGATCGTGCATGATGCCGATGAAGGACGTTTTGCAGCTGGCGTCGGGATCGGTGGTGCAGTTGGACAAGATTGCGGATGCGCCGGTGGATTTATTTGTGAACCAGAAGCGGATTGCGCGGGGAGAGGTTGTGGTGGTGGAGGAGCATTTTGGGATTAAGATCACGGAGATTCTTCCCTGACTTGGCGCGTGGGGATCGTGTAGAGGGTGGGGATGTTCATTTCCGCCTGTGAGACTTGGAGTTATTGGAGGGCCTTGGCGGCCCTTTTTCTTTGTGTGTGGCTACCTGGGTTGGTCTTGGGGGAGGAGCCATTTCTGGAGTCGGAGCTGATTTTCCCGGTGGAGACCTGGCACAACCATTCTTCGTGCATTGTGGAGGTGCCGGGCGGGGATTTGTGGGTGTGTTGGTTTCATGGTTCTGGGGAGCGCACGGCGGACGATGTGAAGATTGAGGGGGCGCGGTTGAGGCGTGGGAGTCGCGAATGGGGGGCGCGTTTGACGCTGGCGGACACGCCGGGGTATCCGGACACGAACTGTGCGATGTTGGTGGATCCGCGGGGGAGGCTATGGTTGTTGTGGCCGACGATACTGGCGCATCGGTGGGAGACGGCGTTGATGAAGTATAAAGTTTCTTCGGATTACGGGGGTGATGGGGTTCCGGTTTGGGAGCGGGAGGAAGTTTTGCATGTGACGCCGGGGGAGGGTTTTTCGGAGCTGGTGCTGCCCTTTTGGGAGGGGGTGGAGAGGGAGTATTTGAAGACGGAGGAGGGGCGGTCGAGGCGTGAGGAGCTGGAGGTTTATTTTGGGGGATTACGGGAGCGGGCGGGGGACGAGTTATGGCGCAGGTTGGGATGGATGACGCGGGCGCATCCGGTGGTCTTGGACGGGGAGCGGTTGATTGTGCCGTTGTATTCGGATGGGTTTGATTGTTCGTTGATGGCGATTACGGATGATTGGGGTGAGACGTGGCACACGAGCGCGCCATTGATGGGCGTGGCGAACATTCAGCCGAGCATTGTGCGGCGGGCGGACGGGAGTCTTTACACCTTGATGCGGGACAACGGGCCGGCGCCGCATCGGTTGCACGAGAGTTCTTCGTATGA